>NZ_JBEOSJ010000025.1:0-113789 GCF_040302905.1 Streptomyces sp. NPDC096193 | reverse complement strand
GATGTACCAGGCGATCCTGCCGATCCGCGGCAAGATCCTGAACGTCGAGAAGGCGCGCCCTTCGACTGCTGTGTGCCTGTGCTGCGCGTACGCCGGTGTGCGTGTACCGCCGGCGCGTCAGCGCGAGCGCTTGGCGAGCCGCTCCACGTCCAGCAGGATCACGGCGCGGGCCTCGAGCCGCAGCCAGCCGCGCTGCGCGAAGTCGGCCAGCGCCTTGTTCACCGTCTCGCGGGAGGCGCCGACCAGCTGGGCCAGCTCTTCCTGGGTCAGGTCGTGGACGACGTGGATTCCCTCCTCCGACTGCACACCGAAGCGGCGCGACAGATCGAGGAGCGCGCGGGCGACTCGGCCCGGCACGTCGGAGAAGACGAGGTCGGACATCTGGTCGTTGGTCTTGCGCAGCCTGCGGGCCACGGCGCGCAGCAGCGCGGTGGCCACCTCGGGCCGGACGTTCAGCCAGGGCTGGAGATCGCCGTGGCCGAGGCCGAGGAGCTTCACCTCGGTCAGCGCGCTGGCGGTCGCGGTGCGCGGTCCCGGGTCGAACAGCGACAGTTCGCCGATGAGCTCGCCCGGGCCGAGGACGGCGAGCATGTTCTCGCGGCCGTCGGGGGATGTGCGGTGGAGCTTGACCTTCCCCTCGGTGACCACGTAGAGGCGGTCGCCGGGGTCGCCCTCGTGGAAGAGGGCGTCGCTCCGGGCGAGCGTCACCTCACTCATCGAGGCGCGGAGCTCCGCGGCCTGCTCGTCATCGAGCGCCGCGAAGAGCGGGGCGCGCCGCAGAACGTCGTCCACGAGTTCTCTCCTTGTCGACCTGCTCAGGGACCGTGGCCCCCATGATGCCGGACCGCACCGTGCCTACCCGGGGGACACCCGCGTACGACGGCGTCGTCGCGACCGGCCCCTGGCAAGTAAATATTCGTGCGATCAGTCACAACAAGTTTGACGCACTGGAGCGTCTGTTCGTGCGGCAGGGGCCCGATTGGGTCTGATTACCGGGGAGCGGGGCGGATGTCAGTGGTGGCCCGTAGGCTGACCGGGTGTCCAATTCGCCGTGAGAGCGCAGGCCAAGGGGGCTTGAAGAGTGTCCGGAAAGCAAAATTCCGCTGTGGGCGAACAGCCGCCGAGTGGCGCCCGGAAAGCCGCAAAGCCACCCAAACCGGAATCCCGGCTGGCGATGGTCCGCCGTGCGCGCCGGATCAATCGCGAGCTCGCCGACGTCTATCCGTACGCCCATCCGGAGCTGGACTTCCGCAATCCTTTCGAACTGCTGGTCGCCACGGTCCTGTCCGCGCAGACGACGGACCTGAGGGTGAACCAGACGACGCCCGCGCTGTTCGCGAAGTACCCGACCCCCGAGGACGTGGCGGCGGCCGAGCCGGAGACGCTGGAGGAGATCCTCCGGCCCACCGGCTTCTTCCGGGCCAAGACCAAGGCACTGATCGGCCTGTCCGTGGCGCTGAGGGACAACTTCGGGGGAGAGGTCCCGGGCAACCTCAAGGATCTGGTCAGCCTCCCCGGCGTGGGCCGCAAGACCGCGTTCGTGGTCCTCGGCAATGCCTTCGGCGTCCCCGGCCTCACCGTCGACACCCACTTCGGCCGGCTGGCGCGCCGCTGGAAGTGGACCGAGCAGGAGGATCCCGAGAAGGTCGAGGCGGAGATCGCCGAGATCTTCCCGAAGTCCGAGTGGACCATGCTCTCGCACCGGGTGATCTTCCACGGCCGCCGTATCTGCCACTCCCGCAAGCCGGCCTGCGGTGCCTGCCCGATCGCCCATCTGTGCCCGTCGTACGGGGAGGGCGAGACCGACCCGGAGAAGGCGAAGAAGCTCCTGAAGTACGAGATGGGCGGTCAGCCCGGCCAGCGGCTGAGTCCGCCGCCCGACTATCCGGGCAAGCCGGCCCCGCCGCTGGGGGCGAGCGAGTGACGCCACCCCCCGTCCGCTCCGCCGGGCACCCGGCGGAACGATCCGAGCGCCCCGGCGCGTTGTGAGCGAGGGGGTGCCGCGGATGCGCGCAGGAGAAGAGACGTACGACAGAACCCGGGGCCAGGACGTGTACGAGAGCGGTGTGTCCGGCGGCGATGTGACCGTCACCAGCGACGGCCTGCCGGAGTGGCTGGACCCCGTCGTGCGCGCCGCCGAGACCGTCCGGCCCGAGCAGCTCAGCAGGTTCCTGCCGCCCGAGAGCGGCAGCGGGCGGCAGTCCGCCGTCCTCATCCTCTTCGGCGAGGGTCCGGCGGGCCCCGAGCTGTTGCTGATGGAGCGGGCGGGCAGCCTGCGCTCGCACGCGGGACAGCCCTCCTTCCCGGGGGGCGCCCTGGATCCCGCGGACGGCGATCCGGCGACCACCGGCCCCCTGTGGGCGGCCCTGCGCGAAGCCGAGGAGGAGACCGGGCTCGATCCGTCAGGTGTCCAGATCTTCGGCGTGCTGCCGAGGCTCTACATCCCGGTGAGCAGTTTCGTCGTCACACCCGTACTGGGCTGGTGGCGCACCCCGAGCCCCGTCGGCGCGGTCGACCCCGCGGAGACGGCCCGCGTCTTCACCGTGCCCGTGGCGGATCTCACGGATCCGGCGAACCGCGTGACGACGATGCACCCCAGCGGGCACCGAGGTCCGGCATTTCTGGTCGAAGGGGCCCTGGTGTGGGGTTTCACGGCCGGCGTGATCGACCGCATCCTGCACTTCGCCGGCTGGGAACGACCGTGGGACCGCGGCAAGCAGGTCCCTCTGGACTGGCGCTCATGACAGGCTGACCCTGGGACATCAGTGCCGGGACGGACCACCCGGCGACGAAATTGCGAGGCTAATGACGGTGAACGTGCTCGACATCTTGTTGCTGGTCGCCGCCGTATGGTTCGCAATCGTCGGGTATCGCCAGGGCTTCGTCGTCGGCATCCTGTCCGTGATCGGCTTCCTCGGAGGCGGACTCGTGGCGGTGTATCTGCTGCCCGTGCTCTGGGGTGAGCTGACCAACGACTCCGAGGTGTCCACCACCGCCGCGATCGTCGCGATCATCATCGTGATCGTCTGCGCCTCGGTCGGTCAGGCCTTCACCACGCACCTCGGCAACAAACTGCGCCGGTACATCACCTGGTCACCCGCCCGGGCCCTGGACGCCACCGGCGGCGCGCTGGTCAACGTGGTGGCGATGCTGCTGGTCGCCTGGCTGATCGGCTCGGCCCTCGCCGGGACCTCCCTGCCCACACTCGGCAAGGAAGTCCGCAGCTCCAAGGTGCTGCTCGGCGTGTCCCGCGTGATGCCGCCGCAGGCGTCCACCTGGTTCACGGACTTCTCCTCCATCCTCGCGCAGAACGGCTTCCCGCAGGTCTTCAGCCCGTTCGCCAACGAGCCCATCACCGAGGTCCGTCCGCCGGACCCGGCGCTCGCGGGCAGCCCGGTCGCCGCCCGCGCCCAGCAGTCCATCGTCAAGGTCGTCGGTACGGCGCAGAGCTGCGGCAAGGTGCTCGAAGGCACGGGCTTCGTCTTCGGCCAGCGGCGGGTCATGACCAACGCGCACGTCGTCGGCGGCGTGGACGAGCCGACCGTCCAGATAGGCGGCGAGGGCCGGCTCTACGACGCGCGCGTCGTGCTCTACGACTGGGAGCGCGACATCGCGGTCCTGGACGTGCCCGATCTGAAGGCCAGGCCGCTGCAGTTCGCCGACGCGGACGCGCGCAGCGGGGAGAGCGCGATCGTCGCCGGCTTCCCCGAGAACGGTGCGTACGACGTCCGCTCGGCCCGCGTCCGCGGCCGGATCAACGCCAACGGCCCCGACATCTACCGGCGCGGCACAGTGCAACGCGACGTGTACTCGCTGTTCACCACCGTCCGCCAGGGCAACTCGGGCGGACCGCTGCTCACGCCCGAGGGCACGGTGTCCGGCGTCATCTTCGCCAGGTCGCTGGACGACCCGAACACCGGTTACGCCCTGACCGTGGACGAGATCGCCGCGGACATCAGGGCCGGCCTGGCCGCCAACCAGCAGGTCGACAGCCAGAACTGCGCGCTGTAGCGGCGAGCGGTGTGGCCGCGAGCCCCGCGCACCTGGGAAAGCGGCGGGGCGCCGTGGCTGCGAGCCGCAGGCGCCTGTAGCCGCAGACGGTGCAGGCACAGCGGTGTCGGTGGAGCGATGTCGGCAAAGCGGTGTCGGTGGAGCCGGCGTCAGCCGCGGGTATGCCGCAGCCGGGCGGACATCCAGCGTGCGCGGCGCCGGAGGATGCGGGGAATCCCGATCCCTTGTACCGCGTGATCATGGCCCTGCGCTTGCAGGCCACCCCTGTCATGAATGTTCGGCCCATTGGCCGAGCGACGGTTGCGTGCTGCGTCACCGTAGTCGTGCGTCCAGCCCATACCGGGACGTCTGCCCGTGCCCCATGGTCGGTAACCGTGTCAGGAGCGGCCAATTGGCCTATGCGCCAGGCATTTGGCTGTTCGTCAGACAAGTGTTCCGGCCGGCGTTCAGGCAAGCGTTCCGGCGAGCGCGATGCCGGCCGCCGGCAGGGTCTACCGGTCGGGCTCGGGATCCTTCAGCCAGTTGATGAGTTCGGAGGAGAAGGCCACCGGGTCCTCCTCGTGCGGAAAGTGGCCGAGGCCGTCGAACAGCCGCCAGCGGTACGGGGCTTCGACGTACTGACCCGAGCCCGCCGCGCTGCGAGTGCGCATCACCGGGTCCAGGGAGCCGTGCAGATGCAGGGTCGGCACCCGGACCGGCCGCTTCATCCGGCGGTTGAACTGGATCCCGTCGGGCCGCGCGAGCGAGCGCACCATCCACCGGTACGGCTCGACCGCGCAGTGCGCCGTCGAGGGAATGCTCATCGCCCGGCGGTACACGTCGAGCGTGTCCGCGTCGGGAGGCTGCGGGCCGGACCACTCCTGGATCAGCTTGCCCACCAAGGCCGCGTCGTCCGCGACGAGCTGACGCTCCGGCAGCCACGGCCGCTGGAAGCCCCAGACGTAGGACCCGGCCCGGCTCTGCGCGAAGTCGGAGAGCATCGCCGAACGCCACCGGCGCGGATGCGGCATCGAGGAGACGGCCAGCCTGCGCACCAGCTTCGGCCGCATCACCGCGGCGGTCCATGCGAGGTATCCGCCGAGATCGTGCCCGACCAGTGCCGCGTCCGGCTCGCCGAGGGAGCGCACCACCCCGGTGATGTCGAGCGCGAGGTTCGCGGGGTCGTAACCCCGCGGCGTACGGTCGCTGCCTCCCACGCCTCGCAGATCCATGGCCACCGCCCGGTACCCCGCGTCAGCGAGCGCCGTCATCTGGTGCCGCCACGTCCACCAGAACTGCGGAAAACCGTGGAGGAACATCACCAGCGGCCCGTCGCCGACCTCGGCGATGTGGAAGCGCGCACCATTGGCCGCCACGTCGCGATGGGTCCAGGGACCGTCGATGCGTACGGGGCTGCCCGTACCGGTGTCAGGGGCCGTCATGCAGACGAGCGTCCCATACCCGAGTACGGCACGTTCGCCATGCCCTCCCCGGGAGCGGCGCCCACGACGGCCCGCTCCGCCGCGGGACCCGTGCTGAGCGGTCCCGCGGCGGCCCGGGTCAGGCGGAGATCTGGTCCTGAGACACGCGCGGATGCGGCTTGACGCTCTGGAGTACGGCCGCCGTCTGTTTGGCCGAGGCGATCGACTTCTCCGGCGGCTTGACCTTCTTGAACTTGGTGACGGCCAGGAGCGCCAGAATTCCCGCGAGCAGCAGGAACGCTCCGCCCACGATCAGGAAGCACCAGGCAAGGCCGAGCCCCCAGTTGTGGATTCCGTACGCGGCCGCGAAGCTGAAGACCGGAAGCGAGAAGAGCGCGAAGACGCCCGCCACGCTGATGGCCGCGCCGCCGACCGCACCTCGCTTGACGTCCTGCCTCAGTTCCGCCTTGGCCAGGGCGATCTCGTCGTGCACCAGCGCGGACATCTCGGCGGTCGCCGAGGCGACCAGCTGGCCGAGACTGCGCTCGGCACTGCTGCCGGGGTCGCTCATCGCTGCTCCCTCTCTCCTGTGGTCCGACTCAGATCATGCCGGACTGTCGCCGTTACCGCGCGACACCCCCGCCGCTTCGGCGTGACGACGGTGTTCGGCGGCCTTCTTCTCGTAGATCTCGGCCATGCGCAAGTGGTAGGCCGGATTGTCCTGTTCGTAGATGTCGGGGATGCCGTCCTGGTCCTCGTCACGCTCCTCCTCGTCGCACAGCGCCCGGTATCTGCGTACCCGCAGTTTGAGCAGTACTCCTGCCAGGACGGCGGCGATCAGGGAGCCGACCAGGACGGCGGCCTTGACCTCGTCGGCGAGCACCGGGTCCTCGGCGAAGGCGAGTTCACCGATCAGCAGCGAGACGGTGAAGCCGATCCCGGCGAGGGAGGCCACCGCGAAGACGTCCGGCCAGGCGAGGTCGTCGTTGAGTTCGGCCCGGGTGAAGCGGGCCGCGAGCCAGGTGCCGCCGAAGATGCCGACCGCCTTGCCGAACACCAGTCCGAGCACGACGCCGAGGGTCTCGGGCCGGGTGAAGACCTCCGTGAGCGAGCCGCCGGAGACCGACACGCCGGCGGCGAACAGTGCGAACAGCGGTACGGCGAGTCCCGCCGACAGCGGGCGCACGATGTGCTCGATCTTCTCGCCGGGGGAGTGCTCCTCCCCGTCGCGCCGGGTGCAGCGGAGCATCAGGCCCATGGCCACACCGGCGATGGTGGCGTGGACGCCGCTGTTGTACATCAGCCCCCAGATGACCAGGGCCAGCGGCACGTACACGTACCAGCCCCGCACACCGTTCCTCAGCAGCAGCCAGAAGACGGCCAGTCCCACCACCGCACCGCCGAGGGCGACGAAGTCGATATCGCTGGTGAAGAAGATCGCGATGATCATGATGGCGAACAGGTCGTCGACGACGGCCAGCGTGAGGAGGAAGGCGCGCAGCGCGGAGGGCAGAGAGGTGCCGATGACCGCGAGGACGGCGAGCGCGAAAGCGATGTCGGTGGCGGTGGGGACGGCCCAGCCGTCGGTGGATCCGCCGGCGGACGTGTTGACGATCAGATACACGGCGGCCGGGGCGGCCATTCCGCACAGCGCGGCGATGACCGGGAGGGCGGCGGCGCGGGGATCACGCAGTTCGCCGGCGACGAGTTCACGCTTGAGTTCGATGCCGGCGACGAAGAAGAAGATCGCGAGAAGGCCGTCGGCGGCCCAGTGCTGGACGGAGAGATCGAGGCCGAGCGAGGCGGGGCCCAGATGGAAGTCCCGTACGGCTTCGTAGCTGTCGCCGAGAGGTGTGTTGGCCCAGATCAGCGCGGTGACGGCGGCGATCAGGAGCAGCACGCCGCCGACGGTCTCGGCTCGCAGCGTGTCCGCCACGTAGGTGCGCTCGGGCAGGGGGAGCAGACCGAGAAATTTACGGGAGCGGGGCGCGGGCACGAGAGGGACCTCCGGTCGGGCGGGCATGGCTCATCACTTGCCGACCAGACTTCCCGGCGCACCTTGGTCTTTCTTGTCGCGTTGTTGACGCGTCCCTCACCTTACCCATATGGCTCCGGGGCGATATGGGGTGAAGTGCACTTCAGGCGCGGAACGGGCACCCGGCGCGCTGTCGCCGGGTGCCCGTCGTGGTGCGGTCCGCGCCGCTCAGTGGTGTGAGGCGCGGTGGTGTGCGCAGAGGTGGCCGGGGGAGAGGTGCGTGATCAGTCCTCGGACGGCGCGCTCGGCAGCTGGGTCTGGATCAGCTCCATGACCGACGAGTCGGTCAGCGTCGTGACATCGCCGAGCTGGCGGTTCTCGGCGACATCACGCAGCAGGCGGCGCATGATCTTGCCCGAACGGGTCTTCGGCAGCTCCGCCACCGGCAGGATCCGCTTCGGCTTGGCGATCGGGCCGAGCACCGAGGCGACGTGGTTGCGCAGCTCGTTGACCAGGCCCTCGTCCACACTCGCCGTACCGCGCAGGATCACGAACGCCGCGATCGCCTGCCCGGTCGTCTCGTCCTTCGCGCCCACGACCGCCGCCTCGGCGACCTTCGGGTGCGAGACCAGAGCCGACTCCACCTCGGTCGTCGAGATGTTGTGGCCGGACACCAGCATCACGTCGTCCACCCGGCCGAGCAGCCAGATATCGCCGTCGTCGTCCTTCTTGGCACCGTCACCGGCGAAGTACTTGCCCTCGAAACGCGACCAGTACGTGTCGATGAACCGCTGGTCGTCGCCCCAGATGGTGCGCAGCATCGACGGCCACGGCTCGGTGAGGACGAGATAGCCGCCACCGCCGTTCGGCACCTCGTTGGCTTCGTCGTCGACGACGGTCGCGGAGATGCCGGGCAGCGCCCGCTGCGCCGATCCGGGCTTGGTCTCGGTGACGCCCGGCAGCGGCGAGATCATCATCGCGCCGGTCTCCGTCTGCCACCAGGTGTCGACGATGGGCGTCTTGCCTGCGCCGATGTTCTCCCGGTACCAGATCCATGCCTCCGGGTTGATCGGCTCGCCGACCGATCCGAGGACACGCAGGCTGGACAGGTCGAACTTGGCGGGGATGTCCTCGCCCCACTTCATGAAGGTGCGGATCGCGGTCGGCGCCGTGTAGAGGATCGTGACGCCGTACTTCTGCACGATCTCCCAGAACCGGCCCTGGTGCGGGGTGTCGGGCGTGCCCTCGTACATCACCTGGGTGGCGCCGTTGGCGAGCGGCCCGTACACGATGTACGAGTGGCCGGTCACCCAGCCGATGTCCGCGGTGCACCAGTAGACGTCCGACTCCGGCTTGAGGTCGAAGACGGCGTTGTGGGTGTACGCGGCCTGGGTCAGGTAGCCGCCGGAGGTGTGCAGGATGCCCTTCGGCTTACCGGTCGTGCCGGAGGTGTAGAGGATGAAGAGCGGGTGCTCCGCGTCGAACGCCTCCGGGATGTGCTCGGCGGACTGGCGGCCGACGATGTCGTGCCACCACACGTCCCGGCCCTCGGTGAAGTCGGTGTCCTGGCCGGTACGCCGCACCACCAGCACATGCTCGACCTGCGGGCACCGGGCGACGGCGTCGTCGATGGCGGGCTTGAGCGCGCTCGGCTTGCCCCGGCGGTAGCCGCCGTCGGAGGTGATGACCAGCTTCGCGTCCGCGTCCTGGATGCGGGAGGCGACGGCGTCGGCGGAGAAACCGCCGAAGACCACCGAGTGCGCGGCACCGATGCGGGCACAGGCCAGCATGGCCACGACGGCCTCGGGGATCATCGGGAGGTAGACGGCGACGCGGTCGCCCTTCTGCACGCCCAGTTCGGTGAGCGCGTTCGCGGCGCGCGAGACCTCGTCCTTGAGCTCCGCGTAGGTGACGGAACGGCTGTCGCCGGGCTCGCCCTCGAAGTGGAGCGCGACACGGTCGCCGTTGCCGGCTTCGACATGACGGTCCACGCAGTTGTACGCGACGTTGAGTTTGCCGTCCGCGAACCACTTCGCGAAGGGCGGGTTGCTCCAGTCGAGGGTCTCGGTCGGCTCGGTGGCCCAAGTCAGCCTCCGTGCCTGCTCGGCCCAGAAGCCAAGCCTGTCCGCCTCGGCCTGCTCGTACGCCTCCGCCGTCACGTTGGCGTGCGCGGCCAGCTCGGTCGGCGGCGCGAACCGCCGCTCTTCCTTGAGCAGGTTGGCCAGGCTTTCGTTGCTCACGACATCTCCCTTTCCCAGGGCGTCCTATGTGCCTATGTGTCCCAGGCCATAGCTCATCAGCCAGATGGCCGGGTGACAAGGGCCTTCCGGAGATTGGTTTAGACCTATGGGCCTGGGGCGCCTGTTGGGCGGCCCCTCCTTCCCGGGCGGCGGGAAGGAGGGGCCATACGTTCTCACGGACGGGGTGGGGGATTGGTTCAGGCGCGCGTCTCGGTCAGCGACGACGGGGTGGGGGCGACCCGGTCGAAGACCGCCTCGACCTCGTGGTCGTCACTGTTGGCGAGGAGATACGCCTGTGCCTCGCCGACATGGAAGTACATGCCGTGCAGCTCCAGCGAACCTTCGGCGATGCGCCGCGCCACGCCCTCGTGGGCCTTCAGATGCTCCAACTGCTGCACCACATTGGTCAGACAGAGCTGCTCCACCGCATCCGCGGGCAGCCGCCCGGAGATCCTCGCCCAGGTGCGATGCCGGCTGCGCATCCGCTCCAGGCTCGGCTGACCGTGCCGCAGCCACCGCCGCAGCGGGGTGCGTCCTCCGTCGTCCGTCGCGCTCAGCAGGGCCTGCATCGCGCCGCAGCCCGAGTGTCCGCAGACCGTGATGGAGCTGACTTTCAGCACGTCCACGGCGTACTCGATGGCGGCCGCTACGGAGTCGTCCCCGCTCTCCTCCCCGGGCAGCGGCACCAGGTTCCCGACATTGCGCACGGTGAACAGATCACCGGGCCCGCTGGCCGTGATCATGCTGGTGACCAGGCGGGAGTCCGCGCAGGTCAGGAAGAGCTGCGAGGGCTGCTGACCCTCGCGGGCCAGCCGGGCCAGTTCATCGCGCACCAGCGGAGCGGTGTTGCGCTGGAAGGAGCTGAGGCCGTGGGCCAGTTGGTGCATCGAGGCGCGCCGGGTGCGGGTGTCGCAGTGGTGATTGCGCCACGGGGTCCAGGGACGGCAACAGCCGTGGGTCTGGGAGGCGGCTTCGCTGATCCGGCCTCCGGCCCGGCCGGTGAACTCCACCGTGCCGCCCTGCGCGACATGGGAGGCCTGCCAGTCGTGCAGCGCCTCGTACGCGGCATGGTCCATGTACGACCCGTCCAGCTCGACCACACAGGGCTCCCCGTGCGGCACCTGGCCCAGCATCCGGCTCAGCCGGGGGACGGCGAGGAAGGTCAACTGCCCGCGTACCCGCACCCGGTGCGAACGCGCATGCTCCTCGCCCTGCTCCTCGACGGTGATACGCGTCCTGGTCAGCCGGTGCAGAGCGACAGCGACCGCCATGGCGATCCCGATCGCGACACCCTCCAGAACTCCGGTGAGGACGACCGCGATCGACGTGGCCGCGTACACCAGCATCTCGCGGTTCTGCCGCACGCTGCGCAGATGGGTGACCTTGACCATCTGGACGCCCACGACCATCACCAGGGCGGCGAGGGCGGCCAGCGGAATCAGATCGAGTACGGGTACGAGCAGCAGCGCCGCGAGCACGATCCACAGACCGTGCAGCATCGTGGAGTTGCGGCTGACGGCGCCGGCGGACACATTCGCCGAACTGCGTACCGCGACTCCGGTGATCGGCAGGCCGCCGAGCGCCCCGGACAGGACGTTGGCAGCGCCCTGACCGGCCAGCTCCCGGTCGAGGTCGGCGCGCGGGATGCGGACGGTGGGCTGTTTGCGGGCGGCCACCAGCTTGTCCACCGCCACGGCGGAGAGCAGTGACTCCACGCTGCCGACGAGGGTGATGGTCAGGACGGCGGCGATGAGGCCCAGCACGGGGCCGTCCGGCAGCGCGGGCAGGGCATGACTGCTCCACGACGGCAGGTCCACCAGCGGCAGGCGCAGCCCGGCGATCACGGCGAGGGTGGTCGCGGCCGCGACGGCGGCGAGGGCAGCAGGGATCTTCCGGACGATCCGGCCCGCAGGCCCGGGGATCCGCGGCCATGCCAGCAGGATGACGACGGTCAGGACGCTCACGGAGAGCGCGGCCGGATGGAGGTCGGCCAACTGTGCGGGCAGCGCACCGACATTGGCGATGGCGGAGCTCTGCGGGGTGCCGCCGAGCACGATGTGCAGTTGTGCCAGGGCGATCGTGACGCCGATGCCTGCGAGCATGCCGTGCACGATCGCGGGGCTGACGGCGAGCGCCGAACGGGCCACGCGCAGAGCGGCAAGGCCGACTTGGGCGAAGCCGGCGACGACGGTGATGGCGCAGGTGACGCGCCAACCGTACTGATGGATCAGATCGGCGGTGACGACGGTCAGGCCGGCGGCGGGCCCGCTGACCTGGAGCGGGGCCCCGCCCAGCCGTCCCGCCACGAGGCCGCCGACGGCGGCCGCCACGAGCCCCGCCTGGAGGGGTGCGCCGGTGGCGAGTGCGATGCCGAGGGAGAGCGGCAGCGCGATCAGGAACACGGCGACCGACGCGGACAGATCGGCACCCGCGATGCGGAAGCGGCGGCCGCCTTCACCGGGCGGGGGCTGGCTGTGCGGACTGTCGGGTCCGGGGGGCGCGGACCCGCCGTCCTGGGCGGATGCGTGGGGCACGGGCTTCTCCCGCGCGGTGCGGGACTTCCTGTTCTTCCGGTACTTCGGCTTCTTGCGAGAAGGGTCGTCGGTGCGAGTGGGGACGCAGGCAGACATGTTTCCCGTCTCCTCCGGGGCAGCGCGGTCGCGGAATGTGGGGACGCGGCCGTGGGTCACGGCGTGCAGTGGCGGGATTCTCAACTCTCGGTAAATGGATCGTAATGGAGAGTAAAGACTGCGGCATTATTTCCGGGGCAAATAGGGCAATCTTTCACCCGTGCCAGTGATTAATCCTTTGAATGCGGCTCGTCGCACCCTCTCCATCGCCACCCCGATGCGACTTTGTCGGCGCCATCGACGCCGGTCGTAAAAACACAAAGTCATACGAAAGAGGGTGGACGGATGAAGGCCGCCACACAGCGGGTCGCCGTCGGCGCAGCCGTCACGGCGCTGATCGCGGGACTCGCGGGCTGCTCCGGCCCCGACGAGAGCGGGCACCAGGGCACGCCCGGTGCCAAGAAGGCTGCCCCTGGCCCCCAGAGCGCGGTGCGCCTGATCGGCGACGGCTCCACGGCCTTCACCGGCGCCCAGCCCGGTCTGCTCGAGCCGGAGCGGATGAAGCCCGGTGAGAAGCCGCCGCAGTTCGTGGTGTTCTCGTGGGACGGGGCGGGGGAGGACAGCCAGAAGCTGTTCTCCCACTTCCGCCGTGTCGCCGAGAAGTACGACGCCACGATGACCTACTTCCTCAGTGGCGTGTACCTCCTGCCGGAGGAGAAGGCGACGATGTACGACCCGCCGCAGCACGCGGCCGGGCGCTCCGACATCGGCTTCAATGACATCGAAGGCATCAAGGACACCGTGCGCGAACTGCGCGGCGCCTGGCTAGAGGGCAACGAGGTGGGCACCCACTTCAACGGCCACTTCTGCGGCAAGGACGGCGGTGTGGGCAACTGGTCCGTCGCCGAGTGGAAGAGCGAACTCAGCCAGGCCAAGTCGTTCGTGAAGAACTGGAAGACCAACGCGGGCCTGAAGAACGAGCCCCCGCTGCCCTTCGACTACGACAAGGAGCTCATCGGCGCCCGCACCCCCTGCCTGGAAGGCCGGAAGAACTTCGTCCGCGCCGCCAGCGAGTTGGGTATGCGCTACGACACCAGCGGGGTCAACGACCAGATCTGGCCCAAGAAGGAGCTCGGTCTGTGGGACCTCTCACTCCAGATGGTCCCGGTCCCCGGCCGTGCCTTCGAGACGCTGGCCATGGACTACAACTTCATGGTCAACCAGTCGGGGACGACCTCGAAGGGCGACCCCTCCAAGCACGAATACTGGGGAAAGCAGATGCGTGACGGCCTGGTCAAGGCCTTCGACCGCGCCTACGAGGGCAACCGTGCCCCATTGATCATCGGCAACCACTTCGAGTCCTGGAACGGCGGCACCTACATGCGCGCCGTCGAGGACACGATCGCCACGGTCTGTGTGAAGAAGGACGTGAGGTGCGTGTCCTTCCGCCAGCTCGCGGACTGGCTGGACGTCCAGGACCCGAAGGTCCTGGAGAAGATGCGCACCCTCAAGGTCGGCCAGAAGCCGAAGAACGGCTGGGCGGCCTTCCTGGCCACCCAGCCCTCCGCCCAGGCCGCACCCGGCGCCAAGGTCAAGCAGGCAGAGCAGCACTGACGTCGGCGGCGTGCTCATGGAGCACGAAGGAGGGGTCGACCTGCGCCGCCAGGTCGGCCCCTGTCTTCGCGTTCCCCCAGCTCTCCGCGTTCTTGAGATGGAAGTGCACCATCTGGCGCGTGTAGCGCTCCCAATCGCGGTTGTCGTACGTGTCCTCCGCGGCGTTCTGCAGTGCCTGGAGGGACATGCGGTTGTCCGCCTCGAGCAGTTCGAAAGGAGACTGCCGGCCCTTCTCCATCCCGCGCACCCAGTCGGAGTGGCCGACGGTGATCAGCAGGTCGTCGCCCACCTCGTCCCGCAGGAAGTCCACATCGTCCGGGCCCTGCACTTTGTTGCCCACGACCTTCAGCTCGATGCCGAAGTCCCGTGCGTACTCCTTGTACTGGCGATAGACGGACACCCCCTTGCGGGTGGGCTCGGCCACCAGGAATGTCATGTCGAAACGGGTGAACATCCCGGACGCGAAGGAATCCGAGCCGGCCGTCATGTCGACCACCACGTAGTCGTCGCGGCCGTCGACGAGGTGATTCAGACAGAGCTCCACCGCGCCGACCTTGGAGTGGTAGCAGGACACCCCGAGGTCCGACTCCGTGAACGGTCCGGTCGCCATCAGCCGGATGTCCCCGTCGTCGAGATGCACGACGCGCGCACAGGCGTCGTAGACGGGGTTGTCCTCGTTCACGCGCAGCAGACGCGAGCCCTCTCCCGGGGGCGTGGTCTTGATCATCGTCTCCGCGGAGGCGATGCGGGGGTTGGAACCCCTCAGGTAGTCCTTGATCAAGGAGAGGTGCGCGCCCATGGCGGGCAGGGCGGCCGCCTCCGCCTCGTCGAGACCGAGCGCGGCCCCCAGATGCTGGTTGATGTCGGCGTCGACGGCCACCACATGGGCCTCATTGGCGGCCAGGTGGCGAATGAACAGCGACGACAGCGTGGTCTTTCCGCTGCCGCCCTTCCCTACGAAAGCGATCTTCATGTTCACCTACCGTAGTGGCTCTATCGCGCGCTGTGGTCGAAGTGCGTGAAGAAGACCACTCCAAGGTGGGGCGTACGCCGATGGCGCGTAGCCTCGCTACTTATGAGTACGAATGCCTCGTCGGTCGACCCCCTTGCCGCCCTCGGCTCCCTGCCGGGTGTCCCCGACGCCGTTGATTCCGTACGCAAGGCGGTCGACCGGGTCTACGGTCACCGGGTCATGCGGCGGCGCAGCACCGAGGTCACCTCGGAGGCGGCGCTGCGCGGCGCGCGTGCTTCGGCGGCGCTCTCCGGCGCCGACTGGGCGCTCGAAGAGGTCCGCAGGCGCACCGACTTCGGCGTCGAGCCGGAGGCGCGAACGGTCGGCGCCGCACTGCGGCTGACCGCCGAGGCGGGGCAACTCCTTTCTGTGTGGCGGCAGTCACCGATCCGAGTGCTGGCCCGGCTGCATCTGGTCGCGGCGAGTGGTGCCGGTGACGACGAGACCGTGGGGCGGCCCCGGCTGGCCGGCGAGCCGGTGGACGAGCCGCTGATCGAGGCGCCGATGCCGGAGGCGGGCGAGGTGAACGGACGGCTGGACGGACTTGCCGAACTGATCATCTCCGGCAGCTCGGCGCCCGCGCTGGTCACCGCCGCCGTCGTGCACGGGGAACTCCTGGCGCTCCGTCCCTTCGGCACCTTCAACGGCCTGGTGGCTCGCACCGCCGAACGGATCGTGCTGATCGGCAGCGGTCTTGATCCCAAGTCGATCTGCCCTGCGGAGGTCGGGCATGCCGAGCAGGGGCGCGCGGCCTATGTCGCGGCCTTCGACGGCTATCGCTCCGGTACCCCCGAGGGCATGGCGGCCTGGATCGCCCATTGCGGGCGGTCCGTGGAGCTGGGTGTCAGGGAGTCCACCGCGGTGTGCGAGGCGCTTCAGCGAGGCGCGGCTTGAGCGCATGAGCGCGGGGCTTGAGCGATCCAGTGCGTGGCTGGAGTGCTTGAGCGGGGCGGGGCTTGAGCGGGGCGGCCTGGGCGGTCCCGGACGCTGCGGCGTCCGTGGGCGCAGGCTCGAAAGGCCCTGAACAGGGTTGCGGCGGTACCGGTATTGGTACCGCCGCTGGCATGTCCACCGAGTTACCAAGCGTCCTCGAGATAGTGCCCATCAGGTCGGGAACTTCTGCCCGTCACCTGGTGCGGCTGGCCCGTAATCGACGGGTCGACGTCGCGTGGGTGCTCAGTTTTCATGCTCGGTCCGTGGGGCCTTCATGCGTTATTGGGTGATCCTCTCGGATGTCCTAGGTCTCGCGGGCCGTTGACTCCTTTTTACTCCTGCCCGCAAGGAAGCGGAAGCCCAAGCTGCGGTTCTTTACTTTTGGGTTCAAATACGGGCGAAGCGTTCTGAGGCGCGGTCGATGACTCGGTCCATCACACCGGCCGCAGCGGCCTGGGCAGCCGCAGCTGCCGCACTCCGGCGTCGGCTGGCGTACCAGACGAGACCGGCGGTGGCGGCCGCCGCACCCACCGCCGCCGCGGCGACGAGGGCGGGGCGCGGCGGCAGGGAGAAAGCGGGGATCCGCTGCTTCAGCCGCACCGGTCGGTTGAAGACAAGAACAGGCCAGCCGCGGCTGACGGCTTCACGCCGCAGCGCCCGGTCGGGGTTCACCGCGTACGGATGGCCGACGGACGACAGCATCGGTACATCGGTGATCGAATCGCTGTAGGCGTAGCAACGGTCGAGGTCGTACCCCTCGGAGGCGGCGAGCTCCTTGACCGCCTCGGCCTTGGTCGGCCCGTAGGCGTAGTACTCCACATCACCGGTGAAGCAGCCGTCGTCACCGACCACCATGCGGGTCGCCACCACCCGGTCCGCACCGAGCAGCTCGCCGATCGGCTCGACCACCTCCGCGCCCGAAGTGGACACGATCACGACGTCGCGGCCGGCGGTGTGGTGTTCCTCGATGAGGGACGCCGCTTCGTCGTAGATGATCGGATCGATCAGGTCGTGGAGGGTCTCCGCGACGATCTCCTTCACCAGCTGCACGTTCCACCCCTTGCAGAGGGCGGACAGGTACTGCCGCATCCGCTCCATCTGGTCGTGGTCGGCGCCGCCGGCGAGAAAAACGAACTGGGCATAGGCGGTCCGCAGTACGGCCCGTCGGTTGATCAGGCCGCCTTGGTAGAAGGACTTGCTGAAGGTCAGCGTCGACGACTTCGCAATGACCGTCTTGTCCAGATCAAAGAAGGCAGCTGCGCGAGGCAAGGAGTGGTTTTCCACGAGCAGAGCATAGGTGCCCGCCATTCGGCGTACGCTCGGGCGTGTGGGTTTGCCTGAGAAGGCTCTCGGGTACACCATGGAAGTCACGGATCGTTCGCGACCGTGCTAACCCGGTCCGGCTCCTCCCCCCCCGAGTCGGCCGGAGAGACGACCCCCGCTCTCCCCCCCGGCGGGGGTCGTCGCATGTCCGGACGCATTTTCGGCTCTCGGACAGAGCTCATGATGATCCTTCTCCCTTCCTGACGGCTTCGTCGGCGGCGGCTTCACACCACTCTGAACCGTCACTGTGCGTAGCGGAAGGGGTGCTCCCGGGAGTCACCGGTATGAGCGACGGGGATATTCACAAGGGGCTAGTTGTCCACAGTTTTTCAGCGAGATCCACACGTTTTTCCAGCGGGCTCCACTGTGATTCCACCCGCGCTCTTCGTGGGTGGCCGGAATCACAGATCTCGTAAGTGAGCGAGATCGAAGTAAGAAGGAGTGGAGATCGTGGCTGGATCCATCACATCGCAGAGGACACCCGGCGCCGAAGGCCGGCGGGACGGGCCCCTGATCGTCACCGAGGACCTCGAACTGCTCGACGATCTGCTGCGGCTGTGCGCGGCCGCCGGGGCCGAACCGGACGTCCACCACTCGGTGCCGGAGCGCGGGGGTGGCTGGGAAGGGGCCCCGCTGGTCCTCGTCGGCGACGACGCGGCGGCTCGCTGCCGGGGCGCCACCCGGCGGCAGGGCGTGCTGCTCGTCGGGCGTGACCAGGACGACCCTGACGTCTGGCGGCGGGCAGTGGAGATCGGCGCCGACTGCGTGTTGCGGCTGCCGGACGCCGAGAGCTGGCTTCTGGACCGGATCGCGGACGTCGTCGAGGGCGTCGGGGAGCAGGCCCTGACCGTCGGCGTCATGGGAGGCCGGGGAGGCGCGGGGGCATCGACGCTCGCTTGTGCGCTGGCCGTGTCCGCCGCCAGGACGGGCCGGCGGACCATGCTCGTCGACGGGGATCCCCTCGGAGGCGGCGTCGATGTGCTGCTCGGCGGGGAGCAGACAGCCGGGAGAAGGTGGCCTGATTTCGCCGCGTCCAAGGGGCGCGTCGCCGGCGGCGCGCTGGAGGAGTCGCTGCCGGAGCTCCACCAGCTCCGGGTTCTGAGCTGGGATCGCGGCGATTCCGTGGTGGTTCCGCCGGAGGCCATGCGCTCCGTTCTTGCCGCGGCCCGCAGGCGGGGCGGTGTGATGGTCGTGGATCTCCCGCGCCGGGTGGACGAAGCCGTGGCGGAGGCGCTGGCCCAGCTGGATCTCGGGCTGTTGGTGGTGCCGGGCGAGCTGCGGGCGGTCGCCGCGGCGAACCGCGTGGCGTCGGCTGTGGGCATGGTGCTCCAGGACCTGCGGGTCGTGGTGCGCGGGCCGTACGCGTCGGGACTGGACGACCAGTGGGTGGCTGACGCGCTGGGCCTGCCTCTCGCCGGTGAACTGCCGCTGGACGCAGGACTGTTCGCAGCCCAGGACCAGGGCGCGCCGCCCGGAGGCGGGCGTGGTCCGCTCTCGCGGTTCTGCGCGGCCTTCTGGGACCGGGCGCTGGCCGGGGGTGCCTCATGAGCACCGGACTGCTGGATGCCGTACGACAGCGGCTCGCGGAGAGCGGAGCCGAGCCCACCCCGGCCAGGGTCGCGGCTGCGCTGCGTGCGCAGGGACGGCTGCTGGGAGACACCGAAGTGCTCGGCGGCACCGAGACATTGCGCTGCGAGCTGGTGGGCACCGGGCCCTTGGAGCCCTTGCTGGCGGATCCGGCCGTGACGGATGTGCTGGTGTCCGCCCCCGACCGGGTGTGGGTGGACCGGGGATGCGGTCTCGAACTCACCGAGGTGACGTTCGCGGACGCCGCATCGGTCCGCAGGCTGGCCCAGCGGCTCGCGGCGGTGGCGGAGCGGCGGCTGGACGACGCCCGGCCGTGGGTCGACGCCCGGCTCCCCGACGGGACGCGGATGCACGCGGTGATCCCGCCGGTGGCGGTCGGTTCGACCTGTCTGGCGCTGCGGGTGGTGCGTCCGCGGGCGTTCTCGGTGGAAGAGCTGGTCGCCGCGAGGACCGTGCCGCCGGGAGGCGACCGGCTGCTGCGGGCCCTGATCGATGCCCGCCTGTCGTTCCTGATCAGCGGAGGCACGGGCACGGGGAAGACCACGCTGCTGTCCAGCCTTCTCGGGCTGGTGGGGGAGCGTGAGCGGATCGTGCTGGCCGAGGACTCGGCCGAGCTGCGGCCCGACCATCCGCACGTGGTGCGGCTCGAATCCCGTACGGCGAACCAGGAGGGCGCGGGCCGGGTCACCTTGCGGGACCTGGTGCGCCAGGCCCTGCGCATGCGACCGGACCGACTGGTGGTGGGGGAGGTCCGTGGGGCGGAGGTCACCGAGTTGCTGGCGGCCTTGAACACCGGACACGAAGGTGGCTGCGGGACTGTCCACGCCAACGCGGCAGCGGATGTGCCGGCCCGGCTGGAGGCGCTCGGCACGGCGGCGGGGCTCGACCGGGCGGCCCTGCACAGCCAGTTGGCCGCAGCGCTCTCAGTGGTGATCCATCTCGTGCGGGACCGCGGCGGGCTGCGGCGGATCGCCGAGGTGCACGTGCTGGAGCGGGACGCCGCGGGTCTGGTGCGGACGGTGCCCGCGTTGCGGTGGGGCGCCGAGGCGTTCGTGTACGACCGGGGCTGGGAGCGGCTGCGGCCGTTGATCGGGGGTGCGGGGTGATCGCGGGCGAGCCGATGTACGCGGCGGCGGTGTGTGTCGGGGCGGCGGCCTGGCTCACGGCCGGCCGGGAGCGGGGGCTGACACGGGCAAAGATGCTCTTCGCCGGCGGAGGGGCGCCGGAGCCGTCGTGGTGGGCGTGGCAACGACTGCTGCCTGTCCTGCGGTTGCGGCGTGAGTGGCTGTGTCTGCCGGTGGCGACGCTGCTGGCCGTGCTGGGGGAGTCGGTGCTGCCGCTGATCGCGGGCGCGGCGGCCGTGCCGCTGGTGAAGAGGCAACTGGCGACCAGGGAGCGGGTGCGGGCGCGGGAGCTACGGGCCGAAGGGGTGATCACTCTGTGCGGCGCGGTGGCAGGGGAACTGCGGGCCGGTATGCAGCCGGGGCAGGCGTTGTTGTTCGGCACGAGGTCCACGGACGCCTTGGGTGCTTCCGAGGGCGCGGTGGTAGCGGCGGCGCGGTTCGGCGGCGATGTACCGCAAGCCCTGCGGGAAGCGGCGTGTGAGCCCGGAGCGGACGGGCTGGCAGGGGTCGCTGCCTGCTGGCGGGTGGCTGTGGACAGCGGCGCGGGCCTGGCGGCGGGCCTCGACCGACTGGAGGCGGCCCTGCGGGCGGAGCGAGACCAACGGGAGGACGTGCGAACTCAGTTGGCGGGTGCTCGGTCGACCATCGGACTGCTGGCACTGCTTCCCGTCGTGGGCCTGGCCATGGGCTCGGCCCTGGGTGCCGATCCGCTGCGGGTGCTGCTCCACACCCCGGCCGGCCTGATGTGTCTGCTCGTCGGCGGGCTGCTGGAGGCGGCCGGACTCTGGTGGGCCGCGCGAATCGTGCGGAAGGGGAAGGGCGCATGACCGCGGACGTTGTCCACAGGCTGGGGGCGGTGATGTGCGTTCTCTCCGCGGCCGCGTTCCTCGGATTCACGGTGGCCGGCCGGCGCCACGAGCGCAGGATGCGCCGACGGATCGAAGAACTGCTGGCTCTGGAACGCGAAAGTAGGCGCCGGTGGCCGAAGGACATGGAGTGGGCGCGACGTTGGGCGGCTCCCCTGAGTGCGCTGCTCACCGGATACGTCCTCGTCGGCGGGTGGGTCGGCGGTGCCGTCGGGCTGGCAGCCGCCTATGGCGTCCGGCGCATCCAACTGAACCGCACATCGGCCCCTGAAGCCGGGGATCAGTGCGATACGCGGCAACTGCCCCTGGCGGCCGACCTGCTGGCCGCGTGCATCTCGGCCGGAGCGGGGCCACGCGAAGCGGCCGAGGCGGTCGGAGAATCACTCGGCGGACCGGTCGGCGAACGGCTCGTACGCGCGGCGGCCGAGCTGCGGCTCGGTTGTGAACCGGCGCGCGCGTGGGGGTCGTTCGCGCAGATACCGGGCGCGGCGGAGCTGGCCCGATGCCTGGAGCGTGCCGACTCCACCGGCGCTCCCGCGGCAGAGCCGGTGTCCCGTCTGGCCGGACGACTGCGGGCCGACCGGTCACGCAAGGCCGCGGCGGAGGGCCACAAGGCACAGGTCATGATCACGGCCCCCGTGGGGCTGTGCTTCCTGCCCGCCTTCCTCGCCGTCGGGGTGGCGCCGGTCGTGATCGGGCTCGCCGACGGACTGCTCAACAGCAACTGACCGAACTGAACGAGATCTCTGGTGGGTCAATCAATGGGGGTTGGCATGTGGAATCCGATGCGGGCTTGGCTGCGCGGAATGGCGCGCAGGATGCGCAAGGACTCGGGAATGACGACATCCGAGTACGCGATGGGGACGATCGCCGCGTGTGCGTTTGCGGCGGTGCTCTACAAGGTCGTCACGAGCGGGACTGTCTCGGGCGCGCTCGAAGCAGTGATCGGAAAAGCGCTCAATGCGCAGTTCTGAGGCCCGGCACGGGAAGTGTGACGGGGGCGACCGCGGATCGGTGACGGCGGAGGCCGCCGTTGCCGTACCGGCCCTGGTGGTGTTCGCGATGGCCTTGGTCTGGGCGCTGATGGCGGCCTCAGCGCAGATCCAGTGCGTGGACGCCGCACGGGCCGGGGCACGGGCGGCGGCCCGGTCCGAACCGCCAGCGGCAGCGATGGCCGCGGCCCGCTCGGCGGCTCCGGGCGGCGCGCGGGTCACGGTGGGACGGGCCGGCGATCTGTGGCGGGTGCGCGTGGAGGCCGCGGCACCGGGACCGGGAGCGCTCGGGTTGACGCTCAGCGCGGAGGCGACGGCGTTCGCGGAGGACGCGGTGGGTGGTGGTCCCGGCTCTGATCCGGCACCGGGTGAGGCCGCGGAGCCGGCTGCCGGTTCGGGCGCGGGTGGTGACTCGGCCTCCAACCCGGCGGCGGCTGACGCGTCGGACGCGGCTCCGGAGCCGGACTGGGCCGTTCGCGCGGGTCCAGCCGCTGCATCGGGCGGGGGCTTCGCTCCGGCCGCAGCGGTGGTCTTCGGCTCGAACGCCCATGCCCCCGCCCGCGCCGGCTCGGGCGGGCCTGCGGCTCGGGCCCCGGTCCCGGCCCCAGCCCCGCAACAGGTCGCTCGCCAGGCGCCAGCCCCAGCCCCGCAACAGGTCGCTCGTGAGGGCCCGGGCATCAGTTCCGCCCCCGGCGGGCCTCCGGCCCCCGCCGCGGTCGCTCGCGCGGGCCCGGCCTTCGTTTCGGTGGCACCGGTCCCGGCCCCGCTCGGCGTTCCCGAGGAGGACGTCCCATGAGCGCGGCTCGCGGCTGGCGGTCCCGAGGAGGACGTCCCATGAGCGCGGCTCGCGACCGAGGTTCTGCCACCGTCTGGGTCGCCATGGCCGCCACCGTGCTGTGCGTCGTGTTCGCCGCCGTGCTGGCCATGGGGCAGGCCGTCGTGGCCCGGCATCGGGCGGGCTCGGCGGCAGATCTGGCGGCGCTGGCCGCGGCGGACCATGCCCTACAAGGAGCCGGCCCCGCCTGCGACAAGGCCGCCACGGTGGCCCGGGCGCAGGGCGCGGGCGTGGTGCGATGCGCCGTTCAGGGGGAGATCGCGGAGGTGACCGCGCAGGTCCGCTTCGGACCGTACGGCCCGACGGTCAGGGCGAGGGCCGGTCCTCCGGAAGCGGCCACTCCGGTGCAGGTGCCTCAGCCATCTCCCGCGGCACACCCGGGGCAGGCGCCTCGGGCACCTCACGAGGCCCACCCGGTGCGGGCGCTTCAGCTGCCCGACGAGGGGCGGAGGAGCTCCTCTGAGGCACTTGGGGCCGCGAGCCCTGGTCCGGCCCCTCCCCGGGCCGCTGGGCACCCTCCCGGCCCGGCTCCGCGCCCTCCCGGGTCGGCTCCGCAGCCGCACCGTCCCGGCCCGACTCCGGAGCCTCCTGCGCCGCACCATCCGCCGCCGCCCCCTCCGGCGCCCCCCTGAGCAG
The DNA here is from genome assembly GCF_040302905.1 of Streptomyces sp. NPDC096193. Lineage (NCBI taxonomy): Bacteria > Bacillati > Actinomycetota > Actinomycetes > Kitasatosporales > Streptomycetaceae > Streptomyces > Streptomyces sp. NPDC096193. Next base: position 90,671 of record NZ_JBEOSJ010000025.1, on the reverse strand, counting down.
TTCCGTGAGCAGGCGGACAGCGCCGCGCTTGTGGAGTGGGTCGTTGCCGTTGCCGCACTTGGGGGACTGGATGCAGGACGGGCAGCCCGCCTCGCACTCGCAGGAGGCGATCGCCTCACGCGTGGCGGTGAGCCACTCGCGGGCGGTGTGGAAGGCTCGCTCGGCGAAGCCGGCGCCTCCTGGGTGGCCGTCGTACACGAAGACCGTCGGCAGCAGGGTGTCCGGATGGAGCGGCACGGAGACCCCGCCGATGTCCCAGCGGTCGCAGGTGGCGAACAGCGGCAACATCCCGATCGAGGCGTGCTCCGCGGCGTGCAGGGCCCCACCGAGCTGTTCCGGATTCACCCGCGCCGCGTCCAGTTGGTCCTCGGTGACCGTCCACCACACGGCCCGGGTGCGCAGGGTGCGCGGCGGCAGGTCGAGTTTGGTCTCGCCGAGCACCTCACCGGTGATCAGTTTCCGGCGCAGGAAGGAGACGACCTGATTGGTGACCTCGACGGAGCCGTAGCAGAGGCGGCCGGTGCCCCACGGGATCTCGATGTCGGTCTCCAGCACGGAGACGGAGGTGGTGTCGCGTGCGGTCGTGGAATACGGGGGGTTCGCCTCCTCCACGAGGGCGGCGGAGTCCTCCAGGTCCAGGTGCTTCACCAGGTACGTACGGCCCTGGTGGAGGTGGACGGCTCCGTCGTGGACGGCGGAGTGCGCGGCGGACTCGTCGACCGTGCCCAGCAGCCGTCCGGTGGCCGCCTCGACGATCTGGACCGGGCGGCCGCCCTCGCCCCGGATGTCGGTGAGGTCGGCGGCGCGCTCCCGTCGCGTCCAGTGCCAGCCGGAGGACCTGCGGCGCAGCAGCCGGGCGGATTCCAGCTGGGGCATCAGTTCGCCGGTCGCTGGGCCGAACAGTTCCAGGTCGGCCTCCGTGAGGGGCAGCTCGGCGGCTGCCGCGCACAGGTGGGGGGCGAGGACGTAGGGATTGTCGGGATCGAGGACGGTGGACTCCACGGGCTGGTGGAACAGCGCCTCGGGGTGGTGGACGAGGAACGTGTCCAGCGGGTCGTCGCGTGCGACGAGAACGGCCAGAGCGCCCTGGCCGGACCGCCCGGCCCGGCCGGCCTGCTGCCACAGCGACGCCCGGGTCCCCGGGTAGCCGGCGATGACGACGGCGTCCAGACCGGACACGTCGACACCCAGCTCCAGTGCCGTGGTGGCGGCGAGCCCCAGCAGCTCGCCGGAGTGCAGCGCCCGCTCCAGGGCGCGGCGCTCCTCCGGGAGGTAGCCGCCGCGGTAGGCGGCGACCCGCTGGGGCAGGGAGCGGTCCACCTCGGCCAGGCGTTCCTTGGTGATCACGGAGATCAGCTCGGCGCCGCGCCGGGAGCGTACGAAGGCGACCGTGCGGACGCCCTGCACGGTCAGATCGGTGAGGAGGTCGGCGGTCTCGGCGGTGGCGGTGCGCCGGACGGGTGCGCCTTTCTCTCCGTGGAGCTCGGTGAGCGGAGGCTCCCAGAGGGCGAAGACGAGCTCGCCGCGCGGGGAGGCGTCGTCGGAGACCTCCTGGACCGGCAGGCCGGTGAGCCGGCCGGCGGCCACGGACGGTTCCGCCGCGGTGGCGGAGGCGAGGAGGAAGACCGGATTCGCACCGTAGCGGGCGCACAGCCGGCGAAGGCGGCGCAGTACCTGGGCGACGTGGGAGCCGAAGACTCCCCGGTAGGTGTGGCACTCGTCGATCACGACATAGCGCAGAGAGCGCAGGAAGGAGGCCCAGCGGGGGTGGGAGGGAAGTATCCCGCGATGGAGCATGTCCGGGTTGGTGAGCACGTAGGTGGCGTACTGCCGGACCCACTCGCGTTCCTCGACGGGTGTGTCGCCGTCGTAGACGGCCGGGCGCACCCGATGGCCCAATGGCGCCGCGAGTTCTTTCACGGCCCGGCACTGGTCGGCGGCGAGGGCCTTGGTGGGGGCGAGGTAGAGGGCCGTGGCGCCGCGGCCGTTCGGGGCCTCGGACCCGTCGAGCTGGGCGCTCAGCACCGGCGCGAGGTAAGCCAGCGACTTGCCCGAGGCGGTGCCGGTGGCGATCACCACCGACTCGCCGTCCAGGGCGTACTCGGCGGCGGCTGCCTGGTGGGCCCAGGGATGCTCGATGCCGGACTGCTGAATGGCGTTGATCACTTCCGGCCGGATGCGGTCGGGCCAGACGGCATGGCGGCCGGGCCTTGGGGGCAAGTGCTCCGTATGAGTGATGCGCGCAGCCCGGTTCGCCCCTGCGGTGAGCCGGTCGAGGACCGTACCGGGGGAGGGGCGGGTGTCCCCGCTCTCGGGAGGTCGTCTGGGACGGAGATTCTTGGCCATCGGCACCGAGTGTGTCACCGGCGTGGCGGACAATGGTCTCAAGGCGTCGTGCATGGCTGCTGGTAAGTGATTGAATGCCATCGCGGCTGGCGACCGTCCTCCGGCTCCGCCGGGGAGACCTGCTGGGCGGCCGCTCGATAGCAAGGTGCTGGAGGATCCGTGGACCTGTCCCTGTCGACTCGCAATGTGTCCGGCCCTGGTGGCGACCGTACGGTCGTCGAGGTCGGTGGCGAGATTGATGTGTATACCGCGCCCAAGCTGCGCGAGCAGTTGGTCGAGTTGGTGAACGATGGCAACTACCACCTGGTTGTCGACATGGAGGGCGTGGACTTTCTCGACTCCACCGGGCTCGGAGTGCTGGTGGGCGGCCTGAAGCGCGTGCGCGCGCATGAGGGGTCGCTGCGCCTGGTCTGCAACCAGGAGCGCATTCTCAAGATCTTCCGGATCACAGGCCTGACCAAGGTGTTCCCCATCCACACCACGGTCGAGGAAGCGGTTGCGGCGACCGACTGACGGTCGGCGGACACGCCGGAAGAAGTGAGGGGTACCGGGCATCCAGCCCGGGCCTCTGAGATGCACGCCCGTACGTCCGAGGGGGAGCACATGGCCACCGTCGAGCTTCGATTCAGTGCCCAGCCCGAGCATGTCAGGACCGCCCGGTTGGTGGCTGCTGCCGTGGCGCGCAGGGCGGGGGTCGACGAGGCCGTGCTGGACGAGGTCCGGCTCGCGGTCGGCGAGGCATGCAGTCGTGCTGTCGGACTGCACCGCAGTCATGGCATCACCAAGCCCGTCACCGTGGTGCTCGCCGAGGAGGAGAAGACTTTCTCCATCGAGGTCATCGACGAGGTTCCGAGCGCGGGGGCGAACGGCTCACATGCCGTTCCCGGCGCGCGAGGCGGCTCCGACGAGGATGCCGACGCCGACGACGAGGACGAGATGGGTCTCGCCGTCATCAGCGGCCTCGTGGACGACATGGAGGTCAGTTCCACCGATCAGGGGGGCGTGATCCGGATGAGTTGGCCGTCGGCGCCGGTCTCCGTCCTGCCCTGACGCGGTACGACGATCAGAGGTTCCGGTCCGCCGGTCCCTTGATCGTCAACCGTCATGATCGTGAAAAGAGGTCCTGCTGAGCAGGGCCTCTTTTCTTTTTTCTAGATCATTGATCAAGGGTCAATGGTTTTGCCCCATTACCTCTTTCGGTGGGATTTTCGGAACCGGATCATTTGCTGAGTAGCAACTGAAGGTCAAATCCAGTTGTCGCGCTCTGTTTTGATCAGGTTCCGCTCCCTACAATCCGTCCACATCTTGAGCTCTGAGCGTCAAGGAGGACGAATGGCGGGGCTCGTCAACCCAGAACTGACCAACCACCCCACTTCCCTTGCAGCCGCAGTACTGACAGACGACAACCGGGTGATCGTTATTGTCATCGCCGTCGTGGCGTTGGCAGCACTCGTCGTCGCCCAGCTGCTGGTGCGCCAGGTACTGGCCGCCGGCGAGGGCACCGATTCCATGAAGAAGATCGCGGCAGCGGTCCAGGAAGGCGCGAATGCCTACCTGGCCCGGCAGTTGCGCACCCTCGGCATCTTCGCCGTCGTGGTGTTCTTCCTGCTTTTGCTTCTTCCGGCCGACGACTGGTCACAGCGAGCAGGACGCTCGGTGTTCTTCCTGGTGGGTGCGCTTTTCTCGGCGGCCACCGGATACATCGGCATGCGTCTTGCCGTACGGGCCAATGTGCGCGTGGCGGCGGCCGCGCGTGAAGCGACACCGGCCGAAGGCGAGCCCGAAAAGGATCTGACGGCCGTCTCGCACAAGGCCATGAAGATCGCTTTCCGGACGGGAGGCGTGGTCGGCATGTTCACGGTGGGCCTCGGCCTGCTCGGTGCCTCCTGCGTCGTACTCGTCTACGCAGCCGACGCCCCCAAGGTCCTGGAGGGCTTCGGACTCGGCGCCGCACTGATCGCCATGTTCATGCGTGTCGGCGGCGGCATCTTCACCAAGGCGGCCGACGTCGGCGCCGACCTCGTCGGCAAGGTCGAGCAGGGCATCCCGGAGGATGACCCGCGCAATGCCGCGACCATCGCCGACAACGTGGGCGACAACGTCGGCGACTGCGCCGGCATGGCCGCCGACCTCTTCGAGTCGTACGCGGTCACGCTCGTCGCGGCGCTCATCCTCGGAAAGGCGGCCTTCGGCGACGCCGGACTCGCTTTTCCGCTGATCGTTCCGGCGATCGGCGTGGTCACCGCGATGATCGGTATCTTCGCGGTCGCCCCGCGGCGCGCCGATCGCAGCGGGATGACCGCCATCAACCGCGGATTCTTCATCTCCGCGCTGATCTCGCTCGCTCTCGTGGCCGTCGCGGTCTACGTCTATCTGCCGTCGTCCTACGCCAAGTTGGACGGCGTCACCGAGGCCGCGATCCGTTCGCACGGCGGGGACCCCCGGGTCCTCGCGGTCGTGGCCGTCGCCATCGGCATCGTGCTGGCCGCTCTGATCCAGCAGCTGACCGGGTACTTCACCGAGACCACCCGGCGTCCCGTGAAGGACATCGGCAAGTCCTCGCTGACCGGGCCCGCGACCGTCATCCTGGCCGGCATCTCCATCGGTCTGGAGTCCGCCGTCTACACGGCGCTGCTGATCGGCCTGGGCGTGTACGGGGCGTTCCTGCTCGGCGGCACGTCGATCATGCTCGCCCTCTTCGCGGTCGCGCTTGCCGGTACCGGCCTGCTCACGACCGTCGGCGTCATCGTCGCCATGGACACCTTCGGTCCCGTCTCCGACAACGCCCAGGGCATCGCCGAGATGTCCGGCGACGTCACGGGGGCCGGCGCGCAGGTGCTCACCGACCTGGACGCCGTGGGCAACACCACCAAGGCCATCACCAAGGGCATCGCCATCGCCACCGCCGTACTCGCGGCGGCCGCGCTCTTCGGCTCGTATCGCGACGCCATCGCGACCGCGGCCAGGGACGTCGGCGCGAAACTCGGCGACGGCGCTCCGATGAACCTCGTGATGGACATCTCCCAGCCCAACAACCTGGTGGGACTCGTCCTCGGTGCTGCGGTCGTCTTCCTCTTCTCGGGGCTCGCGATCAACGCGGTCTCCCGGTCGGCGGGAGCGGTGGTCTACGAGGTGCGGCGGCAGTTCCGTGAGCACCCCGGGATCATGGATTACACCGAGAAGCCGGAGTACGGGCGCGTCGTCGACATCTGCACCAAGGACGCGCTGCGTGAGCTGACCACCCCGGGCCTGCTCGCGGTGCTGACCCCCATCGCGGTCGGGTTCTCGCTCGGTGTCGGCGCTCTCGGCTCGTTCCTCGCGGGCGCGATCGGCACCGGCACCCTGATGGCCGTCTTCCTCGCCAACTCCGGTGGTGCGTGGGACAACGCAAAGAAGCTCGTCGAGGACGGTCATCACGGCGGCAAGGGCAGTGAGGCCCATGCCGCGACCGTCATCGGCGACACCGTCGGCGACCCGTTCAAGGACACCGCCGGTCCTGCCATCAACCCGTTGCTGAAGGTCATGAACCTGGTGGCACTGCTCATCGCACCCGCGGTGGTCCAGTTCAGCTACGGGGACGACGCGAGTGCCGGGATCCGGGCGGTGATCGCGGTTCTCGCGATCCTCGTCATCGTCGGCGCCGTCTACATCTCCAAGCGGCGAGGCATCGCCGTCGGGGACGACCCGGGGACGGCGGAGCGGAGTTCGAAGTCACCCGATCCCGCGGTGGTTTCGTAGTACCGGTCACATCGACGGGCGGGCGGCGCGCAGTGGCGTGCTGCCCGCCCGTTCGCCTTCAGCTCGTCCGCCGTGAGCCTTCTCTCTCTGGTGCAAATAGTGGCAAAAGCATACGAACCGGACGCAAGGCTCGCGAATGTCGAGCACGTGCCGTGTATGTTCCGGGGCCGAGAAGCCTTGGAAGGGACCAAACCGGTGAACAAGAAGCTTGCGGCCGCACTGTCCGGCGGTGCGGTGCTCGTACTCGCGCTGTCGGGATGCTCCGGCGAAAGCGACGCGGAGAAATTCTCGGTTGACGACTGGGCCAAGAAGTACTGCGACCAGGCGCAGCCGCAGATCAAGAAGCAGTTCGACGCGGAACAGCTCATCCGCTCGACCGCCTCGGACGGCAAGCCCGCCGACATCCAGGCCGCCGACTCGAAGGCCTTCCAGGACCTCGCGGATGTGAACAAGGCACTGGCGACGGCGTTCAGGGGCGCCGGGACGCCGCCCGTCGAGGCCGGTGAGCAGCTCGTGAAGGACGCCGCCGCCGAACTCGACGCCAACTCCAAGTCCTACCTCGATCTGAAGAAGCAGATCGACGCGCTGAACGCCAAGGACCAGCAGAAGTTCGCGGACGGCCTCCAGCCCGTCGCCGCCGGCCTGGAGAAGATCGAGAAGAACCAGACCGCGCGGAACAAGCTGCGGAAGGCGGAGACCGGCAACGCCATGGCGAAGCAGCCGGGCTGCAAGCCGCTGAAGGCGCCCGCCCCGTCCGGCGGTTCGGCCGCCTGAGCCACAACCCCGTCCCTCCCGGCAGCTCCCGGCTGAGCCGCCGCGCCTCGCCCGTGCGGGCCGGGGGCGGCGGTTGTCGGTGGCGGCCGCCACAATGGACGGGTGAGTACGACCAGCGTTGCCCCAGGCCTGCCCTCGCCCGACCGTGCGCTCCGGCTGCGCGAGGCGCTGCTGGCCCGCGCCTTCACCGTCGACGGGTTGCTCGACCTCCTCGGCGCGTCCGCCTACGCCGCGCTCGCCCGCAGCGAGACCGTCCCCGCGCTCCGAGCCACCCGCGGGGACGGCGATCTGGCCGCGTTGGTGCGGCTGTTCCTGCTGCAACGGCCCGTGGCGTACGAACGGGCCCTCGCCGCCCTGCCACTGGAGGAGTGCCTCGCCGACGGCTGGGTGGTGCGTGAGGGCGACGACGTCCGTGCCACCGTCGACGTGCGGCCCTACGGCGGGCCCGACGGGCAGGACTGGTTCGTCGTCTCCGACCTCGGGTGCGCGGTCGGTGGCGCGGGCGGAGCGGCCGGCCGGGCCGAGGAAGTCGTCCTCGGTGTCGGTGGCGCGTCCACCACGCTGGCCGGCATCACGGTCCGTACGCCGGTGTCCTCCGCCCTGGACCTCGGCACCGGCTCCGGCATCCAGGCGTTGCACGCCGCCCAGCACGCCACCCGCGTCACGGCCACCGACCTGAACCCGCGCGCACTGCACTTCACGCGGCTCACGCTCGCCCTCTCCGCGGCCCCCGAGGCCGATCTGCGGGAGGGATCGCTCTTCGAGCCGGTGGGCGACGACACGTACGACCTGATCGTGTCGAACCCGCCCTTCGTCATCTCTCCCGGCGCGCGGCTGACCTACCGCGACGGCGGGATGGGCGGGGACGATCTGTGCCGCTCGCTCGTCCAGCAGGCGGGGGAGAGGCTGAACGACGGGGGTTACGCCCACTTCCTCGCCAACTGGCAGCACGTGGAGGGTGAGGAGTGGCAGCAGCGGCTGCGCTCCTGGGTGCCGCGCGGGTGTGACGCCTGGATCGTGCAGCGCGAGGTGCAGGACGTCACGCAGTACGCCGAGCTGTGGCTGCGCGACAGCGGTGACCACCGCGGCGCCCCCGAGAAGTACGCCGAGCTGTACGAGGCATGGCTCGACGAGTTCGAGGCGCGGAAGACCCAGGCGATCGGCTTCGGCTGGATCACGCTCCACAAGTCCGGATCCGCCGTCCCCTCGGTCGTCACCGAGGAGTGGCCGCACCCTGTGGAGCAGCCGCTCGGTGCGACGGTGCGGGCGCACTTCGACCGCCAGGACTACCTGCGGACGCACGACGATGCGGCCCTCCTCGCCGACCACTTCACGCTCGCTCGGGAAGTCGTCCAGGAGCAGGTCGGTCTGCCGGGAGCGGAGGACCCCGAGCATGTGGTGCTGCGCCAGCATCGCGGGATGCGGCGGGCCACCAAGGTCGACACCGTGGGAGCCGGGTTCGCCGGGGCCTGCGACGGCACACTGAGCGCCGGACGGATCCTCGACGCGATCGCCCAGCTGATCGAGGAGGACCCGGTGCTGCTGCGGGACCGCACACCGCAGGCGCTGCGGCTGCTGGTGGAGGAGGGCTTCCTGGAACCGGTGCCGCCGGCCGTCTGACGGGAGCCGGTGCCCACACGAGCGTGCGCCGTCCCCCATCTGACGGGAGCCGGTGCCCACACGAGCGCGCGCCGTCCGGTCGCCTGACGCGAACCCGCGCCGCCGGCCGCCCCGCCCGACGGCCGAAAGCGGACTTCCCGGCCGCACCATGAGGTGAAATCGGCCAATGCCACCGGCCGGGTGAACCCACGCCGCGTTCACCCGGAATTCGCCCCACTGACTCCCGGAGGTGCCAGCCTCGGCGTTCGGGAGCGACGCCGCACCGGTTCGGCGTCAGGGAAGGGCAGGGCACGGATATGGAGAATGGGCCGGCGATCTTCGCCGGGGCGGCGTTCGCACTGTTCGGAGCCGGGCTCCTGGTGTGGACGGGAATGCGTGTGACGCACCGCGCACCGGTCGCCCACGGAGTGAGTCCCGCCACGGCAGTCACCCTCGCAACGCTCTTCGGGGCCCTCTTCCTGGCCCTCGGGGCCTGGTGCTTCGGCCGCGTCTGACCGGGAACCCCTGACGACCTCGTGCCGGTCCGGGCGGCAGGAATGGCCGGAGTCGGGTTACCGTTCGAGTGGCCGTTGCGGGCTTTTGCCGTTTGACACGGGGGCGGGTTGTACCGTCACACTCCGCAGCGACAGCAGCGCCACAGCAGTGCGCCGACCGTGCCGTACCACCGTGAGCGCCCATCGAGCGTCGACCGGAGAGAAGAGCGAAGTTGTCCCCGACCAGCGAGACCGCACAGGGCGGCCGCCGACTCGTGATCGTCGAGTCGCCTGCCAAGGCGAAGACGATCAAGGGCTATCTCGGCCCCGGCTATGTCGTCGAGGCGAGTGTCGGGCACATCCGCGACCTCCCGAACGGCGCGGCCGAGGTCCCCGAGAAGTACACCGGTGAGGTCCGTCGCCTCGGAGTCGACGTCGAGCACGACTTCCAGCCGATCTATGTCGTCAACGCCGACAAGAAGGCCCAGGTCAGAAAGCTCAAGGAGCAGCTCGCCGAATCCGACGAGCTCTACCTCGCCACCGATGAGGACCGCGAGGGCGAAGCCATCGCGTGGCACCTGCTGGAAGTCCTGAAGCCCAAGGTCCCCGTTCACCGGATGGTCTTCCACGAGATCACCAAGGACGCGATCCGCGACGCCGTCGCCAACCCGCGCGAGCTCAACCAGCGCATGGTCGACGCCCAGGAGACCCGCCGCATCCTCGACCGCCTCTACGGCTACGAGGTCTCGCCGGTCCTGTGGAAAAAGGTCATGCCCCGGCTGTCCGCCGGCCGTGTGCAGTCCGTCGCCACCCGCCTCGTCGTCGAGCGGGAGCGCGAGCGCATCGCTTTCCGTTCCGCCGAGTACTGGGATCTGACGGGCACGTTCTCCACCGGCCGCGCCGGTGACGCCTCCGATCCCTCGACGCTCACCGCCCGCCTGAACACGGTCGACGGGCAGCGCGTCGCCCAGGGCCGCGACTTCGGTTCGGACGGCCGGCTCAAGTCGTCGCAGGTGCTCCACCTCGACGAGGCGAACGCCCGCTCGCTGGCCGCCGCCCTCGAGAACGCCACGTTCGCGGTCCGCTCGGTCGAGTCCAAGCCGTACCGCCGGTCCCCGTACGCCCCGTTCCGTACGACGACGCTGCAGCAGGAGGCGTCCCGCAAGCTCGGCTTCGGGGCCAAGGCCACCATGCAGGTCGCGCAGAAGCTGTATGAGAACGGCTTCATCACCTATATGCGTACGGACTCCACCACGCTCTCGGACACCGCCGTCTCGGCGGCCCGGGCGCAGGTCACGCAGCTGTACGGCGCCAACTACCTGCCCGACAAGCCGCGGGTCTACGCCGGCAAGGTCAAGAACGCGCAGGAGGCGCACGAGGCGATTCGTCCTTCGGGTGATCGTTTCCGCACCCCGGCCGAGACCGGCCTGACGGGCGACCAGTTCAAGCTCTACGAGCTGATCTGGAAGCGGACCGTCGCCTCCCAGATGAAGGACGCGATCGGTAACTCCGTCACCGTGAAGATCGGCGGAGTCTCCAGTGACGGCCGGGACGCCGAGTTCACCGCGTCCGGCAAGACCATCACCTTCCACGGCTTCATGAAGGCGTACGTGGAAGGCGCCGACGACCCGAACGCCGAGCTCGACGACCGCGAGCGCAGGCTGCCGCAGGTCGCCGAGGGTGACGCGCTCACGTCCGAGGAGATCTCGGTCGACGGTCACGCCACCAAGCCGCCCGCCCGCTACACCGAGGCCTCGCTGGTCAAGGAGCTGGAAGAGCGCGAGATCGGCCGCCCGTCGACGTACGCCTCGATCATCGGCACCATCCTCGACCGCGGCTATGTGTTCAAGAAGGGGACGGCGCTCGTGCCGTCGTTCCTGAGCTTCGCCGTGGTCAACCTGCTGGAGAAGCACTTCGGCCGGCTCGTCGACTACGACTTCACCGCGCGCATGGAGGACGACCTCGACCGCATCGCGCGGGGCGAGGCGCAGGCCGTGCCGTGGCTGCGGCGCTTCTACTTCGGTGAGGGCGACGACAAGGGTGCCGCGTCCGCCGCGGGCAACGGCGACGGCGACCACCTCGGTGGCCTCAAGGAACTGGTGACCGACCTCGGCGCCATCGACGCCCGGGAGATCTCCAGCTTCCCGGTCGGCAGCGCGATCGTGCTGCGTGTCGGCCGCTACGGCCCGTACATCGAGCGTGGCGAGAAGGACTCCGAGGGCCACCAGCGCGCCGACGTCCCCGACGACCTGGCGCCGGACGAGCTCACCGTCGAGTACGCGGAGGAGCTGCTGGCCAAGCCGAGCGGTGACTTCGCGCTCGGCACCGATCCGTCGACGGGCCACGAGATCGTCGCGAAGGACGGGCGCTACGGCCCGTACGTCACCGAGGTCCTTCCCGAGGGCACCCCGAAGACCGGCAAGAACGCGGTCAAGCCGCGCACCGCCTCGCTCTTCAAGTCGATGTCCCTGGACACCGTGACCCTCGAGGACGCGCTGAAGCTGATGTCGCTGCCGCGGATCGTCGGCGCCGACAGCGAGGGCGTGGAGATCACCGCGCAGAACGGCCGGTACGGCCCCTATCTGAAGAAGGGCACGGACTCGCGCTCCCTGGAGACCGAGGACCAGCTCTTCAACATCACGCTGGAAGAGGCTCTCGCGATCTACGCGCAGCCGAAGCAGCGTGGCCGCGCCGCCGCCAAGCCGCCGCTCAAGGAGCTGGGCACCGACCCGGTCAGCGAGCGGCCCGTGGTGGTCAAGGACGGCCGCTTCGGGCCGTACGTCACCGACGGTGAGACGAACGCGACCCTGCGGACAGGCGACAGCGTCGAGGAGATCACGCCGGAGCGCGGTTACGAGCTCCTCGCCGAGAAGCGCGCCAAGGGTCCCGCCAAGAAGACGGCGAAGAAGGCCCCGGCCAAGAAGGCGCCGGCGAAGAAGACGGCCGCGAAGAAGACCGCGGCCAAGAAGACGACCACCGCGAAGAAAACGGCGGCGAAGAAGACGGTCGCCAAGAAGTCGGCGGCGACGGCGAGGACGACCTCCGCGCCGACCGCGTCCTCGGACGAGTAGGCCGACAGCTCAAGTAGATCGAGTAGGACGGGTCGGGCTGCGGTCGCGGACCGTGGCCTGATCCGGTCCGGGTGGGTCCGGTTCGGTTCGTCGTCCTCGGACGAGTGGGTGGTCGGTCGCGGACCGCCGGCCCATCCGGTTCGTTCGGCTTCGTGTGCTTTCCGTACGGATTCGCGGGGGCGCCGTGTGCGGGTGTGCGGAAGGCGGATGCCGACCCCCTGTACAAAGCGCCCGTTTGTTCGGACGGGCCTCCTGGGAGTCGTACGCTCCGGATAGGCTGGGCGGATGACGCGAGCCGAGCAGCCAGCCGAGCAGCAGGCGGTCGTGAGCACCGCCTCAGAGACTGCCTCAGACTCCGACACCCTTGCCGCAGACTCCCGTGAGCGCGCTGTACGCGCTCTCCTGCGCCTCCCTCCCCTGAGGAGACTCTGGAACGCGCAGATCGTCGGCGGCATCGGCGACGCCCTTTCCGTGTTCGCCCTTCTGCTGCTGACCCTTCAGGCGGCGGTGCTGGCGGGCACGTTCGGCGACGGTTACCGCGGCGCGGCGTTCGCCGTCGCCGCCGTCCTCGGCGCCCGCGTCCTCGCCACGCTGCTCTTCGGAGCCGTTCTGCTGGGTCCGCTGACGACCCTCACCTCGCCCAAGGGCCCGCTCGACCGCCGCTGGACCATGATCGGGGCGGACGGACTGCGGGCCGTTCTGCTGATCGTCGCCCCGCTGTGGGTGGACTGGACCCTCGACAACGCGGCGACGATCCTGCTGATCACCGTGTTCGTCACGGGAGTTGCCGAGCGTTTCTGGACCGTCGCCCGTGACGGTGCCGCGCCCGCGCTGCTGCCCGCCCCTCCGCCGGAGGGCGCGGCGGTACGCCCGCTGCCCGACCACCTCGACGCGCTGCGCCGGCTCTGGCTGCGCACCGGTTTCGCCGTCATCCCCCTCGGCGCCGCGGTGCTGCTGGTCGCCACCCTGATCGGCAACCTCCTCGCCACCGGCCTGGAATGGTTCTCGCTGCACCAGGCGGCCCTCGGGTCGTACGTCGCCGCCGGACTCTTCGCCGCCTCCGTGTCGACGCTGTACTTCATCGAGCTGCCGGGCTCCGCGACGCCGAGGCCGCGTTCGCCGCTCGAAGGGCTGCGGCGCCCGTCCACCGGGGGCGTCATCGACAAGGGACGCACCGGAGCCATACCGCTGTTCGTCGTCGCCTGCGCCGCGGTCGCCGCGGCGATCTCGTCGGCCGTCGCCGTCGCCGTCCTGCACGCCGTCGACCTCGGCGGCGGACCGGTCGCCTTCGCCCTGCTGGTTCTCGTGCTGACCGGCGGCACGGGACTGGGCATCCGGGCCGCCGCGTCCGTACTGCCGTCGCTCTCGCGCCGCCGCCTCCTCGTCCTGGCCCTCACGGTCACCGGAGTGGCGCTGCTCGCGATGGGGCTCGTGCCCGACACGGCCACCGTGCTGCTGCTCGCGCTGCTCGCGGGCTTCTCGGCCGGAGTGGCCGCGAACATCGGCCACACACTCATCGACCAGGAGACGGAGGACTTCCGCCGGGCCCGGCTCACCGAGCACCTCCAGGCCGTCGTCCGGGTCGCCATCGCCGTCGGCGCGGTCGCGGCCCCGCTGCTCGCCGCGGCCATCGGGCCGCACCGGCTGGCGAGCGGTGACTTCGTCTTCGCCCACGGCGGCGCCGGCTTCACCCTGATGCTGGTGGGCGCGCTCCTGCTGCCCGTCGCCGCGATCGTCCTCGCGAAAACCGACGACCGCTCCGGCGTGCCGCTGCGCCGCGACCTGCGCGACGCGCTGCGCGGCGGGGCCGACCCGGCGGTGGCACCCGCCGGCACCGGGTTCTTCATCGCGATAGAGGGCGGCGACGGAGCCGGGAAGTCCACCCAGGTCGAGGCCCTCGCCCAGTGGATCCGCGCCAAGGGCCACGAGGTCGTCGTCACCCGCGAGCCGGGCGCGACACCGGTCGGCAAGCGGCTGCGGTCCATCCTGCTCGACGTCTCGTCCGCCGGACTGTCGAACCGCGCCGAGGCACTGCTGTACGCCGCGGACCGCGCCGAACACGTCGGATCGGTCGTCCGGCCCGCCCTGGAACGCGGCGCCATCGTCATCTCCGACCGCTACATCGACTCCTCCGTCGCCTACCAGGGCGCCGGTCGCGACCTGTCGCCGACCGAGATCGCCCGGATCTCGCGCTGGGCCACGGACGGGCTCGTGCCGCATCTGACGGTGCTGCTCGACGTCTCGCCGGAGGCCGCGCGGGAACGCTTCACGGAGGCGCCGGACCGGCTGGAGTCCGAGCCGGCGGAGTTCCACCAGCGGGTGCGGTCGGGCTTCCTGACGCTCGCCGCCGCCGACCCGGGGCGCTATCTGGTGGTGGACGCCGGCCAGGAGCCGGAGGCCGTCACCACCGTCGTACGCCACCGCCTCGACCAGCTGCTGCCCCTGTCCGACGCCGAGATCAAGGCGAAGGAGGAGGCCCGCAGGGCGGCCGAGGAGGAAGCCCGCCGCAAGGCCGAGGAAGAGGCCGCGCGCAAGGCGGAGGAGGAGCGGCTCGAGCGCGAGCGCCAGGAACAGCTGGCCAAGCTCCGTGCCGAGGAGGAGGAGCGCAAGCGCCGCGAGCTGGAGGAGGCGCGGCAGCGCGAGGCCGAACGGCAGGCGGAGGAGGCCCGGCAGCGCGCCGAGGAGGCGCGACGCCGCGCGGAGGAGGAACGCCGACGCCGCGAGGCCGAGGAGAAGACCCGCCGCGAGGAGGAAGAGCGTCGGCGCAAGCAGGCTGAGGAGGAAGCCCGGCTGCGGGCCGAGGCCGACGAGCGTCGTCTGGAGAAGCAGCGCAAGGCCGAGGAGGCCCTGCTGCGGGCGGAGGAAGCGCGCCGGCTGGCGGAGGCGGCGGCAGCGGCCGCCGTGCCGGCCGCCGAGGTGACGGCTCCGACACCCGTGGTGCGGCCGGACGAGGTGACGCAGGAGGTGCCGCAGCCTCCGGCGGCCGCGGCGGACGAGACAGCGGTTCTTCCGCCGGTGCGGGACAACGACGAGACGGCTGTGCTGCGGCCGGTGCGGGACGCGGAGGAGACGGCGGTCATTCGTCCGGTTCCGCCGGTGCGGGATGCGGACGAGACCGCGGTGATTCCGCCGGTGCGGGACGCGGACGAGACGGCCGTGCTCCCGCCGGTGCGGGGCCAGGAGCCGGTGCAGGACCGCGGGCCCGTGCAGGAGAGCGGCTCGGACCGTACACGCGAGCTCCCGCAGGTCGACCCGGCGACGGGCCGCCCGCGACGGCGTTCGGACTGGGCGGAGGAGACCCCGCTGGACGATCTGCCGACACTGGCGGACGAACTGCTGGGTCCGCACGACGAGGACGACAACGGGCGCCGGGGGCGCGGCGGCCGCTGAGGCGTGTTGTCGCCATCTCCGTCCGGGAGCCGGGTTCGCCCCGGCTCCCGGACGGAGACGGCCCTTGCGATGCCGGTCCTGTGCGGCGGTTCTCGTACTCACGCCATCGAGCGCGTGCGCCGAGTGTCGGACCCCTGCCCCACAATGGGAGCCCCAGGACAAAGGCAGGTGACGGCACATGACCGTGTGGGACGAACTGGTCGGACAGGACCGGGTGCAGGCGCAGCTCGGTGCCGCCGCGCAGGACGCCGACACCCTGGTCAGTGCCGAGTCCCGCGGTGAAGCCGCCCCCGACGCCTCAAAGATGACCCACGCCTGGCTGTTCACCGGCCCGCCGGGATCGGGGCGGTCCACCGCGGCGCGTGCGTTCGCCGCCGCGCTCCAGTGCGTCAGCCCCGACCGGGCCCTCGGCGCGGCACCCGGATGCGGCTTCTGCGACGGCTGTCACACCGCCCTCGTGGGCACGCATGCCGATGTCGACGTCGTCCGCACCGACATGCTGTCCATCGGCGTCAAGGAGACCCGCGAGCTGGTTCGCCGCGCCCAGCTCTCCCCTGCCGTCGGCCGCTGGCAGGTGATCATCCTGGAGGACGCCGACCGGCTGACCGAGGGCGCCGGCAATGTCCTGCTGAAGGCCGTGGAGGAGCCCGCACCCCGCACCGTGTGGCTGCTGTGCGCGCCGTCGCTGGAGGACGTGCTGCCGACCATCCGCTCGCGCTGCCGCCACCTCACCCTGCGGACACCGCCGGTCGACGCCGTCGCCGACGTGCTGATCCGGCGGGACGGCATCGAGCCCGGCGTGGCGGCCGCGGCCGCGCGGGCCACGCAGGGCCACATCGGGCGGGCGCGCCGGCTCGCGACCGATGAGAAGGCCCGGGCGCGCAGGGCCACCGTGCTCAAGCTGCCGCTGCGCGTGGATGACGTCGGAGGCTGTCTGAAGGCCGCGCAGGAACTGATCGACGCCGCGGCCGAGGACGCCAAGCAGGTCGCCGACGAGGTCGACACCAAGGAGACCGAGGAACTGAAGGCGGCCCTCGGCGCGGCGCAGGGCGGACGAATGCCCCGCGGCACCGCGGGCGTGATGAAGGACCTGGAGGACCGGCAGAAGCGCCGCAAGACACGTACGCAGCGCGACACCCTGGACCTCGCCCTCAGCGACCTGACCGGCTTCTACCGCGATGTCCTCGCGCTGCAGCTCGGCTCCGGGATCGCGATCGCCAACGGAGACGTACAGGACTCGCTGGACCGGATCGCCGGATCGTCCACCCCCGAGCGCACCCTGCGCCGGATAGAGGCGATCACCGCGTGCCGAGAGGCGCTGGAGGCGAACGTGGCACCTCTGCTGGCGGTCGAGGCGATGACGATGGCGCTGCGGGCGGGCTGACCGGGCGGGACGGCGGCCTCGTCGTCGCGCCGGACGACGGTCCCGGACGGTGGACAGGGCCGTCCGTGGTTGACCGGCTCACTCGTCAGCGCGCGGACGGGCATCTTCCGGTCTCGTCGCCTACGCTCCGGGCATGGACACAAGGCGCTGGTTCCGCAACTCCGCCCTCGCGCTGGCCACCGCCGGCCTGCTGATCTCCGGCTGTACGGACGGTGATTCGTCCACCAGCGCCGCCGGGTCCACACCGGGCGGCGGCCCGGCTCCGAGTGCCGCTCTCCAGCCGTACTACGCGCAGAAGCTGACGTGGCGGGCCTGCGGAGTCGAGGGGTTCGAGTGCTCCACGATGAAGGCCCCCCTCGACTACGCCAAGCCGGACGGCGACTCCGTGAAGCTGGCTGTCGCCCGTAAGAAGGCCACGGGCCCCGGTAAGCGTCTCGGCTCGCTCCAGGTCAACCCGGGCGGGCCCGGCGGCTCGGCGATCGGCTATCTCCAGAGCTACGCGGGCGTCGGCTATCCCGCGCCGGTCCGCGCCCAGTACGACATGGTCGCCATCGACCCCCGCGGGGTCGCCCGCAGCGAACCGGTCGAGTGCCTCACGGGCAAGGAGATGGACGCGTACACGCAGGTCGACCAGACCCCCGACGACGCCGCAGAGGCGACCAAGTTGTCCGCGGCGCTCAAGAACTTCGCGGCGGGCTGCGAGCAGCGTTCCGGCAAGATCCTCCCGCATGTGTCCACGGTGGACGCGGCGCGTGACATGGACATCCTGCGGTCCGCGCTGGGCGACAAGAAGCTCTCGTACGTCGGGGCTTCGTACGGCACCTTCCTCGGCGCCACGTACGCCGAGCTGTTCCCCGACCGCACCGGCCGTCTCGTCCTCGACGGCGCGATGGACCCCTCGCTGCCGTCGCGGCAGATGAACCGCGACCAGACCGCCGGCTTCGAGACGGCGTTCCAGTCCTTCGCCGCCGACTGCGTCGAGCAGCCGGACTGCCCGCTCGGCAACACGTCCGCCGCCGACGCGTCCACCCGCCTCAAGGCCTTCTTCACCCGGCTCGACGCCAAGCCCGTCCCGACCGGCGAGAGCCGCGCGCTGGGCGAGTCGCTGGCGACGACGGGCGTGATCGCCGCGATGTACGACGAGGCGGCCTGGCCGCAGCTCCGTCAGGCCCTCACCGACGCGATGGCGGGCCAGGGCGCGCCGCTCCTGTCCCTGGCGGACAGCTACTACGAGCGCGAGGGCGACGGCTCGTACGCGAACCTGATGTACGCCAACGCCGCCGTGAACTGCGTGGACATGCCCCCGGCCTTCGGCGGCCCGGCGGCGGTCCAGTCCGCCCTCCCGGAGTTCGAGAAGGCGTCCCCGGTCTTCGGCCGCGGCTTCGCCTGGGCCTCGCTGAACTGCGCGTACTGGCCGGTCCCCGCCACGGGCAAGCCGCACCGCATCGAGGCGAAGGGAGCGGCTCCCATCGTCGTGGTCGGCACCACGCGCGACCCGGCGACCCCCTACAAGTGGGCGCAGGGGCTGGCCGGCCAGCTCTCGTCGGGCACGCTGCTGACGTACGAGGGCGACGGACACACGGCGTACGGGCGGGGCAGCGACTGCGTGGACACGGCGATCAACACCTACCTGCTGGAGGGCACCGCCCCGCCGAAGAACAAGACCTGCAGCTGACGCGGGGCGGCGGCTGACCCGGGGGCCTCGGCCGGGGCTCCCGGGAGGTGGTTCGGGGCACCCGAAACAACCCTGTAGACTTGGCGCCGCTGCTGATGCGAACGTGTTCTCGCCAGGACGAGTATCGCTGCAGGCAGCATGCCGCCTTAGCTCAGTTGGCCAGAGCAACGCACTCGTAATGCGTAGGTCTCGGGTTCGAATCCCGAAGGCGGCTCTGTGGAAGCCCCAGGACTCACTCGCCGTGACCTGGGGCTTTTGCTTTTGCCGGATGGGCCGCCGCCGTCGGGGGTGGCCCGCGCGGCGGTCCCCAGTCTCGGTCCCGGTCTCAGCTGCTCAGGTGCAGATGCGGCGGCTCCCGTCGTCCGGGCGACGGTTCCATTCCTTCCAGAGGTGTGCTGGGCCGCTTGCATCGCGTCGGTCGCCGCCTTCGTCACCTTGCGGCGGCCACCGGGTATTCCCCCCTTCCGCCGTACGATTCCCAACTCCTCGACCGTCGCTGGGCGTTCCGCTCCAGGGCCTTGCCCGTCGGCGACGACTCTGCGGCACTCTCGTGAAGAGGGCGGAAGGAGCACCTGTGGACGTCGTTCTGGACCCACCCCGTGGCGTCGGACCCGTGGGCTGGAGATGTTCCTCGACGAAGCGGTCACCGCGATCTCCCCGTGGGCCACACGAGGTCGAGCACGATGGAGAGGAGAACACGATCCACACCTCCTGCGGCGACGTGCGCGTCAACGTCCTGCTGGAGGGGGCGGGCAGGGCAGTGACCGCCGTCGAGCTGTGGTGGCCGGGTGAGGGCCGTGCGGGTCCTCCTCGACGGCGACGTCGTCTTCGTCACCCGCGCCGAGGACCTGTTCCGGCGGGCGGCCCGGCGCGGCTGGGCCGTCGATGCGTCCGAGGCCGAGTACCCCTTCGTCCCCCGTGTCTCCCTCGGCTTCACCCGGCTGACCGATAAGAGGTGCCCCGCACCGCACGAGGGCTTCCGGTCCATGTCACCTCGGTCCTGGTCGCCGGCGAGAGCTCCTACGACTTCCGGTGACGCCGGGCCTGCGTCCGTGGTTCATCCGGTGTGCGGGGGAGGCGAGTTGCGGGACGGGGGACCTGAGTGAAGCGACGCGAGAACCGTCTGGCCCGGGATGCGCGTCTTGCTCTACGGTGCCATCAGCCACGATCACGGGGAGGGGTCCGTGGAGCAGCCCAGGACAGCGTTGGCGGAGCGAATAGCCGAACAGCGGGCGGGGGTTGGTGATCCGCGGGCGCTGGTCGGTGAGATGCGGCGCTCGGTCCTGCTCGTACCGACGGCCGAGGGTGGTCTGTGGAGCGCCCGTTCCGGCGGGGTGCGATGGATCTGCGGATTCACCGACGAGGCCGCCCTGGCCCGGTTCGCCCTCCACCACGGGTCGGGTGACCGGCCCTGGGAGTTCGCGGCGTTGCTGGGGGCGCGGATCGTGGACGAGGTCGTGCCGTCGCTGGACGAGCCTGCCGGGCTGGCGGTCGACATCGCGACCGAGGACGGGTCGATGTTCTTCCCGCCGGTCGCTGGGATCGTGCCGGACGGTGTCGCGCTGGACGTGGACGCGGAAGGGAACGCGCGGTGAGCGGCGGGGGCGGGGAGCTCGCCTTCGACAAGGCGTCCGTCGCCAAGTTCACGAAGGGCGTGGGCGTGACCATCGACCAGCTCGGTGAACTCGGCGGAGCCACCGGTTCGGTGATGGGCAAGGGCTTCTCGGGACTGTCGATGACCGGGATGGAGGCCGGGCACCACGGGCTCTCGGTCGACTTCGAGGACTTCTGCGAGCGGTGGGAGTGGGGCGTGCGCGCCCTGGTGAGCGACGCCAGATCGCGAACCGTCTGGGTCTGGCGGCGGGCACCCAGTGGGAGCACGACCAGTACGTCGAGGGCGCGTTGAAGGTGGGCGTCAACTCCGTGATGGGTGGTAACCCGCACGCCACGGAGGAGGAGATCACCCAGCAGGGCTGGGGCGACGTGTTCACGCCGGACTACCTGAAACCGGACTGGAGCGCGGAGTCGTTCGACAAGGCCGGTCAGGAAATGGGCCAGACCTGGAAGGACACCGGCCGCACGGTGCTCACCGAGGGCCAGGGCGGCCGGCAGTCCGACATGCTCAACGACGCGCTCGGCGTATCCGACGAAGAGTTCGACCGGGCGCTGGACGACACCTTCGGCCCATCGCCGGAGGAGCGTGCCCAGCAGGCGCAGCAGCAGGGTGAGTCCGGGGGGAACTGACCATGGGCATCGGCGACTTCATCAGTGACATCACGCCCGACTCGGTCGAGGACGCGGTCGAGGACGGGGTCGAGTGGGCCGGCAACCGGGTCGAGGACGCCGGGAACTGGACCGCCGACCGGCTGGAGGACGTCGGCTGGGAGTCCGGTGCGGACTGGGTGCGCGAGCAGTCCCGTTCGGTCGCCAACCGGATGGGCGCCGAGGTCGACGAGATGGACCTCGGGCAGACCGAGGACAAGACCAAGCTGATCTACGGCAGCCCGGACAAGGCTCGCGCCACGGCCAAGACCCTCCGCGCCTTCCAGAATTCCTTCGACAGTGCCGGCGAGGGCCTCAAGGGCCTCGACTCCTCACAGCTCAAGGGCGAGGCTGCCGAGGCGCTGCGGGCGGCCGTGCGCACCCAGCCGCCCAAGTGGTTCACCGGTGCCGACGCCTGCGAGAAGGCCGCCTCCGCGCTGGAGGCGTTCGCCGGCACCGTGGTGTGGGCGCAGAACCAGGCGCAGACGGCGATCGACATGTGGAAGGCCGGCGTCAAGGCCTCCACCGACGCGGCCGACGCGCATCGCAAGAAGATCGACGACTACAACGGCGCGGTCGACCGCTACAACGCCCAGCCCGCCGACGAACGCAATCCGTCCACGCTGCCGCCCTGCCCGGCTCCGACGTTCGCCGATCCCGGCAAGAAGCTGATGAAGGACGCGCAGGACATCCTCGCCCAGGCCCGCCGCCAGCGGAACACGGCCGCGGAGACCGCACGCACCGCGGTCCGCGCCGCCCGCGACAAGGCTCCGGAGAAGCCTTCGTACGCCGATCAGTTGGGCGACGGGCTCCAGGAGCTGCAGATCATGGGGGACCACGTCGGCGGCGGCATCATCAAGGGCACCGCGGGCCTGGTGAACTTCGTCCGCGGGATCAACCCACTGGACCCGTACAACATCACGCACCCGGCCGAGTACGCCACCTCGCTCAACAGCCTCGCGGCGGGGCTGGTGGTCGCCGCCAACGACCCGGTCGGCACCGGCAAGCAGATGATCAGCGACTTCATGAAGGACCCCGCCGAGGGCTTCGGACGTCTGCTGCCCGACGCGGCGCTGACCGTGGCCACCGGCGGAGGCGGCGCGGCGGTGAAGGGCGTGCGCCTCGCCGCTGACATGGCCGACGCCGCGAAGGCGCGCAGGCTCATCGACGACGCCCCGAACGGCACCCACAACCGCCCCGACGGGAGTCGCACCGTCGTCGGCACCGACCCGGTGGACCTCGCCTCCGGCCGGATGTTCCTGCCGCAGACCGACTTCGTGCTGCCCGGCACGCTTCCGCTGGTCTTCACCCGCCGAACCGAGTCGGGCTGCACGGCCGGCCGGTTCCTCGGCCCGTCGTGGACCTCCACCGTCGACGAGCGTCTCGAGATCGACGCGGTCGGCGTCGTCCACGTCACCGCCGACGGGCTCCTCATCCCCTACCCGCACCCGGTGCCCGGCGCGCCCACCCTGCCGGAGACCGGCAGGGTGGGCACGCTGCTGGCCCGCGACGCCGACGGCGACTACACGGTCACCGACCCCGACACGGGCCTCGTCCGCCACTTCGCCGCCCCGTCCGGCAGCGAACCGGGCGGCGACGGCATCGCCTGGCTGAAGCGGACAGAAGACCGCCACGGCAACGCGTGGGCCGTGGAGCGCGCCGAGGACGGCATCCCGCTCGCCCTGACCTGTCCGGCGGGCCGGCTGGTCACCATCGCCGTGAGCGGCAGCCTGATCACCGGCCTGTCGTTGGCCGGAGCGGGCGAGGGCGGCGCGGACCTGCCCCTGATGAGCTACGGATACCAGGACGGCGACCTCACCGCCGTCACACGGCCCTCCGGTGCCACCACCGCCTTCGTCTACGACGACCGTCGCCGCGTCATCGCCTGGATCGACTCCAACGGAAGCCGCTACGACTACGTCTACGACGACCGCGACCGTGTCGTCGCGGAAGGTGGCGAGGCAGGACACGTCCAGGTCGCCCTGACGTACACCGAGGCGGACCCGGCGACAGGTCACCGCACCACCACGCTCACCACGGCCGACGGTCACGCCACCCGTCACCTGATCGACAGCCGCTGCCGGGTGGTGGCCACCACCGACCCACTCGGGCACACCAGCCGTTTCAGCTACGACACGCACGGCAATCTGCTCAGCCGTACCGACCCGCTCGGCCGCACCACCGCGTTCGCCTACGACGAGGACGGCCGTCTGCTCTCCGTCACACGGCCCGACGGAAGCGAACTGCGGACCGTCCGCGGTCCGTTCGGGCTGTCCACGGAGTTCCGCGGACTGGACGGCGCCCGCTGGCAACAGGAGTTCGACGCCCGCGGAAACCGCATCGCTGTCACCGACCCGGCCGGCTCCGCCACCCGGTACGCCTACGACGACCGGGGCCGGCTGACCACCGTCACCGATGCCCTCGGTGCCACCACCACGGTGCGCTGCGACGCCGCGGGCCTGCCGGTGGAGGTGACCGACCCGGCCGGCGGCGTCACCCAGCTGGAACGCGACGCCCTGGGCCGGACGGTGCGCACGACCGACCCGGTGGGCGGGGTCACGCGGATGGAATGGACCGCGGACGGCAGTCTCGCCCGCCGTATCGCCCCCGGCGGTGCCACCGAGTCGTGGACCTATGACGGAGAGGGCAACCGCCTCACCCACACCGACCCGATCGGTGGTGTCTCCCGCTTCGAGTACACCCACTTCGACCTGCTCACCGCCCGCACCCAACCCGACGGCGCACGCCATACCTTCGAGCACGACGCCGCCCTGCGGCTCACGAAGGTCACCGATCCCCAGGGCCTCACCTGGAACTACGAGTACGACGCCGCCGGCCGTCTCGTCTCCGAGACCGACTTCGACGGACGTACCCTCACCTACCGCTACGACGACGCGGGCCGGCTCACCGTCCGGACCGACGCCCTCGGCCGGACCGTCTCCTACGTCTACGACCAACTCGGCCGAGCGGTGAGCAAGGACGCCGCCGGTGCGGTGACCACCTACGCGTACGACCGGGCAGGACGCCTGCTCGAGGCGTCCGGCCCGGACAGCGAGGTCGCCTATGTCTACGACCGGCGGGGAAGGATCAAGACCGAACTCGTCGACGGCCGCGCGATGAACTACGCCTACGACAGGCTGGGCCGCCGCGTTCGCCGCACCACACCCACCGGCGCGGTCACCTCGTACGGTTACGACGCCGCCGGCCGTACCGCACGCATGACCGCCGGCGGACGCGAGGTCACCTTCACCCATGACGAGGCCGGACGGGAACTGGAGCGCGTCTTCGGCGGGACACTCGCCCTTTCTTCCGCGTGGGACGAGGCCGGACGGCTCTCCGCCCAGAGCCTGACCGCCGGCGACCGGCCCCTCAACCACCGCGGCTACTCCTACCGCGCCGACGGTCATCTCGCTTCTCTGACCGACGAGTTGTCCGGCCCACGCACCTTCGACCTGGACACGGTCGGCAGGGTCACCGCCGTCCACGCCCAGGACTGGACCGAGCGGTACGTGTACGACGCCGCCGGCAACCAGACGTCGGCCTCCTGGCCCGCCTCCCACCCGGGGCACGAGGCCGTCGGCCCCCGTGCCTACGCGGGCACCGCCGTCACCCGGGCCGGCGACGTCCGCTTCGAGCACGACGCCCTCGGCCGGGTCGTCCTCCGCCAGAAGACCCGTCTCTCCCGCAAGCCCGACACCTGGCGTTACGAGTGGGACGTCGAGAACCGCCTCACGTCCGTCATCACCCCCGACGGAAAACGGTGGAGGTACCGCTACGACCCGCTGGGCCGTCGCACCGCCAAGCAGCGCATCGCCGACGACGGCGAGAGCGTCGCGGAGGAGGTCCGTTTCTCCTGGGACGGCGGGACCCTGTGCGAACAGACGGTCCACACGCCGGACATCCCGCACGTGGTCGCCCTCACCTGGGACCACCGCGGTGTGATCCCGCTCTCCCAGACGGAACGTCTCCTCACCTCGGACGCCCGCCAGGAGGAGATCGACCGGCGCTTCTTCGCCATCGCCACCGACCTCGTGGGCACGCCCACCGAGCTGGTCGACGAATCCGGCGAGATCGCCTGGCATGCGAGAAGCACCCTCTGGGGCACCACCGCCTGGACCCGCTCCACGACCGCGTACACCCCGCTGCGCTTCCCCGGCCAGTACTACGATCCCGAAACCGGCCTCCACTACAACCTGTTCCGTCACTACGACCCGGCGACCGGCCGCTACACCTCCCCGGACCCCCTCGGCCTGGGGCCGTCGCCGAACCCGGTCGCCTACGTCCACAACCCGTTCACCGTCTGCGACCCCCTCGGCCTGTCGCCGTACTCGCAATTCAAGGGGCTGGGCTGGCTGACCGAGAAGCAGCTCGAACGCCCCTCGTTCCGGTACCAGCGGCTCGTCACCGACCAGAGCTACGAGCAGCAGTGGATCCTGCCGGACGGCAGGGAGGTCCATATCGACGGCGGTCCGCGTGACGGCTGGGTCACCGAGGCCAAGTGGACGGGCGGCGACAAGCACGGCGAGTGGGAGTCGTCCCCGTACAACCCCAATTTCGAGTTCTACAACGAGAGCCGGATCACCACGCAGACCGAGAAGCTGCTCGCCCTCAACGAGGATCTCGGGGGCAAGGGGGTTCGCTATATGGTGTCCAATGAATGGGGTGCCGCGCATGTGAACGACGTGCTGTCCAAGGCCTTCCCCGAGGCCTATGCGAGTGGGCAGCTCAAGGCGTATCACGTGCCCGGCAATGGCATGAGTGGGATGAGTTCATGGCTGCAGTGACCGCGATGCTGGAAGATCTCCGGGGCCTCGTCCCGCTGACCCCCGAGGGTGCGGCGGCGAGATTCACGGCCCAGGGGTGGACGCCCGGGGGCAAGCCCCGCGACGGGGTGGAGACGTCCTGGCGCAAGGACGGCATCCGGGGGTGGATCCAGACGTTCCGCAGCGGGGCGGTCCGCGTCTCGTTCGCCGTGTGGATCCGCGACGTCGACGAGTCGGGTTATTTCGACGACCTGGACGCCGTGTACGAGGAGGGCGAGCAGGTGCTGGCGGGGTTCCTCCCCGAGATCGAGGAATCCCCGCTCGCCGAACACCTCGTTCCGGCCGAGCAGACGGCGGCGGACAAGGACGAGTTCATCGCCGTGCGGAAATGGGTCCTGGAGGGCCGGATTCTGACCGCCGGTGTCGTCCAGCAGGACACCGATCTCCCGGTCATGGTCGTGGTGGCGCTGGAGCAGCCCGCGAGCGTCTGAAGCGTCTCCGCGCAGGGCGCCTCGCTGTCGTCCCTCCGCGACGACGCGATGCGCGGTCGGCGACCGTGCATCGCGCCCTCGCCCCCGGTCCACGCCGGGGCTCAGTCCCCCCGTCCCGGCGCCTCCCGCACGCCCTCCGCCCGCTGCCCCGGCACCTGTGCCTGCCACTCGTGCACGTACTGCCGCGACTGGATCAGATACATGCTCCGGAACGCTCCCTCCTCCACCGCCATCAGCTCGTCGAATGAGCCGTGTTCCCTCACGCTGCCCTGGTCCAGGACGTAGATCTCGTCCGCGTGCCGGACGCTGTGCAGGCGGTGGGTGATCAGGATGACCGTCTGGCCCTCCGCCGACAGGGCGCGGATCTGGTCGAAGGCCCGCTGCTCCGCCTCCGCGTCCAGCGCGCTCGTCGGTTCGTCGACCACCAGGACCTGGGCGTCGCGGTGGCGGGCGCGTGCGATGCCGAGGCGTTGCCACTGGCCGCCCGAGATCTGATGGCCGCCCTTGTAGCCGCGGGCGAGCAGGGTGTCCCAGCCGCGGGGGAGCGATGCCACCGTCTCGTCGGCGCCCGCGTACTCGGCCGCCGCGTCCAGCAGCGGTTCGTCGTGCGGGGCCTCGGGGCGGCCGATCGCCACGTTGATCCGAGCGGTGAAGGGCCAGCGGTAGAAGTCCTGGGCGACCACGGCCACACGGTCGAACAGCGCGGTCCGGTCGGCGTCGGTGGTGTCCACGTCGTCCCACAGGATGCGGCCCGAGTCCGGGGCGTACAGGCCGCAGAGCAGTTTGGCCAGGGTTGACTTGCCGCTGCCGTTGTTGCCGACCAGCGCGACGATCCGGCCGGCGGGGATCGTGACGTCCACGTCCGTGAGCGCCGGCTTGTCGCCGGTGGTGCCGGGATAGGTGAAGGAGACGTTCTCGAAGCGGATCGCGTGGACCTTTTCCGGCAGCGGGACTCCGGACGCGGGGATCAGACGGCGGTCGGCCTCCCGGCACAGGCGGTCGAGATCGGCGACGAACAGGCTCTCCTCGTAGAGCAGGTTGAGCTGCACGACCAGTCCTTCGAGGTTGGCGGAGCCGGTGCGGACGGCGATGACCGCGGTGCCGGCGACGGCCAGGTCCATGGCTCCGGTCCACAGCAGAGCGCCGAGGGTGGCGTAGGTCGCCGCGGTGGTGACGCCCGTCCAGCCGGAGGCGACCAGGCCGGTGCGGGCCGCGAGCGAGGCCAGACGGGTCTGTTCCCTCTCGCCCGTCTCGGCCATCGTCCGGAAGTGTCTGAGCAGGAACGGGCCGATGTTGTGGACGCGCACCTCCGCCGCGGCCTGGGCGTCGATGAGCAGGCGGCCGAGGAGCTGGCCGGCGCGGGCGTGCTGGACCCAGGTGTGGAAGGAGATGTAGCGCCGGCGCGCGATCGTCAGTGAACTCCACGCGCTGGGCAGGGTCATGAGGGCGAGGAGGGGGAGCAGGACCGGGTGGAGCACGGTCAGTACGCCGGCCGCGGCGATGAACGAGATGGCCGCCGTGACCACCGACGTGCAGAACTTGATCATCCGGCGGGCCGACTCGGCGCCCCACTGCGCCGAGTCCAGCAGTTTGTGGAACTCCTCGTCCTCGACGGCGGCCAGTTCGACGCGCGCCACCCGCTCCAGGTACTCCTCGGTGGCCACCCGGTAGACCTTGGGCTCCAGCCGGCCCGTGCCGGCGGTGGAGGCGGACCGCAGCAGCGCGCCGATGAGGGCCGTGACCGCGACGGTGAGGAACGCGGGCAGGGCGTCGGTGAGCCGTTCGCTGGTCTCGCCGCCGTTCAGGACGTGCGTGAGGACCTGGCTGACCGCGATGAGCCCGACGGCCTGAGCGATGCCGCCCCCGAGTTCCGCGCCGGCGACCTGCCGCAGTGCGCGCGGGTCGGCGCGGTGGGCGAGCCGGATCGTGGAGGCGATCAGCCGGGGCATGCGCGCCACCATCGTGCGCAGGTCGAGTTCCAGGAAGGAGCCGTGATGCTGGTTCCAGCCCATGTCGTAGCGGAGGGGGCCGCCGAAGAGGAGGCGTTCGGACTCCGACACGTCCTCCGCGTCCGCCGCCGCCGCGCTCGTCGATGTGTCTTCCGATGTGTCCGTCGAAGCGTCCGCCGAGGCGTCCGCCGTGTCGGTGGGGCCCGTCGGGTCGGCCGAGGTGTCCGCCGTGCGGGCCGAGCGGCGCCTCACGCGCGCCACCCCGTTCCCACGAGTGCCTTTCTGTCCCACTCGAACGCCAGGTGAACGCGGATCACAGGGGTAGAGGGATGCATCAACTCTCCTCGGCCGTCGGGTGCTGCGCTGGAGCCTGACCAACGCTGCTGATCAGCGAGGCGTAACGGGGTGCATGTCGAGCAAAAGTTCGATCATGTGGCCGATGGGCCCGCGGGGCCCGGGCGGGGTGGTCGTGATGCGCAGTTCGAATCACCCGGACGGTCACCCGTACCCGATCTGGGGATTGCGCCCGGGGTCCCCCAACGGCAGGTGTCGTCCGGCCATTGACGGCGAACACCCGGCATTGGTTGAGTGGCTCATCCACTGAGCCACTCGATTCGGGGAGGGATCCCGTGGAGGCACTGCCCCGCGAAACCATCGTCGACGTCCTGGAGTCCCGGCTGCGCGAGGACATCCTCGACGGACGACACCCCGCCGGCAGCTATCTGCCGCCCGAGCGGCAGCTCGCCGACGGGTACGGCGTCACCCGCACCACCCTCAAGCACGCCTTCGGACGGCTCGTCCAGGCCGGGTTGCTGGAGACCCGGCACGGGGTCGGCACCCGGGTGCGCGACTACGCACGGCTCGGCGGCGCCGATCTGCTGCCGATGCTGGTGCGGCACAGTCCCGACTGGTTCGGTGAGATCTTCGAAGTCCGGCGCGGTGTCGGCGCGTTGATCGCCGAACGGGCCGCCGGGAGCGCCACCGCGAAGCAGCGCGCCGAACTGCGGGAGCTGCTGGAGGCGGTGCGTACGGCCGAGAGCGGCGACGCGGTCCAGCTCGCCGACATCGACGTGCACCGGGCACTCGCCCGCGCCACCGGCAACCGCGTCTATGTGCTGCTCACCAACACGCTGTTCAACGCCTATGTGCCCGTACGGGCCGCCCTGGTCGGTCCGTTCACCGATCCGCAGGCGGCGTATGGCCGGTTGGCGCCGGTGGTGGAGGCCGTCGCGGCCGGTGACGAGAGCGCCGCGAGACGTGCGGCCGAGGCGTATCTGACGGCCACCGAGCGGATCATGCTGGAGGGGCTCGCATGAGGACACCGCGCAGGAGCACTCACAGCGCCGCCGCCGGCGCATCCCGTACGAGCACGGCACGCCGGCCTGGCACGAGCGCACGCGGCACGTCGTTCGGCGAGACCATGCTCGGCACGGTCCGCCTCGACGGCGAGGACCGCAGCCGCCCGATCCGGCTCGACCTGCGCGTCACGGCCGACCGCGTGCTGCGCCCCCTCGGCACCACCGAGGCGCACGCCTCGGGTCGTGTCCGCATCGCCGGACGTGCCGACGATCCGGCCGCGGCAGGCCAGTTGGAGATATCGCCGCTGGCCAGGCGCCGTATCCGCTACCGGCTCTCCTTCACCGCCGACGGCCGCCGCCTCACCCTCGACGGCTGGAAGTCCGTGAATCCGCGCCGCCCGGTGAAGTCGATGACGGTTTTGCCCTTCACGCTCCACGAGGACGGAGCACCGGTCGGCGAGGGGACACTGCGCTTCCCCGTGGCGACCGGGCTGCTGCCCTTCCTCGCCGGTTTCCGCTTCCCCCGCACGGCGGACGTCGGCGGTCTGATGGCGCCGCGGTGGCGGGGCGAGCCCGGCCGTACCGAGGTCTGGTACACCACGGTGACCGACCCGGCCACCGGCACCGGACTGTGGCTCCACCACGAACTCACCGCGCCCGCCGACGGATCGGAGCCGTACGCCCACGGGTGGGCCGCGGTCTTCCCCAAGGGCGAGCCGGTACGGCACGCCCGCTTCGGACCCGGGAAGTGGGCGGGCGGCGAGCACGGGTTCCGCGCCGACGGCGTCTCGGCCGTGCCCGGACGGCTGACCGGTTCGGCGGGCGCGCTGCGCTGGGACCTGACGGAACAGGCCGCCGACACACCGCTGTTCACCTTTCCCCGCTGGTCCTGGCGGCGGCCGCTGCTGCCCGCCGCACAGATCCTCCCGGCCGCGCGCGCCTCGTACGGCGGCACCGTCTCGTACGGGAGCACGACCCTGCAGCTGGCCGGCGCACCCGGGGCGTCGGCCCGGATCTACGGCCACGGCAACGCGCATCGCTGGGCCTGGCTGCACGCCGACCTCGGCGGCGGAGACGTCCTGGAGATCGTCACCGCCGTCTCCCGGCGCCCCGGTCTGCGGCGGCTCCCGCCGCTCGTCTTTCTGCGGCTGCGCCGCGCCGGCCGGACCTGGCCGCGGCGGGCGGAGCGTTCGGCGGTCGGCTGGTGCGGGCTCGGGCGGTTCCGCTCGCAGATCGGCCTGCCCACCTGGACGGTCACCGGCCGCGCCGGTCTGAGGCGTATCCGGGTCGAGGTCACCCAGCCCGACGAGCGCACCCTCGCGCTCGGCTACACCGACCCGGACGGCGCGCAGGCCGTCTGCCGCAACAGTGAACGCGCCGACGCCCACGTCCTGTTGGAGCGGTGGTGGTGGGGCGGCTGGCGTACGGAGCGGGAGTGGTACCTCGACGGTACGGCGCACGCCGAGGTGGGCACCCGATGAGCCTCGACGGTCTGGTGGCCGCGCTCATCGCCGACGACGGCACCGAGGCGTGGCCCGCGCGGGTGCCCCGGCGGCTGGAGGCCGTACTCGGTTCGATGCCGCTGCCCGCGCGTGCCGGACTGCGGGCCGCGGCCGGTGCCCTCGACGCGTACGCCCTGGCACGGGACGGGCGCAGGCTCGCCGAACTGAGCGCCGGCGAAAGGGAATCGCTGCTGGGCGCGCTCGGTGCCCGGCCCGCGCTGCTGCCGCTGCTCGACATTCTGAAGATGCCGGTCCTGCTCGCGGCGGGCACCGAGCGGATGCTGCACCAGGGCGCCCGTCCCCTCCTCCCGGCTCCCGAGGATCCGCCGCTGGACTGCACACCCGCCGGGGAGTGGCCGGCCCGATCGACGGCCGACGCCGTGGTGATCGGCTCGGGGGCGGGCGGTGCGACCGCCGCGCGGACGCTCGCCCGCGCGGGCCTGGACGTCGTCGTCCTGGAGGAGGGGCACCACCACTCCACGGCGTCCTTCGGCCGCCGTACCCCCCTCGACCGGTTCGCCGAGCTCTACCGCGACGGCGGTGCCACGGTCGCGCTCGGGAACCCTCCCCTGCTGCTGCCGGTGGGCCGCGCCGTCGGCGGTACGACGATCGTCAACTCCGGTACCTGCTACCGCACTCCGGGCCATGTGCTCGATCGCTGGACGAGCGAGTTCGGCTTCTCGCTCGCGGAACGCTTCGGCCCCTGCCTCGACGAGGCCGAACGCACACTGCGGGTCGCCCCGCAGCCCCTCGACGTCCTCGGCAACAACGGCCGGCTCGCACTCGCCGGCGCCGAGGCTCTCGGCTGGGCGGCCTCGCCCCTGCGGCGCAACGCCCCCGGCTGCAAAGGCTCCTGCCAATGCGTGGTGGGCTGCCCCACCGGCGCGAAGCAGAGCGTGCAGCTGTCCGTGCTGCCCGACGCGTGCGCCGCGGGCGCGCGGATCGTCACGGGCGCCCGGGTCCGCCGGATCCTGGTGGACTCCGACCGTCCGGGCGGTTCGCGGGCCGCGGGAGTTGTCGTACGCCGCGAGGACGGTGGCGAGCTGGAGGTTCTCGCCCCTCTGGTGGTCGTCGCGGCGGGCGCCCTGCAGTCACCGCCCCTGCTGCGCCGCTCGGGACTCGGCGGACATCCGCGCCTCGGCAGGAACCTGAGCGTTCACCCCGCCACCAGCGTCGCCGGGCGCTTCGCGGAACCGGTCACCGCGTGGGAAGGGGTCCTCCAGAGCGTCGGCGTCGAGGAACTCCACGACGGCGGCGTCCTGATCGAGGCGACGGCGACCCCGCCGGGAATGGGCTCCTTCGTGCTTCCGGGCCTCGGCCGCGAACTGCGCCGAGAGCTGGAGGCCACCGACCGCCTCGCCACGCTCGGCGCGATGATCGCCGACCGCCCATCGGGCCGGGTCGTCGGCCGCGACCGTACGCTGATCCGCTACGACCTGGACCGGCGGGACGCGGGCCGCCTCATGCGCTCGGTACGGGCGATGGGCCGGCTCCTGTTCGCGGCGGGCGCGGAAGAGGTCCTCACCGGCATCCCGTCCGCACCCCGGGCCCGCAGCCTGGCGGAGCTGGACGCCGTCCTCGCGGGGGTCACGGCCCGGCAGCTGCATCTGTCGGCGTACCACCCGACGGGAACGGTCGCGGCGGGAAGCAGCCCGGAGCGCGCCCCGGCGGACGGGACCGGCATGCTGCGGGGCGTCGCGGGCGTGCTGATCGCCGACGCCTCGGTGCTGCCGGGCTGCCCGGAGGTCAACCCGCAGCTGAGCATCATGGCGGCGGCGCTGGCGGTGACGGGGGCGTATCTGGAGGGGTGAGCCGCGGGCGCAACCCGCGCGGTGTGGCCGCCTCCTGCGCACCCGGTTCATCAGCGCCCCCTCCCGTGATGCGCTGAAAAGAGTACTGAAGGGCGGGTGGGCGAAGGCAGGCGGCGGGCGGACGAAGGAGGTGGTGCAACATTTCGCCGTGGGTGGCGCGTCGATGAGGTGGGGGGCCGAAGCCTTTCGATCGCGGCGGAAAACAGGGGGGACGGGAGCATGAGACAGTCCCGCGAGGACGGGTTCATGGAGTTCGCGGGCGGGCTCACGGGACATCTGTTTCGTTCCGCATGCCTTCTCACCAGTGGTGACACCTACCTCGCCGAGGATCTGGTGCAGGAGACGCTGGGCCGGATGTACCTGAAGTGGGGGCGGATCTCCCAGGTGGACAACCCCGCCGCGTATGCCCAGACCGTTCTGGTGCGGACCTTCCTCACCTACCGGCGCCGGCGTTCCGCGGACGAACGGCCGGTGGCGGATCTGCCCGATGCCCCGGTCATCACCGGAAGCGATCCGCTGCTGCGGCTGGCGCTGCTCCAGGCGCTCGGGCAACTGCCGCCGAAGGACCGGGCCGTGGTGGTGCTCCGCTACTGGGAGGACCGCAGCATCGAGGAGACGGCTGACGCCATGAACGTCAGCTCCGCCGCCGTACGGACCCGGTCGTCACGGGCGCTGGCGCGGCTGCGGGCCCAGCTCGGCGGCAGTCTCGCCGAACTCGTCGCCGCCACCTGATCCTTCGTCGATGAAGCCTCGGCCAGGCAGTCCGTCAGCACCGCAGTCACGATCCCACTGCCGTATCCGTACCAGCCAAGACTTTCCTCAACTCCGGCCCACCGGCGCCGACTGGAGATGGTGAACCGCCATGCCCCTCGAGAACGACACCGAAGACACCCCCGACATCCGCTTTGAGAACGACCTCGGTGAGATCATGCGGCGCACCGGCGGCACGTTCGTCGCCGACGGGCGGGGCCTGCTCCATGCGGGGGCGCTCCGGGGCCGCCGCAAGGTTGCCCGCCGCACGGCCACGGTCGTGACCGGAGGGGTGCTGACGCTGGCCGCGCTGGGGACGGCGGGGGTCTACGTCGTCGGCGGATCCGGCGGCAACAGCGCGTCGGTGGCCGACGCGGCCCCGACCCGGACGCACTCCTCGGCACCGCGGGACGGCGCGTCCCGCAACCCGGTCCCCTCCGACGGAAGCGGCCCGAAGGAGGACCCCACGTCCTTCATGCAGGCCCACGCCGACCAGATGATCAAGCTGCTCGAGATCAGCCTCCCGGTCCTTCCGAAAGGGGAGTTCAGCAAGCAGCGAGGCACCTCCCACATGGGCGGCCCCGGCGTGGCCAACGCCTCGCTCGTCTACGACGACAGCTACGGGGCGTCGCTCGTCTCCATCTCCGCCCGCCGCGTCGACCCCGAGGATCCGAAGGTCAGGCAGTCGCTGAAGTGCCCGAAGGCCACGGCCGGTTCCGTGTGCGAGGTCAACGCCCTCGGTGAGAAGAGAGAGCAGAGCCACGTGGGCGGCGGAACCGCCGGGGTGAAGATCTGGAAGTCCACCCGGATCTCGGCGGACGGCTTTCTGATTCAGGCGGTCGAGTACAACGCGCCCTCCCCGACGGGCGCTCCCACCCGGAACGAACCCCCGCTGACCCCCCTCCAACTGGACGAGCTGGCGGCGAGCGTGGAGGGGGCGTTCACCAAGTACGGCGTCATGAACGCCGAGGCGTTCAGCAGCCCGCGCCCCGTCCAGAACAGCTGGGAGGTCTTCGAGACACTCAGCGGCCTGGTGCCCGCCGGGCACACGGCGGTCGGCCAGGGCGGGGGCGGCGACGAAGGCTATGTGATCGCGCGCGACACGACGACGAACACCAAGACGTTCCTCCGGGTCCGGCTGGGCCACGGCACCCCGGACGGCGGCAAGGTCGTCACCCGGGACGAGGCCGGCAAGCACGCGGGCACGGTGGGGTGGACGGCCGAAACCGTGACCGCGAAGGGCCTGCGCGTGACGGTCACGTCCTACAACGCGGAGTATCCGCACAAGCCGCCTGTGCTCTCCGCGCCTCCGTTCACCAAGGCCCAGCTGTCCGCGATCGCGACCGACGAGGTGTGGCAGACGCTCAAGTAGCCGCTCGGGGTCCTTGGTTCGCCCGGCCGCCGGACCGTCGGCGCGCGGTGGCGGTGCGCGTCACTTCGCGTCCGCGTAGCACTCCACCACCGCCGTGCTGAACGGAAACCGCACCGGTGTCTGCCCGAAGGCGATCCGTCCCGCCAGCTCTCCTGCCTCGCGGATCGCCGTCGCCACCGCCTCCGCCTCCTTGGCGGGGCAGTGCACGATCACCTCGTCGTGCTGGAAGAAGACCAGCTCCGCGCGCATGCCCGCGGTCGCCTGCCGCAGGGCCGCGAGCAGCAGGAGTGCCCAGTCGGCCGCGCTTCCCTGGACCACGAAGTTGCGGGTGAACCGGCCTCGTGCCCTGGCGTTCGACGAGGCGTAGCCCGGGGTGAACTCGCCGTCCCGGGACGGTTGTTCGGTGGTCTCCTGGGGGAGGCCCGCCTCGTCGTCCTCCGCCGCGCCGGCCGCGCGCGGGCTCGTGCGGCCGAGCCAGGTGCGGACGAGGCGGCCCTCCTCCCCGGCCCGGGCCGCATCGTCCACATACGCCACCGCCAGCGGGAACCTGCGCCGCAGAGCCGCCAGGTTCTTGAGCCCGTCGCCCGACGTCTGGCCGTAGATCGCGCCGAGGAGCGCCACCTTGGCGTGGTCGCGGTCGCCGGAGAAGGCGCGGTCGGACAGGACCGAGTACAGATCGCCGTCGTGGCCGGCGACGTCCATCAGGCCCGGGTCACGGGAGATGGCGGCCAGCACCCGCGGCTCCATCTGGTCGGCGTCCGCGACGACGAGCCGCCAGCCCTCGTCCGCGACCACCGCGCGCCGAATCACCTTCGGGATCTGCAGGGCGCCGCCGCCGTTGGTCGTCCAGCGGCCGGAGACGGATCCGCCCGGCAGATACCCCGGCCGGAAGCGTCCGTCCCGCACCCAGTCCTGGAGCCAGCTCCAGCCGTGCGCCACCCAGATCCGGTACAGCTTCTTGTACTGGATCAGGGGTTTCACGGCGGGGTGGTCGATCTCCTCCAGTTCCCAGCGGCGCGTCGAGCGCAGCCTGATGCCCGCCTGGGCGAAGGCCTTGATGACATCCGCGGGCAGATCGGGGCGCACCCGCCTGCCGAACGCGGCCGACACCTCGTCCGCCAGCTCGGCCAGCCGGCGCGGCTCGCCGCCGCCCGCGTACCGCTCGCCCAGCAGTTCGTGCAGGAGCCCGCGGTGCACGTCGGCCCGCCACGGGAGCCCGGCGAGGTTCATCTCGGCCGCCACCAGCATGCCCGCCGACTCGGCGGCGGTGAGCAGCCGCATCCGCCCGGGGTGCTCGGCGGCGTCGTGCCGGCGCAGCTGGTCGGCGTACACCTCCAGCAGGGACCCCAGCGGCACGGGCACCGGCTGGGGCTCGAACAGCGAGGACTGTGAACCCGGTTCGGCGGCGCGCGGGGGCGGATCGGGAGGTACGGGGCCCTTGTGGAGCCGGGCCAGGGCGGCTGCCGCCGAGCGCGGCTCCCCGAGCCGCCCCTCGTGGCCGAGCAGCAGCAGCTCCGCATCCTCGATGTCGTAGCACCGCTCCACCCGCACGCCGGCGGACAGCAGGCGGGGGTAGATATCGGCGGTCGAGCGCCACACCCAGCGCCCGACCTCCGGCCGGGAGCGGACGGCCTCGGCGAGGTCGGGCTCCGTGAGGACGGGCCCGGCGGGCAGGCCGTCGGGGCTGAGGGGCACGAGCTGCGCCCCACCGCCCTCCGCAACCGCCAGAGCCCATCGGTCGCTCATGGATTCGAGTGTGGCAGGCGGGTGTGACAACGGCGGCGGACCCGCCGAGCGGCCGGACCGGATCGGCGCCTGGCCCGGGTCCGGACGCGTCAACCTCGTTGCCGGACCGGTTCGGCCCCTCGTCCGGACCAGATCGGCCACGTGACTCGGCCCGGCCCGGACCGGATCGGCCCCTGGCCTGGATCGGCTCGGCCTCTGGGCCTGGATCGGATCGCCCCCGTGACCCGGTCCGGACCGCCTCACCCGGACCGCCCCACCCGGACCGGCCCACCCGGACCGCCCCACCCAAGCCGGCCCCGAGTCAGCCCCCGGGTCGCCGTAGGGGCCCCGACTCGATCGAGCTGCGCGGCGGCACGGCCGAGCGGATCGTCATCATCGCCGACCCGGAGGCGGGACCTGCGGGGGGACGTTCTCCGCGAACAGCGTCGAGACGCCCGAGCCCGCACTCGCCGAGCACACCCGACCGGCGGCCGACGGCACGCTGCGCGCCACGATCATGGAGACCTTCCCGCCGGCGGCGGCCACGGGGCAGACGCTGTACGAGACGGGCCACGTGCCCGGGAAGATCGTGATCAATCCGTCGCGTCGGTGAGGGTGCGGATCACCCGGGCCGGGTTGCCGACGGCGAGCACCCCGGCGGGGAGATCCAGGGTGACCACGGAACCGGCCCCGACGACGGTGTTCTCGCCGATCGTCACACCGGGGCAGACGATCACCCCGCCGCCGAGCCAGACGTTGTCGCCGATGGTCACCGGCTCGGCCTTCTCCCAGCCGGCGCGGCGGCGCTCGGTGTCCATGTCATGTGTCGGGGTGAGGAGTTGGACGTTCGGGCCGATCTGCACGTCCGCGCCGACGGTGATCGGCGCCGCGTCCAGAAAGACCGCGTTGACGTTGACGAACGTCCGGTCCCCGATGGAGATGTGGTGGCCGTAGTCGCACTGGAACGGGGGCCGGATGTTCACGTTCTCGCCCACTGAGCCCAGCAGTTCGGCCAGGATCCGTGCCCGGTCCGCGCGCGCCGCGCCGCCGTTCGCGTTGTAGGCGGCGCACAGCGCGAAGCGCCGCTCGGTGTCCGCCATCAGCTCGGGGTCGTCGGGCAGGTACCACTCACCGGCCTGCATGCGGTCCTTGTTCGCGCCCACGTCAGCTCCTCCCGGCCTCCCGGATCCCGGCCTCCCGGATCCCGTGCGGTCCCACGGCGTCTCTAGGATCGATCATGTCGGTCCGAACGGAACCAGAGGTGGGGATTCGTGGTACGAGGTGCGGTGCGGCGCGTGGGAGCGAGAGTGCTTCCGGCAGCGCTGCTGCTGGGTGTGGTGACGGGATGTGCGGCGGAGGCGGAGCCGGAGGAGCCCGCGGCCGCGTCGAAGAACACGGCGTCGGGGAAGAGCACGGCGGGCGCCCCGGCGGGAACCGTCGCGAAGGGCGGTTCGATCGGAGGCAAGGGCTCGGCGTGCGTGCTGCCCGTCGCCTTCGACCTCGCCTCCGGCTGGTCGCCGGAAGCGGTCATGATCGACGCCGAGTTCGGTGCGCTGAAGCACGGCCCGGTCACCCTGGTCTGTGAGATCGACGCCAAGCCGGCCGGGAACGTCGGCTTTCTGCGGGTATGGACCGGCGGTGCGGGTTCCACGGATCCGCGCGCGGCGCTGGAGGCCTTCGTGGCCGAGGAGTCCAGGAGCAAGAAGGACGTCGCGTACACGAAGACCACGGTGGGTGGTTTCGCGGCGGCCGAGGTGACCTACCTCAACACCGACGAGTCCCTCGACGCGCCGAAGAAGGAACGGGCGCTCGCCTTGGCCGCACCGCGGGGTCTGGTCGTGCTGCACCTGGGCGGGATGGACACCGCGGAGCACGAGCAGATGCTCCCGGCGTACGAGCTGGCGAAGAAGAGCGTGCACGGAGTCTGAACGGGCGGACGGCCGGGGCGGGTTGCCGGGCGGAGGGTGCGCGCCTTCAGGACCGCGGCCGGAACAGGGCGGCCCGGGCCCGGTGTTCGGCGTACGCACGCGCGGTTCGGGCCTCGCGCGTCGGCGTGGTGCGTGTCGCCCGCCCTCCCCCCCCCCCGACTCCCCTCACGCCGCCTGACTCCGGCGGCCCCGGACTTCGGTACCGCCCGGCCTCCCCCGCACGGCGGACCAGGACTCTCCTCGGCGCCGACGCGACGGACCGGCCCCCCGGCGAATCTCGACACATGCCGAGAATCCGAGCTCTGCCGAATGTGCCGTACCGCGTCGCCGTCGCCGCCCACGCCGTACCGCTGATCACTCTGCCCTCCGGTCTGTGGCGCCTTGCCCTCGCCGCTGGGCTGCCGGTGGCCGAGGACTCCGTGCCCGACTGGGGACAGGGGGTCTATGTCGTCATGCTGAGCGTCGTCTCCGAGGCGCTGGCCCTGCTGACACTCGGACTGGTGCGGTCGTGGGGTGAGGTCGTGCCCAAGTGGGTCCCGGTGCTGGGCGGTGGCCGCGTACGGCCGGCGGCGGCGGTGACCGCGGCGTTCGCGGGAGCGGCCGGGCTGATCGCGTTGCTCGGCTGGGCCGTCTACGCCTCCGCCACCGGGCTGGGCGAAGGGTCCATCGGCTCACCGGCACAGAACGCCCTCCTTCTGGTCTGCTACCTCCCGTTGATCGCCTGGCCCCCGCTGCTGGTGTACGTGGCGGTCGCCTATCACCGCCGCAGGACCGCGCTCGCTCCTGTCCGGGTGTGAAGCGCACGTCCGGGCGCGACAGTGTTCCCCCTGCACGCTCCGTACGTCATCGGCGCGTTGCCACCCACGCGGGCAGCAGCGCCGCCGCCACCGCGACGACCGCGCACACGCCTGCCGCGGCACCGGCCGTGGCCCAGGGAACGGCCACCGTGACGGGGGCGGACAGGAACGCCAGTGCCGCCGCGAGCCCGGCGAGGTTCACCGCGGTGACAGCGACTCCCAGCAACGCGCCGATCCCGACAGCCTCTCCCGCAGCATGCGCAGCACGTCACGGCCGGTCGCGGTGTCCAGCGCGCCGGTCGGTTCGTCGCCGAAGAGCACCGCGGGCCGGGTGATCAGCGCCCGGCCGATCGCGACCCGCTGCTGCTGACCGCCG
Source organism: Streptomyces sp. NPDC096193 (assembly GCF_040302905.1). Taxonomy (NCBI): domain Bacteria; kingdom Bacillati; phylum Actinomycetota; class Actinomycetes; order Kitasatosporales; family Streptomycetaceae; genus Streptomyces; species Streptomyces sp. NPDC096193. Next base: position 51,176 of record NZ_JBEOSJ010000025.1, on the reverse strand, counting down.
GACAGCCGGCCGGGCCGGTGCCGCGCCCGGTCGGCGAGCCCGACGCGGCGCAGCGCGTCGCCGACCTCCGTACGGGACGGCCGGCGGCCCGCCAGCCGCAGGGGGAGGGCGACGTTCTGCGCGGCGGTCAGCGACGGGGCGAGGTTGAACTGCTGGAACACGAACCCCACGCGCTCCCGGCGCAGCAGCGTCAGCCGTCGCTCGCTCAGCCCGTCGAGCGCCGTGCCGTCGATCTCCACGCTCCCCGACGTCGGCCGGTCGAGCCCCGCGGCACACTGGAGCAGCGTGGACTTCCCCGAGCCGGACGGCCCCATGACCGCGGTGAAGGAGCCGGCGGAAAGGCCGAGGTCCACACCGTCGAGAGCGGTCACATCGCGGTGGACGCGGCGCAGGGCGGTCAGCCGTACGGCCGTGCCGGAAGTGGTCGTCGTCATGCGTCCAGGCTTCCGGGGCGCGGGCCGGGGTTCACGACCACTGAGGGGCGTCCTGCAGGTAGGGCCTGCCCTACCTGGGATCATCGGTGAGCAGGGCGGCGTACCGGCGGGAGCACGAGCGGCGAAGACGCCGCCTGGGGGGACACGGACGGCGAGGACGCCGGCGGGACACAAAGGAGGCGGACCGGTGGGCACGGTGGACGAGGCGCTCGCGGGCGCCCTGTACGCACAGGGCGACGCGGGGCTGGACACGGGCGCGTCGCTGCTCGCCGCCGACCCCGCCGCGGACGGTGAACTGACCCGGCGCGGCGAGGAGTTCGTCCGCCGCGCCTGGGAGCGTGGCTGGCAGCCGGCCGATGTCGTACGGCTGGTCCGGCGCGACCTCGACGAGCACCATGTGCGGCTGGTGTCCCAGCTCATCGCCGGGGAGTCGCACCGCTACGACCGCCTCCCCCCGCGCTGGTCCGCACAGCTCGCCGAGCTCGCCGGCCCGGACTGGCGGACGGACCGCTTCTCGTACGCCACGGCGGTGCTGGAGCTCTACCGCCTGCTGGTCGGGCTGCCCGCGATCGAGCCGGTCGGCCCGGTGCCGGGCACGCCCTTCACGGCACCGCCCTCGCCGGACGAGCCGCGGATGCTCGGCCGTATCCGCGCCCTCCTCGCCAAGGCGGAGGCCACCGGCTTCCCGGAGGAGGCGGAGGCGCTCACTGCCAAGGCCCAGGAGCTGATGGCGCGTCACAGCGTGGACGAGGCCGCCGTGTCGCACCGCACCCATGCGAAGGACGCTCCGACCGCCTGCCGTATCGGGGTGGACGCCCCGTACGAGACGGCGAAGGCGATCCTGCTGGACGCGGTGGCAACGGCGAACCGCTGCCGGGCCGTCTGGAACGGTGCGTTCGGCTTCTCCACGGTCGTCGGCTTCGACGGCGACCTGGAGGCGGTCGAACTGCTCCACACCTCGCTGCTGGTCCAGGGTCACGCGGCGATGACCCGCGCGGAGGCGTCCCAGCGGGCGGGCGGACGCAAGCGTACGAAGACGTTCCGGCAGTCCTTCCTGATGTCCTACGCGAGCCGCGTCGGCGAACGCCTCGCCGCGGCCACCGAGAGCGTCGCCGCCCCGGAGGACCTGCTGCCGGTGCTGGCCTCCCGCGATGTGGCGGTGGCGGGCCGGACGGAGGAGATGTTCCCGCGGACGACGACGACACGGGTGCGTGGTGTGACGGACGAGGCGGGCTGGCTCGACGGCAGGGCGGCGGCGGACCGGGCGCAGGTGTCGCGTGAGCGGGGCCAGTTGCGGCCGTGAGGGCGCGGGGTGCGGTCGGGCCGGGGCGGGCGACGCGGCTTCGGTCGTGCGGCGCCAGGCGTGGGCGCACCGGATGCACGAGGCAAGGGAGAAAGCGGGCGCAGGTCTCGCAGGACCGGGGGGAGCTGCCGGCGCAACGCGCCGGGCCGCAGGCAGGACCGTGCCCAGGTCTCGCGTGATCGCTGCCCGTTTCGGCCATGCAGTCCCGGGCCGCAGGCAGGTCCGCGCCCAGGTCTTGCGTGATCGCTGCCCGTTTCGGCCGTGCAGCCCCGCGCCGCCCGCGCCGCCCGCGCCGCCCGGATCGTCTGAATCGTCCCGTTCTGCCGTTACCCTCGCCCCATGTCCTGGCTCCGGGCCCTGAAGGAGACCGCACGCTCCGGGCTCACCCTCGAACGGCAGCGGCTCGAGCCCCTCGTCGCCCTGCGGGGCGCGCTCGGCCTCGCTCTCGTCGTCGCGGGTGCGCTCTCCCTCTTCGGGCCCGTCGTCGCCGTCAGCGCCGCCTTCGGAGCCTTCCAGGCCGCCATCGCCACCTATCAGCGCAGCTGGCGTCCGCGTCCGGTGCTCGCCCTCGCGTCCGGCGCGAGCCTCGCCGTGTCCACCTTCATCGGCTACCTCACCGCCTTCCACCTCGTGTTCTTCCTCGCGATGCTCGCGCTGTGGACCTTCCTCGCCGGGCTCGCCTGGGCCCTCGGCCCCACCGTCGGCAACATCGCCATGTCCAACGTCGCGATCATGCTGGTCACGGTCACCCTCCCCACGTCCGTCGCGGCAGCGGCGGGCCACGCCGCCATGATCGCGGCCGGCGGGGTCGTCCAGGCCGCCCTCGTCGTCCTGCTGCCGGTACGCCGCTGGGGCGCCCAGCGTGACGCGCTCGCCGACGCCCTCACCGCGGAGGCCGACTACGCACGGCGGCTGCGCCACGACCCGACCGCCCCCTTCGACCCGGCCCCGCTCATGCAGGCCCGACGTGCCGCCGCCGTCACTCCCCGGCAGGCCCGCCGTCGCCCGGCCGAGCTGCACGGGATGCGCGGCGTCGTGGAGCGGATCCGCCCCGTGCTGGCCGCCCTCGCCGACCCGGCGGTCGGGGTCCCCGCCGAAGGGCCCGAACGCGGCCGGGTGCGCGAACTCCTCTCCGCCGCCGCGTCCGTCCTCACCGAGGCCGCCCGCGCCGTCCGGCACAACAAACCGCTGCGGCTGCCGCCGTCCGCGATGGCCGCGCTCAGGACCCCGGACACCGCCGCGGTCCTCACCGGCCCGGCGCGCCGCGGGGCCCGCCGGCTCGCCGCCCTGCTCGACGACGTGACGGAGACGGCCCGCGGCGCGGGCGCCACCGAGGGCCCGCACCGCGACCGGCCGCCGCTGATCCGGCTCGTCCCCGCTTCGCTGCGCGTCCTGCGCGACGAACTGCGCGGGGACTCACCGGTCCTGCGCCATGCCTTCCGGGTCTCCGCCGTCACGGCGGCCGGCTACATCGTCGGCACCGCGCTGCCACTGGGCCACGGCTACTGGGCGCCCATGACCTGCGTGATGGTGATGCGCCCGGACTTCTCGCAGACGTACGCCCGTTCCGTCGCCCGGTTCGGCGGCACCCTGATCGGGGTCGGCGCTGCCACGGCCGTCGTGCAGGGGGCCGGACCGGGCGTCTACGTCTCCGGTGGTCTCGCCGTCCTGTGCGCCTTCTGCGTCTTCCTCGTCCTCAGCACGGGGTACGTCGTCGCGAGCGTCTTCATCTCCGCCTATGTCGTCCTCCTGCTGGGCATGGGAGGCGAGGACTGGAACCAGACCGTTCCCGAACGGGCCCTGCTCACCCTCGCCGGCGGAGTGCTCGCGATGATCGCGTACGCGGTCTACCCGGCCTGGGAGACCCCACGGCTGCGGCATCGTCTCGCCGACTGGCTGCACGCCAACGGCTCCTACGCGGCAGCCGTCGTGGACCGCTACGCCGACCCCGCGGGCCGGGCGGACGAGGACATCCGTCAGGCCCTGCTCGACGCGCGCGACGCCCGTATCGCCTGGCGGGAGTCGGTGAAGAGGGCTCAGCACGAGCCCGTACGGCACCGGGGGCTGTCCCGCGACGCCGCGGACAGGGCGGGGAAGGCGCTCTCCCAGCTCGGCCGTGGCGCCATGCTGATGGAGGCGCATCTGCCCGACCGCGGCGCGGCCCCCGTGCCGGCGGCAGCCGACCTTGCCGAGGCGCTGCGCCGCGACACCGAGCGCGCCGCCGCGGCGGTACGCGAGCGCAGGACCCCGCACTGGGACGCGGTGCACGAGGCCATCGACCATTGGGACAGCGAGAGCGCACCGGACACGGTGCTGCGCACCGGCGCCGGGCTGGTGGCGGAGGCACTGGACGACCTGAGCGAGGCGCTGGAGCCGGAGGACGAGGGCGTACGCGAACGGGCCGCGAACCCTGACCCGTGAGGTCGGGGGACGCGGCCCGTCACGGTGACGCGGGGAATCAGGAAGTCGGGATCCCCGTCGGGAGCGTGCTGGGCAGCCCCTCGGGCAGCTTGCCGCTCGCGGACTTGGTGAGCGTGTCCTTTTTGCCGGCGTCCCAGGCGATGACGAGGGTCTTGCCGTCGTTGGACTCGATCGATCCCATCGTCCGGTCGGTGTTGCCGTCAGAGCACTTGAGCGACAGCATCGGCTCGCCGCCCATGTCCGCCAGGTCGCCGGTGCAGGCGCGTCCGTCCGCGACCAGGACGGCCTTCTTGCCGGTGACGGCGAGGTCGACGGACTTGCCGTCGGTCTTGCCCGTCCACGCGCCCTCGATGTCACCGCTCGGCTTGTCGCCGCCGCTCGACGGTGTGGGCGCGCCGGACGACGTCTTCCCGCCCGAGTCGGCGCTGTCGTCGCTGCCGCATCCGGTCAGTACGAGAGCTGCTGCGGCGACGAGGCCTGCGGCGGCCATCGACATGCGTACACGCTGGTGCACGTGACTTCCCCCTTGTCGGTTGCAGGACCGCGCCACGCTACCAGGGACAACTGCCGTGCTCCCGGCGGCAATCCGGCGGCCGCGGCGGGGCTGACTCCCGCGTCACCGGGCGCGTGACGCACACCTCATGAGACTGGCGGCGGTTCGCCGGAGCCGGAAGGGCGCGGATTGCGTCTCTTCCTAGTACGCGAGGTGCACGAGGTCCTCGGCCGCGGGGAGGACGTCCCCGGAGCTGTAACCGAAGCGCCACCCCGCGTGCACGTGCATCTGCCCGTGCGGGTGCTCATGCAAGTGCATATGAACAGAGCTATGATCCGGGACAGTTGACACATGCACCTTGTACCCCGGGAGCGACACGTGCACCACGCGTACAACGGCATGGCGGCCACGGAGCTCCGCGGGGTCGTCTGGCAGAAGAGCAGGCACAGCAACTCACAGGGTTCCTGTGTCGAGTTCGCCAAGCTGCCCGGGGGAGATGTGGCGATGCGCAACTCACGGCATCCCGACGGACCCGCGCTCGTCTATACGCCCGCGGAGATAGAAGCGTTGCTTCTCGGCGTGAAGGACGGCGAGTTCGACCACCTGATCGCACCCGCCTAGGCCGGGACGCCCCAGCGTGTAGGCCGCGAGCGGACGGCCCGGTGAGTCAGAGCCAAGAGGGGCCGGCCCGCCCCCCGATGCGGGTCCGCCCCCGGTCTCGCGGGTCCGCTCGTGTCACCCCAGCCGGAACAGCGCCCACACGACCTTGCCGTGCAGGGATCCGGCGAGCGGGTGCCAGCCCCAGCTGTCGCTGAAGGAGTCCACCAGAAAGAGGCCGCGGCCGGACTCGGCCGCGCCGCAGGGGTCGGGGAACGAGGCATCGTCGCCGGCGCACGCGCCGGGACCCTCGTGGCTCGGGTCGCGCACCGCGCACACCAGCCGACTCGCCCAGCGCATCAAGTGCAGCCGTACCGGGGGGCCCTGGACCTCGCGCGGTGTCTCGTCGGGCAGGGCGTGCCGCAGGGCGTTGGTGACGAGTTCGGAGACGACCAGCGCGACATCGTCGAAACGGTCCGTCAGCTCCCACTGTCCGAGTGTCGTTCTCGTGAACTGACGTGCCCCGCGCACCGCTTCGTAGCGGGCGGGGAGGGAGCACGAGGCGCTGTTGGAGACTGCCGCGGGATCGAAAGGGGGAAGCCCCTGCCGTAACGGCTCGAGCATGGTCGATCCATTCGTCCCCATGCGAGGCACTCCCGGGAATCGCGGCTGTGACGCTTCAACACGAACGAGCACGCAGGTGCGCGAGGACCATGGTTCCGAATGCGTACGGCAGATGCAAGGGCAGATGCACGTGCACGCGCCGGACCTGTCCGACCCCGTGCCGTTTCTTGACCATATCTTCCACGGATCTCTCCCACGGCCTTCCCAAGGGCTTCCCATTTCCGTAATCGAATGAGTACGGGCTGAAGCGTTTTGGTGGCAGAATCCGGCACTTGGGGTTCGGGGGTGCTCCACGCTGTAGGGGACGGAACGCGATGAACGGCGATGGATGGGGAGGGTTGGAGTCGTGACCGCAGGCGAGTCGTGGGCCGAAGGGCCAGGTGGCGGTTCCGTTGTGCGGCGCATCCTGTTGGGCTCGCAGCTGAGGAGGCTGCGCGAATCGCGCGGCATCACCCGCGAAGCAGCCGGCTACTCGATCCGCGCATCGGAGTCAAAGATCAGCCGCATGGAGTTGGGACGTGTGAGCTTCAAGGCGAGGGACGTCGAGGACCTGCTCACGCTCTACGGAGTCGCCGACGAATCCGAGCGCGGACCCCTGCTCGGCCTCGCGAAAGAGGCCAACGTCGCCGGGTGGTGGCACAGTTACGGCGACGTGCTGCCCGGCTGGTTCCAGACATATGTGGGACTGGAGGGCGCGGCCTCGCACATCCGGATCTACGAGGTCCAGTTCGTCCACGGCCTGCTGCAGACCGAGGCGTACGCCCACGCCGTCGTCGCCCGGGGCATGCCGAACGCACCGCGGGCGGAGATCGACCGGCGGGTGGCCCTGCGCCTGGAGCGCCAGAAGGTGCTCGTCTCGGAGCGCGCCCCGCATCTGCACGCGGTGCTCGACGAGGCCGCACTGCGCCGGCCGTACGGCGACCGGGAGATCATGCGGGGTCAGTTGAGGCATCTGATCGAGGTCTCCGAGAACCCGAACGTCACCCTTCAGGTGATGCCGTTCAGCTTCGGCGGGCACGCGGGCGAGAGCGGTGCGTTCACCCTGCTGCGGTTCCCGGAGTCGGACCTCTCGGACATCGTCTATCTGGAGCAGCTGACCAGCGCCCTGTATCTCGACAAGCGCGAGGAAGTCGCCCAGTACGGGCGGGTCATGAAGCGTCTGCAGGAGGAGAGCCCGGATTCGGCCGAGAGCCGGGACGTCCTGCGTGGTCTACTCCAACTGATCTGAAACGACAGTACGATGACGTGACGTCAGGCATCTGCTTCTGCGATGGGAATCGGATCACATGTCCTTCTTCACCGAGCTGGCCCACCAGTACATCGATGGCGAGTGGAGGCCTGGCACCGGCTCCTGGGACATCATCGACTTCAATCCGTACGACGGTGAGAAGCTCGCCTCCATCCCCGTCGCCACAGCTGTCGAGGTCGACCAGGCCTACCGTGCGGCCGAGCGTGCGCAGGTGGCGTGGGGCGAGACCAACCCCTACGCCCGGCGGACGGTGTTCGAGAAGGCGCTGCGCGTCATCGAGGACCGTGAGCAGGAGATCACCGAGGCGATCATCGCCGAGCTGGGCGGCACCCATGTCAAGGCGGCGTTCGAACTCCACCTCGCCAAGGAGTTCCTGCGCGAGGCCATGCAGCTGGCGCTCCGGCCCGAGGGCCGCATCCTCCCCTCGCCGGTCGACGGCAAGGAGAACCGCGTCTACCGCCTCCCGGTCGGTGTCGTCGGTGTGATCAGCCCCTTCAATTTCCCCTTCCTGCTGTCGATCAAGTCGGTCGCCCCCGCGCTCGCGCTCGGCAACGCGGTGGTCCTCAAGCCCCACCAGAACACGCCGATTTGCGGTGGCTCGCTGGTGGGCAAGCTCTTCGAGGACGCGGGTCTGCCGGCCGGCGTGCTGAACGTCGTCATCACTGACATAGCCGAGATCGGTGACGCGCTCCTGGAGCACCCGGTGCCGAAAGCCATCTCCTTCACCGGTTCCGACAAGGTGGGGCGTCATGTCGCCACTGTCTGCGCGGCCAGTTTCAAGCGGGCGATCCTCGAACTCGGCGGCAACAGCGCGCTGATCGTGCTCGACGACGCGGACATCGACTACGCGGTCGACGCGGCGGTCTTCAGCCGGTACGTGCACCAGGGCCAGGTCTGCATGGCCGCCAACCGGGTGCTGGTGGACCGCTCGGTGGAGAAGGAGTTCACCGAGAAGTTCGTCGCCAAGGTGCGCACGCTCAAGGTCGGCGACCCGTCGGACCCGGCGACGCACATCGGTCCGCTGATCAACTCCCAGCAGGCCGACGCGGTGACGGCGCTCGTCGACCACACGGTCGAGGCCGGTGCGACCGCCCTGCTGCACGGTGGCGCCGTGGGCAATCTGGTCTCGCCGTCCGTGCTCACCGGCATCGCGACCGACTCGCCGATCCTGGGCCAGGAGATCTTCGGGCCGGTGGCGCTGATCGTGCCGTTCGACGGGGAGGACGAGGCCGTCAGGATCGCCAACGACACCCCGTACGGCCTGTCCGGCGCCGTGCACACCGCGGACATCGAGCGGGGTGTGCGGATCGCCAAGCGCATCGAGACCGGCATGATCCACATCAACGACGGAACCGTGCACGACGAGCCGATCGTGCCCTTCGGCGGCGAGAAGCACTCCGGCAGCGGACGCCTGAACGGCGAGTCGATGATCGAGGCGTTCACCACCCAGAAGTGGATCTCGGTACAGCACGGGCGCTCGCGCTTCCCGTTCTAGGCGGGTACAGGGCCGGGCGCGGGTCGCGTACCCCCGCCCGGGTGACCGGTACTGAACTCTTCTCCTTACTCTGCTCACCGCGGGCCCTTGAGGACAGAACCTGTCCGCAAGGGTCCGTAGTGTCGTGGTGTCGGAAGGAGGCGGGAGGTATCGCCCTCTCCTCGCAGCAGCCGGAAAGGCGGACACCATGGTCACTCACGTTCCCGCAGAGGCCCGTGGAGACGAGCGCGGTGCGCTCCTCTCCTTCGTCGAGGCCCAGCGCGGCGCGATCCGCCGGTCGGTCCTCGGGCTGACGGAGGAGCAGGCCGCCAGCCGCCCGACCGCCAGCGAGCTCACGCTCTCCGGACTGCTCAAGCACGCCGCCGAGATGGAGCTGAACTGGCTGCGCATGGCGCAGGAACGCCCGAACGAGAAGGCGCGCACCGAGGAGACGTGGGGCGACAGTTTCCGCCTGGTCGACGGCGAGACGATCCCGCAGACGCTGGCCTTCTGGGAGTCGGTCGCCGAAGAGACCGAGGAGTTCATCCGCTCGGTCCCCAGCCTGGACGACACCTTCCCGCTGCCCGAGGCTCCCTGGTTCCCCGCCGACGGAAGGGTCTCGATGCGCTGGCTGCTGGTGCACCTGGTGGAGGAGATCGGCCGGCACGCGGGTCACGCGGACATCATCCGCGAATCGCTGGACGGCAAGGGCGCGTTCGACCTGGTGGCGCTGGAAAGCGGCCAGAGCTGGGGCTGAGCCCGCACGCGGGCGGAGGCGGGCCGGAGCCGCGGCCGGGACGGTGCGGCCCGTGCGGCTGCGCGCGAGCGTCACCGTCAGGTCCGCGGCTCAGCCGGGGCCCGGACAGTCAGGCCCGTGCGGCTGCGCGCGAGCCTCAAGGCCAGGTCCGCGGCTCAGCCGGGGCCCGGACAGTCAGGCCCGCGCGGCTCCGCGCGAGCCTCAAGGCCAGGCCCGGCGGCTTCGCGCGAGCCTCGAGCGATCAGTCCCGCAGCTCCGCCAGCCGCTCCAGGCTGTCACGCGCCGACGCGCTCTCCTCGTCGGTGAGCCGGACTGCCGCCGCCCGCTCCAGCAGTGACCGCGCCGCCTCCTCGTCCCCGAGCCGCAGGGCGATGTCGCCGCGCAGGACGAGCAGCCGCAACAGCTGTACGGGGGTGGGCCGTTCGTCGTCCAGCCCGAGCACCCGGTCGATGATCTTCGCCGCTCCCGGCAGGTCCTCCTTGGAGTCGGCGAACAGATCCGCCATGTGCAGGGCCCGGGCGAACGTCTCCTTGGGGGCCGGCCGGTGGCTCTGGTCCTCGTCGGTCTTCTGGCCGATCCGGATGGAGTTGCCGCCGGGGTCGGTCATCAGGAACTGCCGTACCCCGTACGACATGTTCTTGAGCGGTCCGATGCGCGGCAGCCCGCGCAGCGGGATCCTTCCGTACGCCGCTTTGAGGCCGGCGCGGAACGCCGTGTGCAGTGTGTCGACGTCGTCGGTGAGGATGTAGCAGCCGGAGTAGGACTCCTTCGGGTCGTACGCCTTCATGCCGAAGAACTGCAGCTCGACGGGCCCACGCTCGACGACCGCGTAGGCGTAAGGGCTCTTCTGAAGGAAAGTCGTCTCGAAACCCAGGGCGGTGTAGAAGTCGACCACCGGCTGGATCGTCCGGCACGGGAGGAGCGGGATGGTCTTCTCGGTCATGCCACGTAGTCTAGTCAAAGTTGAATAGAAGGGAGTCCCGGCTGATGTCAGCGATCCGTCTGCTGGTCCTCGGTGCGGTACGTCAGCACGGGCGGGCGCACGGCTACCAGGTCCGCAACGACCTGGAGTACTGGGGCGCGCACGAGTGGTCCAACGCCAAGCCCGGCTCGATCTATCACGCGCTCAAGCAGATGGCGAAGCAAGGGCTGCTGCACGCCCATGAGATCGCGCCGTCCACGGCCGGCGGTCCGCCGCGCACCGAGTACGAGATCACCGAGAAGGGCACCGAGGAGTTCCTCCGGCTGCTGCGGGAGTCCCTGACCTCCTACGACCAGAAGATGGACGTCCTGTCGGCCGCGGTCGGCTTCATCGTCGACCTGGAGCGTGCGGAGGCCGTGGCCCTCCTGGAGGAGCGGGTGCGCGGCATGGAGGAGTGGCGCTCGGCGGTGACCGAGTACTACACCCCGGAGGAAGGACCCGAGTCGCTCGGTCACATCGGCGAGATCATGAACCTCTGGGTCGCCTCGGCCGACTTCGGCGCCGAGTGGACGCGCGGTCTGATCCGGCGGATCGAGGCGGGTGCGTACACCTTCGCCGGTGAGGGCGAGCCGTTCGTCGCGGTGCTCGCCGAGGGCGAGGAGAACCCGTATGCGACGGGTGAGGCGCACGAGGGCGATCTGGGCTGACGGTCTCGGGCCGCGGGAATTCGTCGGTTAATCAAGTTTGACCAATCGCGCATCCGGGGATACCGTCCTCCTCGTAGTCAAGTTTGACTACTGGCGTCGAGGTGCTGGAGGAGACGCATGACGGACGCGATCGTCGTCGAGGGCGCGCGCAAGCGGTACGGGGAGAAGAAGGCACTGGACGGACTGGACCTGACGGTGGCCGGCGGCACGGTGCACGGCGTGCTGGGGCCCAACGGCGCGGGCAAGACCACCGCCGTGCGCATCATGGCGACCCTGCTGCGCCACGACGGGGGCACGGTGCGGGTCGCGGGGCATGACGTGCGGACCGATGCGGCGGCCGTCCGGCGGCGGATCGGACTGCTCGGGCAGCACGCCGCGGTCGACGAGGAACTCGGTGGCCGGCAGAACCTGGAGATGTTCGGGCGGCTGCATCATCTGGGCGCGCGCCGGGCGGGCGTGCGGGCCGACGAACTGCTGGAGCGGTTCGGGCTCGCCGACACCGGTCGCAAGGCGGTCAAGCAGTACAGCGGCGGTATGCGCCGGCGGCTCGACCTGGCTGCCTCGCTGATCACGGACCCGCAGGTGCTGTTCCTCGACGAGCCGACGACAGGGCTCGACCCCCGCGGCCGGGCCGAGGTGTGGAGCGCGGTCCGCTCGCTGGTCGGCGGCGGCACGACCGTTCTGCTGACCACGCAGTATCTGGAGGAAGCCGACCAACTGGCCGACCGGATCTCGGTCATCGACGCCGGACGGGTCGTCGCCGACGGCACCGCCGACCAGCTCAAGGCCAAGCTCGGCGGCGACCGCATCGACGTGGTCCTGCACGACGCCGCCGACCTGGCACGGGTCGCCGCGCTGCTGCCCGGAGAGACCACCGTGGACGAGGACCGGCGGCTGATCAGCGCTCCCGTCAGCGACCGGATGGCCGCACTGACCGAGACCGTACGGGCGCTGGAGGTGGCCGGGATCGAGGCGGAGGACGTCGCACTGCGCCGGCCCACCCTCGACGAGGTCTTTCTGCATCTCACGAAGGAGGCCGCGGCATGAGCGCCTATGCCCTCACCGACTCCTGGACCATGACCCGGCGCGAACTCGCGCACTGGGCGCGGCAACCGGTGCAGGTCGTCGTCGGCCTGGTCTTCCCGGTGATGCTCCTGCTGATGTTCGGCTATCTCATCGGCGGCGGACGCGGCGTCGAGGGCGCCTACGTCAACTACCTCGTCCCCGGCATGCTCGCGCTGACCATGGCCTTCGGCCTCGAGTCGACGATGCTCGCGGTCACGCAGGACCTCAACAAGGGTGTCATCGACCGGTTCCGCTCGATGCCGATGGCCGACTCGGCGGTGCTGGTCGGCCGCAGCGCGGCGGACATGCTCCAGTCGGCGCTCAGCCTGCTGGTGATGACCGGTGTCGGATACGCGATCGGCTGGCGCTGGCACGGCTCGTTCATCGCGTTCCTCGGGGCGCTCGGACTGCTCCTGCTGCTGCGCTTCGCGATGCTGTGGATCGGCATCCATCTGGCGATGGTCGCCGGGAAGCCCGAGATGGTGCAGGCCGTGCAGATCCTGGTGTGGCCGGTCGGCTTCCTCTCCAACGCGTTCGCGGCACCGGAGTCGATGCCGGCCTGGCTGGGCGCGGTGGTCCAGTGGAACCCCATGTCCGCGACGGCCACCGCCGTACGCGAGCTGTCCGGCATCCCGGTCGACGGCGGCTGGGCGGCCGACCACGCCCAACTCCTCGCCGTGCTGTGGCCGGTGCTGCTGGTCGGCCTCTTCTTCCCGCTGGCCGTGCGGAGGTTCCGCCGGCTCAGCCACTGACCCCGAAGACCCTAATGATGGAAGGCTGTCGCCGCCGTCGTGTCACTGCCCATGGGACGCGACTGGCGGCGCAGTTCGGGCAGCAGGTCGTGGACGGACTCCATCAGCAGTGCGCCGAGGTCCGACGAGAAGCCGTTGCGGCAGACGATGCGCAGGACGGACAGGTCCTCGCGGTTCTTCGGGAAGGCGTACGCGGGCACCAGCCAGCCGCGCTCGCGCAGTCGGCGGGACACGTCGAAGACGTCGAAGTTCTTCACGTCCGGCGCGGTCGTGAAGGCGAACACCGGCAGCTCGTCACCGCGGGTCAGGAGCCGGAAGTCGTCGATGGCCTCGAACTGCTTCGCCAGCAGGCGCGCCACGTCCCGGCTCGTCTGCTGCACTTCCCGGTAGCCCTCCCGTCCGAGTCTGAGGAAGGTGTAGTACTGCGCCACGACCTGGGCCCCGGGCCGGGAGAAGTTGAGCGCGAAGGTCGGCATGTCGCCGCCCAGGTAGTTGACCCGGAAGACCAGCTCCTCGGGCAGGAGTTCCGGCGAGCGCCACAGCGCCCAGCCCACGCCCGGGTAGACGAGCCCGTACTTGTGTCCCGAGGTGTTGATCGAGGCCACCCGCGGTAGCCGGAAGTCCCACACCAGGTCTTCGTCGATGAACGGTGCCACCATCGCGCCGGACGCGCCGTCGACATGGACCGGCACGTCCAGGCCCGTGCGCTCCTGCAGCGCGTCCAGGGCGGCGCAGACCTCGGCGACCGGCTCGTAGGACCCGTCGAAGGTCGAGCCGAGGACCGCCACCACACCGATGGTGTTCTCGTCGCACAGATCGGCGGCGGCCTGCGGGTCGAGATGGAAACGCTCGCCCTCCATCGGCACCAGCCGCGGTTCGATCTCCCAGAAGTTGCAGAACTTGTCCCAGCAGACCTGGACGTTGATGCCCATCACCAGGTTGGGACGCGCGCCCGGATAACGATCGGCGTTCCGCTTCATCCAGCGGCGCTTGAGGGCCATGCCCGCGAGCATGCAGGCCTCGCTGGACCCGGTCGTCGAGCAGCCCACGGTGTCGGCGGGATCCGGCGCGTTCCACAGATCCGCGAGCATGGCCACACAGCGCCGCTCCAACTCGGCCGTCCGCGGGTACTCGTCCTTGTCGATCATGTTCTTGTCCCGGCACTCGCTCATCAGCACACCGGCCTGCGGTTCCATCCAGGTGGTGACGAAGGTGGCGAGGTTGAGCCGGGAGTTGCCGTCGAGCATGAGCTCGTCGTGGACCAGGCGGTAGGCCGTCATGGAGGGGACGGGCGCGTCCGGCAGCCGGTGTGTGGGCGGAGCCACCGTCATGCCACTGACCGGGTCGGCCGCCCCGTAGAACGGGTTCAGCGAGAGCCTGCGGTGCTCCTCGCCCTCCTCGGAGGACTCGTCCGCACCCTTGTGGAGTGCCATGCGCTCGCCGCCCTTCGTGTCCCGCGCCCAGTGCGCTCGGCTTTCAGGCTCATACGGCCGAGGTGCTCACGCAACGTGAGGCGGCGAGTCGGGACGCGTGACGGCGGCTCCGGACCGGCGGTCGCTCCGGCCCGGCGGTGAGGGAACCCGCGCTTCCGGACCTGCGGTGAGGGACCCCGCGCTCCCGGACCCGGCGGTCGTGCCCGGGCCCGGACGTCCCCTGGCGTCGCGCGTCAGAGACGCGCGATGACCGCGGCCGTGCCGTATGCGCAGACCTCGGTGCCCACGTCCGCCGCCTCCGAGACGTCGAAGCGGAACATCAGCACGGCGTTGGCGCCCCGTGCCCGCGCCTGCTCGGTCAGTCGCTCCATCGCCTGGTTGCGGGTCTCGACGAGGGTCTTGGTGAGGCCCTTCAGCTCACCGCCGATCATCGACTTGAGGCCGGCGCCGATCTGGCTGCCGAGGTGACGCGAACGCACGGTGAGGCCGAAGACCTCTCCGATGATCTCCTGCACCTGGTACCCGGGTACGTCGTTCGTGGTGACGACGATGACGTCCGCGTGCGGGCCCTGGCCGCCGCCGTAGTCCTCGATGCCCATCTTGTCCACCTTTCGTGAGCCTGTGACGGGAGCTATGACGCACAGCTTTGTCCCAGCCGGGGGACAGTGCATCCTGAGCGCACCGGCGGAACGCGGAACGTGCCCGATGCGTTGATAGTTTTGGTCGGGCGACATGCCGATAGCCGATCGACGACTACCTACTCAGGAGCCCGGACCTCGTGACTACCCTTGCGCTCGGACCGAGCTGGCTGGACCCGGACTATCTGATCGGGACCTTCGGCCTCATCGGCGTCCTGGTCATCGTCTTCGCCGAGTCCGGCCTGCTCATCGGCTTCTTCCTGCCGGGTGACTCGCTGCTGTTCACCACCGGTCTGCTGGTGACGACGAACAAGCTCGACTATCCGCTGTGGCTGGTCTGTCTGCTGATCGTGCTGGCGGCCATCATCGGTGACCAGGTGGGCTATCTCTTCGGCCGCAAGGTCGGGCCCTCGCTCTTCAAGCGCCCGGACTCCCGGCTCTTCAAGCAGGAGAACGTGGAGAAGGCGCACGACTTCTTCGAGAAGTACGGCCCCAAGTCGCTGGTTCTCGCGCGCTTCGTGCCCATCGTGCGGACGTTCACGCCGATCATCGCCGGTGTGAGCCGGATGAACTACCGCTCGTTCATCACCTTCAACATCATCGGCGGCACCCTGTGGGGTGCGGGCGTGACGCTGCTCGGTGCCGCGCTGGGCAAGGTCGAGTTCGTGCACCAGCACATCGAGACGATCCTGATCCTCATCGTGCTCGTCTCGGTGCTGCCGATCGCGATCGAGTTCCTGCGGGCCCGCTCGAAGAACAAGAAGGCCGCGGTCTCCGCGCCCGACTCGGACGTCCCGCCGGCCCGCGGCGGCCGCCACGCCAAGCGCTGAGCACCGAACGCGCGGCCGGCCGACAGGGCCGGCCGCGCCGAGTTGTCGTGCAGGCCGGCCACCCACGCCGTACGGATCGGCCGCGCGGAGTTGTCGGGGCCGGCCACCTCGTGTCGTACGGACCGGCCGCGCGGAGTTGTCGTGCAGGGCGGCCACCTCGTGTCGTACGGACCCGCCCCCCACGTCGTACGGGCTAGAAGCCGCGTGTCCGCTTGGCCGCGCGGCGCTCCGACGGTGCTGTGCCACCCGGCAGCCGGAAGAACAGCCGGGAGAGCTCGCCTCCGAGGTTCACCCCGATCGCGATGGCAAGCGCCAGCGCCGCCGCCTTGGACAGCGAGGCGAGGCCCGCGTTCAGATCGCCCCGCGCGATCTCCAGCAGCCCGAAGTACGTCGCGCTACCCGGCAGCAGTGGCCCGATCGCGGCGGTGACGTACGGCAGCGCGGAGGCGAAGCGGTAGCGCGACAGCACCTGCCCGAACAGACCCACCAGCCCGGCCGCGGCGGCCGTGGCGGCGACCGGCGGGACGTTCGCGGTGTCCGCGAGCGCGCCGTAGACGACCCAGGCGACACCGCCGTTGAGCGTCACCAGGAGCACGGTGTCCCGCTCCTGCTGGAGCATCACGGCGAAGCACAACGACAGTGCCATCGCCGCCAGCGTCTGGATCACCGGCCGCTCCACGCTGTGGATGGCCGTCTCCGGGTTGAGCCCCGCATCCAGCGCCAGCCCGAGGTAGAGCACGCTGAGCACCCCGACGACGATGCCGACGACGAGGTAGCCGACCTCGAGGAGGCGGGCGGCCGCGGTGATGTAGAAGCCGGTCAGGCCGTCCTGGACGCCGGCGACCAGCGCCCGCCCGGGGATCAGGGCGAACAGGCCACCGGTGATCACCGCCGACGCCCGGACCTCCAGCGGTGACAGAGTCAGCGCGACCCCCATCGCGGCCGGGGGCATGGCCGCCGCCACGAACTGGTAGAACTCCGGCAGCCCGCGGCCCGCACACAGCCACGCCAGCCGGTCGCCCAGCATGGCGCTGATCGCCGCCGCCAGGAACACCAGCACATCGCCGCCGACCAGCACGGATGCCGATCCGGCCAGCAGTCCGCCGGACAGCGTCAGCGCCCAGCCGGGAAAGGGGTGCCGGTTCCTGCGGATCTCCGCGAGCGTCCGGTACGCCTCCTCCAGGGAGACCTCGGTCTCCTCCGAGCTGATGTCGTGGATCAGCCGGTAGACGGCCGCGAGACGGGTGTAGTCGGTGCCCCGCCGGCGTACGGTCCGATTCGCCGTCACCGGGTCGTCGACCAGCGAGGGCTGATACGTGATCGACAGCAGCGTGAAGGTGACCGTGGGCTCGCAGCGGTCGAGACCGTACGAACGCGAGATGGCGAACATCGCCGCCTCGACGTCCTCGGCGCCCTCGCCGCCCGCCAGCAGCAGCTCGCCGATACGCAGCGTCAGGTCGAGCACCCTCGGCACGGCCGGGCCTGCGTCGTCCTGCTTCTGGACCGTGTCCGGGACCGGGCGCTCGCCCACCGGGATCTTGAGCATGGCCCGCATGCGGTCCTGCCACGGGACGTCCTTGGTCAGCCTGACCATCGGGATGCCCTGCGCGGGCGTGAAGGCGGGCGGTGAGTGGCGGGCGCTGTAGGTGCGCGGCGGTGCGAAAGCGGAACCTTCCGGCTCGACCGGAGCGTCCGGCGCGAACCCCGCCGGAACCGCGAATTCCGATGTGGTGGTCGGATCCTCGTCGGCCGTATCGGTCCGGCCCACTCCCGTGGGTGGGGCAAAAGCGCTGCGCGCCTCGTCGGACTGAGGCTTCCGGTCTTCCGGACCCTCCGGCTCCGCCACCACGTGCTGCCCTCATTCCCTCTTGTTCCGGCTTGTCACCCAGTATGTGCATGGACCCCCGGGCACACGCACGGCGGGCGGGACACCCTGAGGTGTCCCGCCCGCCGTCTAGTGACCGCTGTCGGCGGCGTTATGCGCGCCGGATGATCAGTGCGCGCCGCCCTGCGCCTCGAGGCGCTTGTAGGAGGCCTCGATCTCGGCCTCCGCCTCGGTGCGGCCGACCCAGTTCGCGCCCTCGACGGACTTGCCGGGCTCCAGGTCCTTGTAGACCTCGAAGAAGTGCTGGATCTCCAGGCGGTCGAACTCGGAGACGTGGTGGATGTCGCGCAGGTGCTCCACGCGCGGGTCGGAGGCCGGGACGCACAGCAGCTTGTCGTCGCCGCCCGCCTCGTCGGTCATCCGGAACATGCCGATCGCGCGGCACTTGATGAGACAGCCGGGGAAGGTCGGCTCGTCGAGGATGACCAGCGCGTCCAGCGGGTCACCGTCCTCGCCGAGGGTGTTCTCCACGAACCCGTAGTCGGCCGGGTAGCTGGTCGAGGTGAAGAGTCGACGGTCAAGGCGGATACGACCGGTCTCGTGGTCCACCTCGTACTTGTTCCTCGAACCCTTCGGGATCTCGATGGTGACGTCGAACTCCACGGGTGGCTCCTCCATGATCAACACATAGGTCTGGTGGTTAAGTGTCCCTCACGCACGTGTGTGATCGCGAAAGGGGCTGGTGCGAGGTGCCAGTGGTCAGGACATGGCAGCTCACCGCGGGCGCGGCCGTGGCCGGGCTCGCCCTGGCTGCCGGGGCGGTGGCCGCGGCCGGCCCCTGGGACTCCGGTCAGCGTAAGGCCGAGAGGGAGTGGGCCGCCGCCCGGAGCCAGGGTGGTGGCGTACATCACCCCAGGCCGGTGCCGGGGCGCCCGCAGCCCGCGCCCAGCGCACCGGGGGTCCTCGCGGCGCTCGGCATCCCGGTGACGGCTCCCGCGACTCCGCCTGCGGCCGCTCCGGCCGATCTCGCCGGGGAGCTCCTCCCGCTCCTCGGCGACCCCGGCCTCGGCACGGTGCAGACGGCTTCCGTCGTCGACCTCGCCACCGGCCGCGCGCTGTACGGGAAGGGGGCAGCCACCCCGATGACCCCGGCCTCCACGATCAAGATCGCCACCTCGGTCGCCGCCCTCAGCGCGCTCGGCCCCGACCACCGCATCCCCACCACGGTCACCGCGTCCAAGGACGGGAAGGTGCTCACCCTGGTCGGCGGCGGGGACGCCGGCCTGGACCGGGCCCGCATGGGCGCGCTCGCCGAGCGCACGGCGCGCGTGCTGAAGGCGCGCGGTACCACCGCGGTGCGCCTCGCCTACGACGTCTCGCTCTACAAGGGCCCGGTGCGCCACCCCATCGGCAAGAACGGCAACCTCGCCCCGGTCACCCCGCTGATGCTCCACGAGGGCCGGATCGACGAGCGGAGCACGAAGGACTCCGGACGCTTCGACAACCCCGCGCGCGAGGCGGCACGCGTCTTCGCGCAGTTGCTGAAGGACCGCGGCCTCACGGTCGCGGCCGACCCCGCGCCCGGCCGCCCCGCGGTGGGTTCGAAGCCCGTCGCCAAGGTGCTCTCGGATCCCCTCTCCGCCCTCGTCGAGCGGCTGTTGACCGAAAGCAACAACGACCTCGCGGAGGCCGTCGCCCGTCAGACCGCCCTGGCCACCGGCCGCCCGGCGAGCTTCGCGGGCGCCGAGCAGGCCGTGACCGCGCAACTCAAGAAGCTGAAGGTGCCGTTGGCGGGCGCCCGCTTCGCCGACGGCAGCGGGCTGAATCGCGCCGACCGGCTCTCCGCGGGGCAGCTCACCGCCCTGCTGGCCCTCGCGGCCGACCCGGACCGTCCCGGACTGCGGCCGGTTCTCACGGGCCTTCCCGTCGCCGGCTTCACCGGAACCCTGTCGGGCCGCTACGGCGCCACCTCACCGGGCACCGGCCTCGTCCGCGCCAAGACAGGCACCCTGAGCCAGGTGAACTCCCTGGCGGGAACGGTCGTCGCCCCGGACGGACGACTGCTCGCCTTCGCCTTCATGGCGGGCGGCACACCCAGCCGGGAATTCGCCCAACCCGCCCTGGACCGGCTCGCGGCGGCACTCGCCACGTGAGGCCCGTGGCCGACCGGCCCCTCCCGACACCTCACCGTCCCGCGGGCCCACCACGTACGGTTGACGCATGACGAGCATCGGTGGTGCCGAGATGGTCGACTGGAACCTCGCCGTGGCGACCGCGATCCGCTTCGTGCGGCCCGGGCCCGAAGTGACCCGGGAGGAGGCGCGGGCCGTCGTCGCCGAGCTGCGGCGGCATGCCAAGGCCTCGGAAGAGCATGTGCGCGGCTTCACGCAAATGATCCCCGAAAGCCATCAGCCCGAGGACACCCCGGTCCTGGTCGTTGACCGGGCCGGCTGGGTGCGGGCGAACGTCGCGGGCTTCCGCGAACTGCTCAAGCCCCTGCTGGAGAAGATGCAGGAGCGCCGCCCCGGCGGCCCCGGCGGCGCGGTCCTGGGCGCGGTCGGCGGCAAGGTCACCGGCGTCGAGCTCGGCATGCTGCTCTCCTTCCTGGCCTCCCGGGTCCTCGGTCAGTACGAGACCTTCGCCCCCGCCACCCGTGAGCTGCCCGCCGGCTCCAACGGCGGCGGACGCCTCCTGCTGGTCGCGCCGAACATCGTTCATGTGGAGCGTGAGCTCGAGGTCGATCCGCACGACTTCCGGCTCTGGGTCTGTCTCCACGAGGAGACCCACCGCACGCAGTTCACCGGCGTGCCGTGGTTGCGCGACCACCTCGAGGGCGAGATCCAGTCATTTCTCGGGGAGACCGAGGTCGACCCGATGACCGTCCTGGAGCGTCTGCGGGAGGCGGCCCAGTCGCTGGCCGGCGGCCGTCCCGAGGGCGAGGAGGACGAGGGCCGCTCCCTCGTGGAACTGGTGCAGACCCCGGCCCAGCGGGAGATCCTCGGACGGCTGACCGCCGTGATGTCCCTGCTGGAGGGGCATGCCGATTTCGTGATGGACGGCGTGGGTCCCGACGTCGTGCCCTCCGTGGCGGAGATCCGGGAGAAGTTCCAGCAGCGCAGGGCGCGTGGCGCGAGCCGGCTGGACCAGGCGCTGCGCAAGCTCCTCGGACTCGACGCCAAGCTGCGCCAGTACCGCGACGGAGAGCGTTTCGTCCGGGCTGTCGTGGAAGAGGTCGGTATGGAAGGGTTCAATCGGGTCTGGACATCCCCGAACACCCTCCCGACCAAGGCGGAGATCGCCAAACCGGCGGACTGGGTCGCGCGGGTGCACCGTAAAGCAGAGTCCTGAACCGGAGGCAGCCGCACGCCCTGGTAATCACCCATCCGAGGGACCGTGGGCCGTTGGCAGGCGTGCAATGCTCGGAGAACGGCTCGGTTCTGTCACCATCGACGCACTCTGAGTGACTGAACCTCAATCCGACTCCGACCGAGGCACCCCCCAATTCCACGAAGGGCACCGGACATGGGTCCCCATCCTGCGGTCGCGGCGATACGCCTGGCGGTCCGCCGCGTACTCCACGACGTACTCACCGAGCTCACCGAGACAAACGAACACGCAGCCCGGCTCGAGCGCACCCTGAGCCATGCGGCCGCCGCACCCTCCGGGTCCCACCTGCCCGGCCGGTCCGCCATGCCCGCCCACGAGCCGCTTGTGCTCGTGGCCTGCTCCGGCGGCGCCGACTCCATGGCGCTCGCCTCCGCGCTCGCCTTCGAGGCACGCAAGCTCTCCGTCCGGGCCGGCGGCATCA
This sequence comes from Streptomyces sp. NPDC096193, assembly GCF_040302905.1. NCBI lineage: Bacteria > Bacillati > Actinomycetota > Actinomycetes > Kitasatosporales > Streptomycetaceae > Streptomyces > Streptomyces sp. NPDC096193. The sequence continues at coordinate 29,844 of NZ_JBEOSJ010000025.1, read as the reverse complement.
CCGTCGACCACGGCCTCCAGGACGGCTCCGACCTCCGCGCGGCCGAAGTCGCCGCACGCCTCGGCTCGCTGGGTCTCGATCCCGTCGAGTCGATCACCGTCCGCGTCGGCCGCGAAGGCGGACCCGAGGCCGCGGCCCGCGACGCGCGGTACGCGGCGCTGGACGACGCGGCCGAACGCCACGGCGCCGTCGCCGTGCTCCTCGGCCACACCCGTGACGACCAAGCCGAAACCGTCCTGCTGGGGCTGGCACGCGGCTCCGGGACCCGCTCGCTGTCCGGGATGGCGGCCGTCTCGGGGGCGGCCGGGCGTTACCGCAGACCCTTCCTCCAGCTCGACCGGCAGACCGCCCGCAAGGCCTGCATGGTCCAGTCGCTGCCCGTCTGGGACGACCCGCACAACGCCGACCCGGCCTACACCCGCTCCCGGCTGCGCCACGAGGGCCTGCCCGCCCTGGAGAAGGCGCTCGGCAAGGGCGTCGTCGAGGCCCTGGCCCGTACCGCGCAGCTCTCCCGCGACGACGCCGACGCCCTCGACACCTGGGCCGCCGACGCGGAGGCCTCCGTCCGTGACGACTCGGGCCGGCTGGAGTGCGCCAAGCTCTACGCCCTGCCGCCCGCCGTACGCCGCCGTGTGCTGCGCCGCGCCGTGATCGAGGCCGGTGCGCCGGCCGGTTCGCTGTTCGCCCGTCACGTCGAAGAGGTCGACCGGCTGATCACCGGCTGGCGCGGCCAGGGGGCCATCAATCTGCCGGGCCGCGTCGAGGCGCGACGGCAGGGTGGCAGACTGGTCATTCGGCAAGGCTGACGCAGCGGCGCAAGCACCACGGCTGTGTCACCCCGGGGGCGACCCCGGGACCCCGGCAGACAGAAAGCGACCGCGTGAACGAGAAGGACTTGGGCACCGACCTTCAGTCGGTGCTCATCACCAAGGAAGAGATCGACGCGAAGCTGGCGGAGCTGGCCGCGAAGATCGACGCGGAGTACGCGGGCAAGGATCTGCTCCTCGTCGGTGTGCTCAAGGGCGCCGTCATGGTGATGGCGGACCTGGCGCGCGCGCTGTCCACGCCCGTCACCATGGACTGGATGGCGGTGTCGTCCTACGGCGCGGGCACCCAGTCGTCGGGTGTCGTCCGGATCCTCAAGGACCTGGACACCGACATCAAGGGCAAGCACGTCCTGATCGTCGAGGACATCATCGACTCCGGCCTCACGCTCTCGTGGCTGCTCTCGAACCTCGGATCGCGCGAGCCGGCCTCCCTCGAGGTCTGCACGCTGCTGCGTAAGCCGGATGCCGCAAAGGTCGCGATCGACGTGAAGTGGATCGGCTTCGACATCCCGAACGAGTTCGTCGTCGGGTACGGGCTGGACTACGCGGAGAAGTACCGCAACGTGCCGTTCGTGGGCACGCTCGCACCGCACGTCTACGGCGGCTGACGCCACCGGGAACCCTTACCCCCCTCCCGCCGTTGGAGCATGGGAGGGCGGGTTCGTCAGCCGTACCGTGCGGTCACGGTGACGATGCTGGGGTACCGTCCGAAGAACAGTTAGCTTTAAATACAGAGCAGTCTCACAGCAGCATTTACTACGGGCAGGAGGGACGGGGCGAATTCGCTCCGTATGGATGGACGTGAAGCGATACTTCCGTGGGCCGGTCATGTGGATCGTGCTGGCCGTCCTCGCCGTGGTCGTGTTGATGCAGGTCGTCGGCTCGTCCGGCGGCTACAAGACGGTGGACACCGGCGAGGTCGTCCAGGCGATCGACAAGAACCAGGTCGACCAGGTCAAGCTGACCACTGGCGACGAACAGATCATCAAGGTCGATCTGAAGGACGGCCAAAAGGTCAAGGACAGCGACAAGATCCAGGCGAGCTACATCGGCACCCAGGGTGCCGATCTGGCGAAGACGCTGCAGACGAAGTTCGAGGCGGGTGACATCGAGAAGGGTTACACCGTCTCGCCGTCGAAGCAGAGCCCGTTCGTCTCGGTGCTGCTCTCCCTGCTGCCCTTCGTCCTCATCGTCGTGGTCTTCCTGTTCCTGATGAATCAGATGCAGGGCGGCGGCTCCCGAGTCATGAACTTCGGGAAGTCCAAGGCCAAGCTGATCACCAAGGACACTCCGAAGACGACCTTCGCCGATGTGGCGGGGTCCGACGAAGCCGTCGAGGAACTCCACGAGATCAAGGAGTTCCTGCAGGAGCCGGCCAAGTTCCAGGCCGTCGGCGCCAAGATCCCGAAGGGTGTGCTGCTCTACGGCCCGCCCGGTACGGGCAAGACGCTGCTCGCTCGCGCTGTCGCGGGCGAGGCGGGCGTCCCGTTCTACTCGATCTCCGGTTCCGACTTCGTCGAGATGTTCGTCGGTGTCGGTGCCTCCCGAGTCCGTGACCTCTTCGAGCAGGCCAAGGCGAACGCTCCGGCGATCGTCTTCGTCGACGAGATCGACGCCGTCGGCCGGCACCGCGGTGCGGGTCTCGGCGGTGGCCACGACGAGCGCGAGCAGACGCTCAACCAGCTGCTCGTCGAGATGGACGGCTTCGACGTGAAGGGTGGCGTCATCCTGATCGCCGCCACCAACCGGCCGGACATCCTCGACCCGGCGCTGCTGCGTCCGGGCCGGTTCGACCGGCAGATCGCGGTCGACCGTCCCGACATGCAGGGCCGTCTGGAGATCCTCAAGGTCCACCAGAAGGGCAAGCCGGTCGCCCCGGACGTCGACCTGGGTGCTGTCGCCCGTCGTACGCCGGGCTTCACCGGCGCGGACCTGTCGAACGTGCTGAACGAAGCGGCGCTCCTCACGGCGCGCAGCAACAAGAAGCTCGTCGACAACCACGCGCTGGACGAGGCGATCGACCGTGTGGTCGCGGGCCCGCAGAAGCGGACCCGGATCATGTCGGACAAGGAGAAGAAGATCACCGCGTACCACGAGGGCGGACACGCCCTGGTCGCGGCGGCCTCACCGAACTCCGACCCCGTCCACAAGATCACCATCCTGTCCCGCGGCAGAGCCCTGGGTTACACGATGGTCCTGCCGGACGAGGACAAGTACTCGACCACGCGCAACGAAATGCTCGACCAGCTGGCATACATGCTGGGCGGGCGCGCGGCCGAGGAGCTCGTCTTCCACGACCCGACCACGGGCGCGGCGAACGACATCGAGAAGGCCACGGCCACGGCTCGCGCCATGGTCACGCAGTACGGCATGACCGAGCGTCTCGGCGCGATCAAGTTCGGTGGCGACAACTCCGAGCCCTTCCTGGGCCGTGAGATGGGTCACCAGCGCGACTACTCGGAAGAGGTCGCGGCCCTGGTCGACGAAGAGGTCAAGAAGCTCATCGAGACCGCCCACAACGAAGCGTGGGAGATCCTCGTCGAGAATCGTGACGTCCTCGACAACCTGGTGCTCCAGCTGCTGGAGAAGGAGACCCTCGGCAAGGAGCAGATCGCCGAGATCTTCGCCCCGATCGTGAGGCGCCCGGCCCGCCCGGCGTGGACGGGTTCCACCCGCCGCACGCCGTCCACGCGGCCGCCGGTGCTCTCGCCGAAGGAGCTGGCGTTGACCAACGGCGCGGTCGGTGCCAACGGCGCCGTCCCGGCGGACTCCTCCTCCGTGGAGGCGGTCCCGGAGGAGCGCCCGGAGAGTTGACCCGCCGGGGGTTACCAAGCCCGGAATGGATGCCGCGTCCACCAGGATTTAGCCTGGAGGGCGCGGCATTCGTATGACCGCAGGCCAGAGCAAGAGGAACGAGGCACAGATGACCGATCCGGTGACGCTGGACGGCGAGGGCTCGATCGGCGAATTCGACGAGAAGCGCGCTGAGAACGCCGTACGCGAACTGCTCATCGCGGTCGGTGAGGACCCGGACCGCGAGGGCCTGCGGGAGACGCCGACCCGGGTGGCGCGGGCGTACCGGGAGATATTCGCGGGACTGTGGCAGCAGCCCGAGGACGTGCTGACGACGACGTTCGACCTCGGTCACGACGAGATGGTCCTGGTGAAGGACATCGAGGTGATGAGCTCCTGCGAGCACCATCTGGTGCCCTTTGTCGGGGTCGCGCACGTGGGCTACATCCCGTCCGTCGAAGGGAAGATCACCGGCCTGTCGAAGATCGCCCGCCTCGTGGACGTCTTCGCCCGCCGGCCGCAGGTGCAGGAGCGGCTGACGACACAGATCGCCGACTCGCTGATGGAGATCCTGGAGCCGCGCGGTGTGATCGTGGTCGTCGAATGCGAGCACATGTGCATGACGATGCGCGGGGTCCGGAAGCCGGGCGCGAAGACGATCACGTCCGCGGTGCGGGGGCAGCTGCGCCATCCGGCGACGCGCAACGAGGCGATGAGTCTGATCATGGCGCGCTGACCGCGCCACAGCGGCGGCTCGGGCCGGCTTCTGGCCGTGTCGCAGCGTCCCGTCCGGTTCGCGACGCCCGCACGGGCCCGGTGTCCTCGGGGACGGAAGGCGGCCCCATGCCGCGTTGCCGCCGCCAGACCGGGCCGTTCCGCTACGCGGGCGCACCGGCGCCCGGCGATCGCACGCACTGGAGGCCGTGAACCCCGTCCTTCGGGCGGGGTTAACCGGCAGGTCCTACGCGGGGGCCGGGCCCTCGTCGTCGTCCTCGGGCAGCTTGCAGACCCGCTCCAGGAAGAACGCCGCCGCGATCACCGCGATGCCCGCGACGACCGAGAAGCCGGCGTAGACCGCCTGGTCGCGGCGCGCCGGGATGTCCAGCGAGCCCAGCAGGAACACTCCCGTACCGCCGTACATCCCGCTCACCAGCGCCGCCACCAGCGCGCTCGCCTGGCCGAACACCACCGCACGGGCCGCCATCAGCGGCTCGACGCCCTTCGCGCCGGGGCGGCGCTCGCGCTGGGCGCGCAGGCGGGCCCGCAGGGAGAGGGCGGTCGCGGTCAGGACGACCGCGATCACCGCCAGCACGATGGGTGCGGCCAGCGGGACGCTCGGCAGGGTGCCGAACGACTCCCACAGGCGGGCGGCGCCCCAGGACAGCACTCCGGCCGCGGCGAAGAGACCGGCCAGTACACCGAGCCGTAGTTGCTTCACCGAGTGAGCCGCCCTTCCGTCCTGCCGCATCGCGCCTGTCGCATCACACCGTGCATTGTTCCGCAGAGCCTAACGACTACTCGGGCAGACGGAGTTCCAGGTCGGCGCGGGGAAGCACACCGTCCTGGCCGATACCGTCCAGCAGCTCCGCGACCGGCCCGCGGCCGGGCAGCTGTGCCCCCGGCTCCACGTCGTGCCACGGCACGAGGACGAACGCGCGCTGATGCGCCCGCGGGTGCGGCAGCGTGAGCACCGGGTCGTCGGAGACGACGTCCGCGTACGCCACGATGTCGACGTCGATCGTCCGCGGGCCCCAGCGCTCCTCCCGTACCCGGTCGAAGGCCTCCTCGATGGCCTGACCGCGCTCCAGCAGTGAGGACGGCGGGAGGGTGGTCTTCACGAGGATCACCGCGTTGAAGTACGAGGGCTGCGAGCCGGGGTCCACACCCCACGGCTCCGTCTCGTACACCGGGGACACGGCCTTGACCCGCAGCCCCGGGGTGTCCTCCAGGGCGTCGATCGCGCCCTGGAGCGTCTCCAGCCTGTTCCCCAGGTTGGACCCGATGGAGATCACGGCACGTTTGGGGTTGGACAGGGTGACGTCCGCCGCGTCGACCTGCTCCACGACGGAGGCGGGCACCGGCTGCACGGTCGGGTCGCTCTGCGTCCCGTGCGGGAAGAACGCGGTCATACTCGGCTCCGGGTGATCGTGATGGTCACGTCGTCGAACGGCACGGTGATCGGGGCGTCCGGCTTGTGCACGACGACCTCGACCTCCTCGACACCGTCGTGCTTGAGGCACTGCCGGGCGATGCGCTCCGCCAGTGTCTCGATCAGGTCGACCGGCTCGCCCTCGACGACCGCGACGACCTCCTCCGCCACCACGCCGTAGTGCACGGTCTTCGCCAGGTCGTCGGCCTCCGCCGCGGGCCGGGTGTCGAGGCCGAGCACCAGGTCCACGATGAAGGTCTGGCCCTCCTCCCGTTCCCGGGGGAAGACGCCATGGTGCCCGCGGGCCTTGAGGCCGCGCAGCGCGACACGATCCACGCGAATCACTCCTGCTTCCTGTACTTGGCGGGATGCGGGCACCGGCGCCGCGTGCGGGCGGGCCGGGTGCCCATGCGAATCTACCTGCGGCCACCGGCCCCGCTCGCCCATGGGGCCACGCGGAGCTGCGGAGGCCGGGCGGCCCGCTCCTGGCCGGAACGTCCGCTTCCCCGCCTCCAACGGTGCGCTTACCCCGTTACGAGGGGGACTCCTCGTCCTCCGCGTCATCGCTTTCCGTCAGGACGGGTGATCCGTGATGTGACCAGATCCTCCATCCCTCGTCTGTGCGACGGAACACATTCGTGGCGACCACGAGCTGCCCGACGAGAGGACCGAGCTCGCCGCCGTCCTCGGCCGGGCCGCCGCTGAGGATGTTCTCCGTACATGTGACGAGGGCGGTGTCGCCGGCCAGGTTGACCTTGACGTCGGTCAGGAAGAACTGGATGTACTCGGTGTTCGCCATGATCAGGGCGTACGAGCGCAGTACCTCGCCGCGGCCCGACAGGACCGGCCAGCCGGGGTGGATGCAGGAGATCTCGTCGTCCAGCCAGAGGCCGGAGAGCTTCTCGAAGTCGCCGCGCTCCATGGTCTCGTAGAACGTCGTGTTGGCCTCTTCGACCAGCTCGATGTCGGTACGGCTCACCGGGCGGCCCCGACGGCGCGCGCGACGCGGACGGCGTCGGCCGTGGCCCGCACTTCGTGGACGCGCACGGCCCAGGCGCCCTCGTAGGCGGCGATCGCGGAGATCGCGGCGGTGGCGGCGTCCCGTTCCCGCGCGGGTGGCGGGGCGTCGCCGTCCTGGGCGAGGACCCGGCCGAGGAAGCGTTTGCGGGACGCGGCGACGAGCAGCGGACGGCCGAGTGCGCGCAGTTCGCCGAGGTGGGCGACGAGGGCGAGGTCGTGCTCGGCCTGTTTGGCGAAGCCGAGGCCCGGGTCGATGACGATCTGCCCGGGGGCGACACCGCCGGCCACGACGGCGTCCATACGCTCCCTCAGCTCCGTGACGACCTCGGCGACCACGTCGGCGTAGACGGCGCGGCTGTTCATGTCCTCGCTGAAGCCGCGCCAGTGCATGACCACGAAGGGCACACCGGCGGCGGCGACGGCCGGCACCATCGCGGGGTCGGCGAGGCCGCCGCTGACGTCGTTGACGAGTACGGCTCCCGCGGCGACGGCCTGCTCGGCGACGACGGCGCGCATGGTGTCGACGGAGACGGTGACCCCTTCGGCGGCAAGGCCCCGGACGACGGGGATGACGCGGCGCAGCTCCTCGTCCTCGTCGACCCGGCTGGCGCCGGGCCGGGTGGACTCACCGCCGACGTCGACGAGGTCGGCGCCCGCGGTGACGAGGTCGAGGCCGCGTTTGACGGCGGCGGTCGTGTCGAACCAGCGGCCGCCGTCGGAGAAGGAGTCGGGCGTCACATTCACGACCCCCATGACGGCACAGCGATCCCACTCCGGCAGCCCGCGCAACGTACTCATACGCCCAGCCTAGGGCCGCAGGCCGATGGCTCGCCCCGCGCGGCCGTTCCGCGGGGCACCTGCCGGGGCCCGTCGCGGGCCCCTCATGCCGCGCGGATCTCCCGTTCCTGCGTCATCGGTGTGATGTGCGCGCACGGGCGGGCCGGGCGCGGGGCCCTGCGCCGGGGGAAGAGGCGCGGGAGCGACAGGGTGACGAAGCCCTCCGCCTGCATCGCGGCGAAGCCGATCCTGGGCAGGTCGCGGGTGTTGCGGAAGACCACGAAGCGGGGCTCCCAGCGCGGCCGGAACTTGGCGTTGAACTTGTACAGCGACTCGATCTGGAACCAGCGGGAGAGGAACACCAGCAGTCCGCGCCACAGCCGCAGCACCGGGCCTGCGCCGATCTTCTCGCCGCGGGCGAGCGCCGAGCGGAACATCGCGAAGTTCAGCGACACCCGTTCGATCATGAGTGCGGGGGAGGCCTGGAGCGCCGCGACGATGAGCAGTTCGTTCATGCCCGGGTCGGCGGAACGGTCGCGCCGCATCAGTTCCAGGGACATGCCGTTGGTGCCCCACGGGACGAAGTGGATGATCGCCTTGAGGTCGCCGTAGGGGGCGACCCCTGGCTCGTCGTCCGTCTTGTGTGCCGTGGCTATCACCGCGTCGCCGTCGTCCGGGTCGCCGATGCGGCCCAGAGCCATCGAGAAGCCCCGCTCGGTGTCGGTGCCCCGCCAGGCCTCCGCGGCCCGGCGGATCTGCTCCAGCTCCTCGGCGGAGATGTCACGGGCGCGCCGGACGCGGGTGGTGTACCCATTGCGCTCGATGCGCTTCACCATCTGGCGTACGTTGCGCATCGCCCGCCCGGTGAGCGAGAAATCCGCGACGTCCACCACCGCCTCGTCGCCCAGCTCCAGGGCGTCCAGGCCCGTCTCACGGGTCCAGACCTCGCCGCCGGTCTCCGAGCAGCCCATCACGGCCGGGGTCCAGGAGTGCGCCTTGGCCTCGTCCATGAAGCGCTCGATGGCGCCCGGCCATGCCTCGACATCGCCGATCGGGTCGCCGCTGGCGAGCATCACGCCGGACACCACGCGGTAGCAGACGGCGGCCTTGCCGCTGGGCGAGAAGACGACGCCCTTGTCCCGCCGGAGCGCGAAGTGGCCGAGCGAGTCGCGGCCGCCGTGCCGGGTGAGCAGGTCGCGCAGCCGGCGCTCGTCGTCCTCGGTGAGCCGGGCCGCCGGGTGCTCGGGCCGGAAGGCGAGGTAGATCGTGGTCACGGCGGTCAGCAGACCGAGCGCGCCGAGGGAGTAGCCGACGGTCCAGGACACGCTGCCGGAGTAGTCGACGGGGCCCTCGAAGCCGAAGAGCCCGTAGAGCACGTGCTCCAGACGGTCCACCAGACCCGGGCTGCCGACGGTCCTGCCGGGGTGCGCGCTGACGATGACCAGACCGAGGCCGAGCGAACCGGCGCCCATCAGGACGAAGTTGGCGAGCGCCTTCCAGCGGCTGCGCGGATCGGGCAGCGCGGCGAACTCGCCCCGGTGGCGCAGCAGCAGGGTCAGCAGGAGCAGGGAGACCAGGGCGCCGATGACCGAGTGCCGGTAGACGAACTGGCTGACCGCTCCCACGGGGAGCAGGATCACCGCCGCCCGCCAGGCCCGGCGCTTGTGCCGCTTGAGTCCGTGGGCGAGCAGCAGGAGCAGGACGCCGGCGCTCAGCGAGAGCGCGGCGGCGAACGGGCCGGTGGCTCCGGGGAGCACTTCGGCCAGCGTGTGCACGCGGCTGTGCCGGAACCGGGGGAACACCCCGGCGGCAATGTCGACCAGGCCGACGAGTGTGCAGGCCGTGCCGACCAGCGAAGGGACCGCCTCCGGACGGGGACCGCGCAGGAGGCGGTGTACCCGATTCGGAACCAATCCTGATTTGTCCCCATCTACCGTTGCAGACATCGCTTCCCGTGACTCCGCGAGAGATCCTGTGTCCGAGGGCCGCAGGTCGGTGGGCTCCGGACGATTTGCGCTCTCTAGGACGGCACTTCCAGGGGGCGGGTTCACTCACTCACAGGAAATTCTCAAGGAAGAAAGCTCACGCGACTCATGGGTCTGACCAGTAACAAAGTTCTGGCCTTGGCCGTCCTCGTGGCCGTTCTGCTGTTCGCCGCGACCATCTGGCTGTGGCCTCGGCTGGCCGGCCCCAACTGGCGTGCCGTGACGGGAAGGGTCGGCATGCTGCTGGTGACCCAGCTCGCCCTGTTCGCGGCGGTGGGACTCGCCGCGAACAACTCCTTCCTCTTCTACGGCTCGTGGTCCGACCTCTTCGGCCGCGAGCAGGACATGGGCGTGGTGGTCGACCATTCGGCCGGCGCGAAGCGCATCAAGGTGGTCGAGCGGAAACGGCTGGACGTGCCGGGCGGCGCGCGTACGGCGGTCGGCGGCCAGATCCAGAAGATCGTCGTCTTTGGCGAGAAGTCGAAGATCGACAGCCCGGCGTATGTCTATCTGCCGCCGGAGTACTTCCAGCCCGAATTCCGCAGGAAGACCTTTCCCGCGGCGATCGTGCTGACGGGATATCCGGGTACCGCGGAGAATCTGCTCAAAGGGCTGAAGTATCCGAAGACCGCCTGGCAGGAGGCGAAGAGCGGCCGGATGCAGCCGACGGTCCTGGTCATGCTGCGGCCGACCGTGGCACCGCCGCGGGACACCGAGTGCGTGAACGTTCCCGGTGGTCCGCAGACGGAGACGTTCTTCGCGAAGGATCTGCCGAAGGCGGTCTCCGAGACGTACCGGGTCGGGGACAGGCCCAGGAACTGGGGCCTCATCGGGAATTCGACCGGCGGCTACTGCGCCTTGAAGATCGCGCTGCATCACCCGGGGCAGTTCTCGGTGGGCGCCGGTCTGTCGGCGTACTACAAGGCCGCGGAGGACCCGACGACCGGCGACCTCTTCCACGGCGACAAGCGGGCGAAGAAGCGCGCCGATCTGCTGTGGAGCCTGGACCACCTGCCACAGGGCACGTCGTCGTTCCTGGTGACGACGTCGAAGTCGGGTGAGGGCAATCTCAAGCCGACCGGGCACTTCATCAAGAAGGTGAAGGCGCCCGCGCGGGTCTCCTCGATCACGCTCGACAGCGGCGGGCACAACTTCAACACGTGGCGGCGCGAGATTCCGCCCGCGCTGGTGTGGATGTCGGGTCGGCTCCAGGCTTCGTGAGGCCGGACCCGGCCGAGCGGACCCTGGGTGCCCGGCCCCGAGCGGGGCCCTGCCCGCCGCGACGGTGCCCCGGCCGGGACGCGTGCCGCGGCGGTCCGCGGGCCCGGACGTGCCCGCGACGGTGCCCGGGCCGGGGACGCGCGCCGCGGCGGTCCTGTGCGGGCCACCGCGACGCGCGTCCCGGGTCAGCTCTTGGCGGCTTCCGCGATCGTCGCGATCGACTCCAGGTCGACCTCGGTACGGGGAATGGCCTGCGCGTCCGCGTCGATCGAGCGGCGCAGCGCCTCGTGCAGCCGGGCCGGGGTCAGCACCCCGAGGAAGCGGCCCGTCTCCTCCTTGTCGATCACCGCGATCCACCCCGCGTCGTGCTGGAGCATGGTGGAGAAGGCCTGCTTGAGGGAGGCGCCGACCGGCAGCCATGCCTCCATCCGGCGCGCGTGCTCGCGGACGGAGCCCTTCCTGAGCGCCCCCTCGGCGGAGAGCCAGCCGTGCAGATTGTCTTCGCCGTCCAGGACGACGGCCCAGCGTGAACCGAGCTCCCGGGGCAGCGTGTCGTCGAGGTGGACGACGGGCGGCTGCTCCAGGTCGCCCTCCTCGATGGGGGTCACCGAGAGGCGCTTGAGACCGCGGTCGGCGCCCACGAAGTCGGCGACATAGGGCGTAGCGGGGGCGCCGAGCACCGCGGCCGGCGCGTCGAACTGCTCGATCCGGCCCTGTCCGTAGACGGCGATACGGTCGCCGAGCCGGACGGCCTCCTCGATGTCGTGCGTGACGAACAGCACGGTCTTGCGGACCTGGGACTGGAGTCTCAGGAACTCGTTCTGCAGATGCTCGCGGACCACCGGGTCGACCGCGCCGAACGGCTCGTCCATCAGCAGCACGGGCGGATCGGCGGCCAGGGCACGTGCCACGCCGACGCGCTGGCGCTGGCCGCCGGAGAGCTGCTCCGGGTAGCGCCCGCCGTACGTCGAGGGGTCCAGGCCCACCAGATCGAGGAGTTCGGCGGCGCGTGCCCTGGCCTTGGCGCGCTGCCAGCCGAGGAGATGGGGGACGGTCGCGGTGTTCTCCAGGACCGTCTTGTGCGGGAAGAGGCCGACCTGCTGGATGACATAGCCGATACGGCGGCGGAGTTGGACCGGGTCGATGGTCGATATGTCCTCACCGTCCAGGAATATCCGGCCGCTGCTGGGCTCGATGAGGCGGTTGACCATCTTCATGGTGGTGGTCTTGCCGCAGCCGGACGGTCCGACGAGCGTGACCAGTTCACCCTCGGCCACCTCGAACGACAGGTCGTCGACGGCTGTCGTCCCGTCCGGGTATCGCTTGGCTACGTGCTCGAAACGGATCATGGTTCCCCATTGTGACGGGTGTGGTGTGAAAGCCATGTTGCTGCAATGTGGCGGCCCTCGGCGATTGTCAGGGGTCGGGGATAGGGTCGCCAGACATACGTTCGGCAGGGGTGGGGAGGTGGGGCGCATGAGCATGCGGCAGGCCGCGCAGAGCTGTCTGGCGGCCAATGACTGGATCTGCGGGGAATACCTCCGCACCCGCGGCCAGGAGTTGACCGACGCGACCGTCGAGCACGTCTGGATCACCGTGGCATCGGTCCTGATCGGACTCGCCGTCGCTTTTCCGCTGGCGCTGCTCGCCCGTGCCAAACCGGCTTTCGCCGGTCCGGTGCTCGGTCTGACGACCCTGCTCTACACGATTCCGTCGCTGGCGATGTTCTCGCTGCTGCTGCCGGTCTTCGGGCTGTCGGCCGCGCTGGTCGTCACCGGTCTCGTGCTCTATTCGCTGACCATTCTCGTGCGTAACATCATGGCCGGCCTGGAAGCGGTGCCGGCCGAGGCGCGCGAGGCCGCCCGCGGCATGGGATACGGACCGGGCCGGCTGCTGTGGGAGGTCGAACTGCCCCTCGCGCTGCCCGCGTTGATGGCCGGCCTGCGCATCGCCACGGTCTCGACCATCGCCCTGACGACCGTCGGAGCCCTGGTCGGCAAGGGCGGCCTGGGCAATCTCATAGACGACGGCGTGCAGACCACCTTCAAGGCCCAGGTGCTCACCGCCTCCGTGCTGTGCGTGCTCCTCGCGGCCGTCGCCGATCTGCTGCTGCTCGGCGTCCAGCGTCTGCTGACGCCCTGGACCCGCATACGCACGGCGCGGCCGGGCGCCGGACACCTGGGCTCGCAGCCGCCCGGCTCGGCGTCCACGGGCACCGCCGGTCCCGGCCCGGCGCGGCAGGGCACGGCGAAGGAGGCTGTCTGATGGGGGTCATGGCCGACGCCTGGACCTGGCTCACCACCGGAGCCAACTGGTCCGGCGAGAGCGGTGCCTGGCACCGGCTGGGTGAGCATGTGTACGTCAGCGGGGTGGCCCTCGCGCTCGCCTGCGCGATAGCCTTGCCCATCGCGCTCTGGCTCGGGCATCTGGGCAAGGGCGGTGCGCTCGCGGTCAACATCTCCAACGCGGGCCGCGCCGTCCCCGTCTTCGCGGTCCTCGCCCTCTTCATGCTCACACCGCTGCGCAGCGCCGGTTACGCACCGACGATCATCGCCCTGGTGCTGTTCGCCGTGCCGCCGCTGCTCACCAACGCCTATGTGGGTATGCGCGAAGTGGACCGCGCGGTCGTGGAGGCCGCGCGGGGCATGGGGATGTCCGGCGGCCAGCTGTTCTTGCGCGTCGAACTGCCCCTCGCCTACCCGCTGCTCATGACCGGCCTGCGGTCCGCCGCGGTGCAGGTCGTCGCCACGGCCACCATCGCCTCGATGGTCGGCCAGGGCGGTCTCGGCCGCATCATCACCGCGGGATTCAACACCTACAACACCCCGCAGGTGGTGGCCGGCGCACTGCTCGCGGCGCTGCTGGCCCTGCTGGTGGAAGGGGTCCTGGTGGTGGCCGACCGGCTGCTCGACCCCCTCCGCAAGTCCGTGTCGACCGTGTCGCCCCTGTGACCGCGGTGCCTTCCCCACTGTGCATTCTGTGAACCCCTGGACGGAGAACCTGATGAGCAACACCTCGCGCATCGCGGGAGCAGTACTGGCGGTTGCGGCCCTGACGGGTTCCCTCGTCGCGTGCGGCGGAGACAGCCTGGAGAAGTCGGACGATTCCGGCTCGAAACCGGCCGGTTCAGGCGCGAAGGGCACGCTCGTCGTCGGCGCCGCGGCCTTCACCGAGTCCAAGGTCCTCGCCGAGCTCTATGCGCAGGTCCTGGCGGACGCCGGATACAAGACCTCGGTCACCACGGTGAAGAACCGTGAGCTGTACGAACCCTCGCTGGAGAAGGGCGAGATAGACGTCGTACCCGAATACGCGGCGACGATCGCCGAATTCCTCAACGCGAAGGTGAACGGGCCGAAGGCACCCGACGAGAAGCCCGTCGCCTCCAGCGATGTCACGGCCACCGTCGCCGCACTCACCGAGCTCGCCGAGCCGCGCGGTCTGAAGGTGCTCCCCGCCGGCGGAGCCGTCGACCAGAACGCCTTCGCGGTCAGCAAGGAATTCGCCGAGAAGAACAAGCTCAAGACCCTCTCCGATCTCGGCAGGTCGAAGCTCAAGGTGAAGATAGCGGCGGGCGACGAGTGCGAGGTCCGCCCGTTCTGCGCGCCGGGTCTGAAGAAGACGTACGGCATCGATGTCACCGGTATCGACCCCAAGGGTGTCGGCACCCCGCAGGCCAAGCAGGCGGTCAAGGACGGCACCGACCAGCTGGTGCTGACCACGACGACCGACGCCGTACTGGACGGACTGGTCTTCCTCGAGGACGACAAGAAGCTCCAGAACGCCGACAACGTCCTGCCCGTGGTCAATGCCAAGGACGCCGCCGCACCGGAGGTGGCGGCCGCTCTCGGCAAGCTCACCAAGGCGCTGACCACCGAGGATCTCGCGGAGTTGAACCGCAAGGTGGACGCCGAGCGGGCCAAGCCGCAGGATGCCGCGAAGGATTACCTGGAGTCCAAGGGACTCCTCACGAAGTAGGGAGTGGGCGGCCCGGCGTTCTCGAACGAGAGATTTGCCGGGCCGACACCCCATTCGGCGTCTACGCACGGTAAATTTCAGGCCATGCCACGTGGACGCCACCGCCATTCCCCGCCCCTTCACAGGCTGCTGCCGCCGTCGGCGGTCGCCGGAGCGTCGGTGTTGTGCGCCGCCGGCGCGTGGTTTCTGACGGAGCCCGTCGTGCTCCGCACGCTGGTCACGGCGGCGACTGCCGCCGCGATCACCGGTGCGGTGCTGATGCGCAGTTGGGACCGCGCGGCCGGCCGGCAGGTCGCCGACCTCACCCGCGGCCGCGCCGGCGACGCCTGGAAGACCGAGGAACAGATAGCCGAACTCGAGGCGGACCTCGAGGAATCACGCGATCTGCGCACCAAGCTGGACGCGCGGCTGCGCGCCAAACGCGTCGAGCTCGCCGCCCTGCGCGGGGAGCACGCGGCCCTGCTGCGCCGCTACGCCACCGCCGAGACCGAGCGGGCAGGCGTCCTGGAGGACCGTCGCCGGCTCGCGATCGAGGCGACCGCGCCCAAGGCGCTGATGCCGGCCGGCTCCACGCCCACCCCCTCGACCTATCTGCGCGCCTCCGTGGCGCTGGACAACCTCTCCCGCAACGCCGCCGCCCAGGAGGCGAAGCGCACCGTCGAGGAGGCCCGCAAGCGGGATCTCGCGGAACGGGCACGTGAGGCGGACGAGCCGCAGGGGAAGCACGCGGCGGCCGCCGGCGGGGAGCAGCACTCCCGTCCGACGTCCGCCCTCCCCGCCAGGCGTCCCGTTCCGGTGGCGGCGGCGATCGTGCCGTACGGCCCGAGGCGCCGTCCCGGCAAGCGCCGGCCCGAGGGAGGCTTCGACTTCTTCGGGAACGCCATCGCGGCCACGCCGGCCGACGGGACCGACGGCGAAGGCACGCAGAAGGCCATCGAGGCCGCGCAGCAGGAGGATCTCGCGGACGTGGTGGGCGAGGAGGCCCTCGCCACGCAGCGCACGGACAGCTCCCGCGCGGTCGGCAAGGTCATCGACCTGACGGAGCACGACGAGACGGAACAGGTGGACGTCGGGAAGCTGCGAAAGGCGGTCAGTTCCTGACCACGCGGTCCTGAGCCTCATGGGCGGCCGGCGGTTTCCGCCGGCCGCCCACTCATTTGTCGATGTCGCCGACGACGAAGAACAGCGAGCCGAGGATCGCGACCATGTCCGCGACCAGCGTGCCCGGCAGCAGCTCGGTGAGCGCCTGGATGTTGTTGTACGACGCCGAGCGGAGCTTGAGGCGGTACGGCGTCTTCTCGCCCTTGGAGACGAGGTAGTAGCCGTTGATGCCCAGCGGGTTCTCGGTCCAGGCGTAGGTGTGGCCCTCGGGCGCCTTCAGCACCTTGGGCAGCCGCTGGTTGATCGGTCCCGGCGGGAGCGTGTCGATGCGGTCCAGGCAGGCATCCGCCAGAGCCAGCGCGTTGTGCGTCTGCTCCAACAGCACCTCGAAGCGGGCCAGGCAGTCGCCCTCGCTCCTGGTGACCACCTTCAGGGTGTCCTGCAATTCCCCGTACGCCAGATAGGGCTCGTCGCGGCGCAGGTCGAAGTCGACGCCGGAGGCGCGCGCGATCGGACCGCTCACGCCGTACGCGTGGACCGCTTCCGGGGACAGGACTCCCACCCGGCGGGTGCGGCCGCGGAAGATCTCGTTGCCGAGCACCAGGTTGTCGTAGATGTCCATCCGCGAGCGGACGTCGGCGACGGCGTGCCGGGCGCGGCCGAGCCAGCCCGCCGGGAGGTCCTCCTTGAGGCCGCCCACGCGGTTGAACATGTAGTGCATCCGGCCGCCGGAGACCTCCTCCATCACGGCCTGGAGCTCCTCGCGCTCGCGGAACGCGTGGAAGACCGGTGTGATGCCGCCGAGTTCGAGCGGATACGAGCCGAGGAACATCAGGTGGTTGAGGACCCGGTTGAGTTCGGCGAGGAGCGTACGGGTCCACACCGCGCGCTCGGGGACCTCCATGCCGAGCATGCGCTCGACGGCCATGACGACGCCGAGCTCGTTGGAGAAGGCGGAGAGCCAGTCGTGGCGGTTGGCGAGCATCACGATCTGGCGGTAGTCGCGCGCCTCGAAGAGTTTCTCGGCGCCGCGGTGCATATAGCCGATGACCGGTTCGGCGTGCTGGATGCGTTCGCCGTCGAGAACGAGGCGGAGGCGGAGGACGCCGTGCGTGGAGGGGTGCTGCGGGCCGATGTTGAGCACCATGTCGGTGCTTTCCGCCGCGCCGCCGATGCCGACCGTCGTCTCCGTCATGGCGCCAGTATCCCCGACGGGGTGCGGGACCTCACGGGTCCCCGGGGCCGAGCCCGGGTCGCTACCGCCGACGGGCCCGGCCGCGCCCGCCCCCTCACCTCAGTCCCGGACCCGTGGAGCAGTCCCGCGCCCCGGACCCCGCGCCCCGCGCCTGCCCCGAAGCCCGCGCCCCGGCCCCGAACCCGCCCGCGCCCCCTCGCCTCAGTCCCCGGCGACGCCCGCCGCCCCCGGCACGCGCTGGAGCAGCCAGCCAAAGTCGCCCAGGCCTCCGTGTGCCGTCAGTTCCGCCGCCTCGCCCGCCTGCGACAGCGCGCGGACGTACGCCGCCGGGTCCGTCGAGGCGAGGGAGAGCGGTGGGCGGGCGCCCGAGACGCCGAGCGTGCGCAGCGCCTCCCGCTGCGTCGTCAGTTCCGCACCCGGCAGGGCGCACGCGTCCAGTGCCACATGCGCCGTGAGGTCGCAGCTGCCGTCGGGGACCGGGCGTACCTCCCTGCCTTCCCGGAAGCCCGTCAGGGTGCCGAACGGCGGCCGTGACCCGGCCGCGTGGGCGTAGTCCACCGCGACCGCGAGCCCCGCCCGCAGGGTGCCGACCGCCCGCGCCCACGCCTCGTCGCGGGGCCACCCGATCTCCGCCCGGCAGCCGGGCTCCTTCAGCGGCCACCAGCGGTCCAGCCACGCGGCGTCCGCGCCGGTGACCGGCGGGCCGAGCCGCTCGCGGCCGTCCGGTCCGACGAGGACCAGGTGCGGCACACCGTCCTCGTCCGCCTCGGCGACGTCGACGGGCACGTTGTCCAGCCACTCGTTGGCGAACAGCAGCCCCCGGACACCCGCCGGGGGCTCGGCCACCCATGTGACGCGGTCGTCGAGGCCCTCGGGGCGTGCCGCCTTCTCCACGGCGTACGCCCGTACCGGGAAGTCCGCCGGAAGCGCCGCGAGCACACCGGTCACGAGCTCCCCGCGGCCCGCGCCCATGTCGACGAACGCCAGGTCCCCGGGG
Organism: Streptomyces sp. NPDC096193; assembly: GCF_040302905.1. Classification (NCBI taxonomy): domain Bacteria; kingdom Bacillati; phylum Actinomycetota; class Actinomycetes; order Kitasatosporales; family Streptomycetaceae; genus Streptomyces; species Streptomyces sp. NPDC096193. The sequence continues at coordinate 11,804 of NZ_JBEOSJ010000025.1, read as the reverse complement.
GTCCCGGCCAATTCCTCCGCCGCGCGTCGCAGCAGCGCCGCGACGGCCGCGGCGAAGAGCGGTGAGGCGTGCACCGACGTACGGAAATGTCCCACCGGTCCCTCGGGCCGCAGATAGAAACCGCCCGGACCGTACAGCGCGCTGTGCGCGGCTTCCCGCCAGCCCGGCCACTGACACGTCTCATCCGTCACGGGCCCAAGTCTCCACCTTGCGGAGTACGCCTCCGCCCATCGGATCGCTCTGCCGGTTGACCCCTGCACCTATGTACGTTCCCTACTCTGGGTTACGTGCAGCGCCTCTATGACTTCATCCGCAGACACCCGACGGGCGTCGACACCTTCTGGGCTGTCGTGCTCGGCGGGATCTCCCTGCTGTGGGCGGCCACGGTTCCGGTCGGGGTCGGCGACAAGTGGACGGCGGCACTGGTCGTGCTGCTGCTCAGCCTGGTCGTGGCGCTGCGTCGTCGTATGCCGGAGAAGATGCTTGTCCTCACGGCCGCGCTGGGTGTCGCCCAGCTCGCGCTGGACATCCAGGTCAACCCGGCCGACTTCGCGATGCTGGTGATCATCTACACCGTCGCCGCGCACGACCGGTCGCCCTGGGCGTCCCGGCTGGCGCTCGTCGGCGGGCTGTCCGCGGCCACCCTGGCGCAGCTGCGCTGGCCGATGGAGGAGACCGGCACCTGGGGCAAGGTGTTCTTCACCGTCGTCCTGAGCGTGCCGTTCGCGCTGGCCTGGGTGCTCGGCGACTCGATACGCACCCGTCGCGCGTACTTCGCCCAGCTCGAGGAGCGCGCGACGCGGCTGGAGAAGGAGCGCGAGGCGCAGTCGAAGGTCGCGGTCGCCGCGGAACGCGCCCGGATCGCCCGTGAACTGCACGACGTCGTCGCGCACAACGTCTCGGTGATGGTCGTCCAGGCCGACGGCGCGGCCTATGTGCTGGACGCCGCGCCCGACCAGGCAAAACAGGCGTTGGAGACCATCTCCACCACCGGCCGCCAGGCGCTCGCGGAGATGCGCCGGCTGCTGGGGGTCCTGCGCACCGGGGACGCCCCGGAGAGCGGTGAGTACGTCCCGCAGCCCGATGTGCAGCAGATCGAGGACCTCGTGGAGCAGGTGCGCCACTCGGGGCTGACCGTGGACTTCAAGATCGAGGGGACGGCCCGGCAGCTGCCGAGCGGCGTCGAGCTCACCGCGTACCGCATCGTGCAGGAGGCGCTGACCAATACGCGCAAGCACGGTGGCCCGGAGGCCGGAGCCAGTGTGCGGCTGGTCTACTTCGACGACGGTCTCGGACTGCTGGTCGAGGACGACGGCCGCGGCTCGGCGCACGAGCTGTACGAGGACGGCGGCGCCGACGGGCGCGGCCACGGGCTCATCGGCATGCGGGAGCGCGTCGGTATGGTCGGCGGCACACTGGACGCCGGCCCGCGGCCCGGCGGAGGCTTCCGGATCAGCGCCCTGCTGCCCCTCAAGCCCGCCCACTAGCCGCGCGACCCGACCGGATCGACCGGCCACCCCCGACCCGACCCGACAGTCCCGACCCGACCCGACAACCCCCACCCGCACCGGCCCGCTCCAGACCCCACAGCCCCGAGAGACCGAGGACCCCGCTGCCATGTCCATCCGTGTGATGCTCGTCGACGATCAGGTGCTGCTGCGCACGGGGTTCCGCATGGTGCTCGCCGCCCAGCCCGACATGGAGGTCGTCGCGGAGGCGGGCGACGGGGCCGAGGCGATCGAGAACCTGCGGTCCACGGCCGTGGACGTGGTGCTGATGGACGTCCGTATGCCGAGGCTCGACGGTGTCGAGGCGACGCGGCGGATCTGTGCCGCGCCGAACCCGCCGAAGGTGCTGATCCTGACCACCTTCGACCTGGACGAGTACGCGTTCTCCGGGCTGAAGGCGGGCGCGAGCGGTTTCATGCTGAAGGACGTGCCGCCCGCCGAACTGCTCGGTGCGATCCGCTCGGTCCACAGCGGTGACGCGGTCGTCGCACCGTCGACGACCCGCCGGCTCCTGGACCGCTTCTCCCCGATGCTGCCGAGCAGCGGCAGCGAGCCGCAGCACAAGGAGCTGGAGCGGCTCACCGAACGGGAGCGCGAGGTGATGATGCTGGTCGCCCAGGGTCTGTCGAACGGCGAGATCGCGGCCCGGCTGGTGCTGTCGGAGGCCACGGTGAAGACCCATGTGGGCCGCATCCTGACCAAGCTGAACCTCCGCGACCGGGTGCAGGTGGTCGTGCTGGCCTACGAGACGGGCCTGGTGCGCGCGGGCGGTGGAGCGGCTTCCTGACGCGATGCTGCTGTGGATCAACGGCCCGTTCGGCGGCGGCAAGACGCAGACCGCGTACGAGCTGAACCGCCGGCTGCCGGGGAGCGTCGTGTGCGACCCGGAGCGGGTGGGCTTCGGGCTGCACCGCATGATGCCGCCGTCGCTGCGCGAGGACTTCCAGGACCTCCCGGCCTGGCGCCAGGGCGTGTTCGAGGTGCTGGACCTGACCCTGAGGCACCACCGGGGCGTGGCGATCGCGCCCATGACCGTGGTCGAACCGGCGTACTTCGAGGAGACGGTGGGCCGACTGCGTGCCGCCGGGCACGAGGTGCGCCACTTCGCGTTGCTCGCGGAGCGGGAGACCGTTCTGCGGCGGCTGAGGGAACGCGGCCTGGGACGTGGGCTCCAGCGGGAGAGCTTCGCGGTACGACGTCTCGATCTGTGCCTGGAGCGGCTGCGGGAGCCGCTGTTCGCCGAGCACATCAGGACGGACCGCATCGGTGTACCGGCGGTGGCCGACCGGATCGCGGATTCCGCCGGGCTGCGCCTCACCCCGAACACGGACGGGCCGCTCGTGCACCGGCTGCGCACGGCGTGGACGGGGATCCGGCACATCCGCTTCGACTGACGGCCGAGCGGCCTCTCTCTCGGCCCGGGGCGTCGGCCGGCGACGGCACTGCGGTCGCGGGGTCCGCGGCCCAGTGGTGCCCGCAGTCGGCCCTCGCTAGCGCAGCACCGTTTCCAGGAAGTCGCTGCCCAGCCGGGCCACCGCCGCGACGTCCAACTGGTGCAGCACGTACCGGCCGCGCCGGCGCGTGGAGACGAGCCCGGCCTTCTTCAGCACCGACAGATGCCGCGAGACCTCCGGCGCGGTGATGTCGTACGCGTCCGCCAGTTCGCTCGTCGTGTACGCGGCACGCGCCAGGTTGCGGCACAGCCGCATCCGCATGGGGTGGGCGAGCGCCTCCATCCGCAGCTTCAGCAGCTCGACGGGTGCGGGGCCGGGCAGTCCGGGCGACCCGACCGGGTAGTGGATCACCGGTCGCCAGCCCGGTGCGTGCAGCACCATCAGATGCGGCCAGCCGAAGCTCGACGGCACGAGCGAGAGTCCGGCGCCCACCGAGGTGTCGACGGCGGTCGTCCGCCCCTCCGCCAGCTTGTCGGCGCTGATACGGGTCCGGTCCTCGTCCACCGTGAGCGCGGGGGAGACGTCGTACAGCGCCTCGGCGAGGCCCTTGCGGCGCAGCAGCTCGGTCTTGTGCCGGGCGTCGGCGGCCAGCTGTGGTGCGACGCGGCGCCAGGTGTCCGCGAAGAAGGCCTGGTCGCAGTCTTCGAAGAGCCTGCGCACCCAGGCGCGTACGGACGCCGGGTCGTTCAGCAGCCGCCGGGAGAAGTCGAGCTGCTTCGGTCCGCGGGTGGCGGCGAGTTCGAGCGCCCGCTCCCGCCGGGCGGGGTCGGTCAGGGCGGACGGGCCGGCGATTCCGTACGTACTGGCGCAGGTGAACTCCAGCGCCGCCGACACGAACCGCTCGTCGTCGAGACGGTCGAGCAGGTCGAGCTCCTCGGCGATCGTCGCGCCCGTACGGCCGCCGGCGCCGCCAAGGGTCGCGGGCAGCCCCGCGAAGGGCATGAAGACGTCCGAGAAGGTGGACCGCCACAGGAAGTCCGCTTCGTGCAGGCGGTCCGCGAGATCGGGCTTGAGTCCGGCGGCGGTGGCCGTGGCCCAGCCGTGCAGGCCCGGATGGTGCGCCGGCTCAGCCAGCGCGTGCAGGGCGACGCCGAGCTCGGCGAGGGGGGAGATGTCGAAGACGATGCGCTCCTGAGGGAGCCCGCTGATGTCGATGGTCACGCTCACAGGTCCCATGGTGCTGGGTACGCGGGACGGGAGGGCGCCGGTTGACGCGGCTCGTCAATCGACGCGACGGGCGGTGGGGGACCGGCGCAGCGTTGAGGACATGAACGCCATGCAGCAGCACATGATCGACAGCTATCGCGCCTCCGTCCTCGGCACCCCGTCTCCGCCGCAGCCGGGCGCCCACGACTGGCAGGTCGCCCGCGAACTGGGAGCGGAGATGGCCCGCGGTCCGGGACTCCTGCGAACCCTGCGGGCGACGCTCCACCGCACGGCGGAGCGACCCCGGACACCGAGCGGCTGACGTGCGGGGGGCCTCCGCCGTGGGGCATCCGGGCATACCCGCGGCCCCGACGGCCGCAGGGCACTCTGCCCCGGCCCCGCAGCCGTGGGGCTCTCGGGAGTACCCGCGGTCCCGGACACGAGTGGCTGACGTGCGGAGGGCTCCGCCGTGGGGGCACTCGGGCATACCCGCGGCCCCGACGGCCGCAGGGCACTCTGCCCCGGCCCCGCAGCCGTAGGGCACTCGGGAGTACCCGCGGTCCCGGACACGAGTGGCTGACGTGCGGGTCCGCCTTGGGGCACCCGGGCATTCCCGGTGCCCCGGACACTGCAGGGCGCTCTGCCCCGTGCCCATGCCGCCGTGGGCCCGGGCATGCCCACGGCCTCGGACACCGAGCGGCTGACGTGCGGGGACCCCGCCCTGGGGCACCCAGGCATCCCGCGGCCCCGACGGCCGCAGGGCACACTGCCCGGCCCCGCCGCCGTGGGCCCGCGCACTGCCCCCCGAGGCTCCTAGCCCACCCGCCCAAGAAACCCCTTCAGCGCCTCTCTCACGTCCTGCGCCGACCACTCCAGCCCCTGCGACGCCACCGTCACCTCCGTGACCGACAGCCCCGGCGGAGAGCCGTCCGAGAACCATCTGCGGAACAGCGTCACCCCTGTCTCCTCCGCCTGGGCCACCGCCGCCTCGTTCAGCGTTTCCGCGTCGTACGGCAGCCAGACCTGGAACTGGTGCGTGTGCGGAACCTGCGGGTGCACGCGGAACCATGGGGCGTCGCTCTCGCGCAGGCCCGCGTCCAGCGCCGCGGCGACCGTCTTCGCGTGCGCCACGTACGCGGGCAGGCGCGGCAGTTCGCGCTCCAGCCCGAGCAGCGCCGACAGGGCGGCCGGGTACTGCTGGAACATCAGGCCCCCGTACCGGTGCCGCCAGGCGCGGGCCTCCGTGATCAGGTCCGCGGGGCCCGCCAGCGCGGCACCCGAGAGCGCGTCGAGCGACTTGTAGAAGGACACGTACACGCTGTCCGCGAGCGAGGCGATCTCGTCCAGCGGGCGGCCGAAATGCGTCACGCACTCCCACAGTCGCGCGCCGTCGAAGTGCACGACGGCGTCCCGCTCCCGCGCCGCCTCCGTCACGTCGACCAGCGAGTCCCACGACGGCAGGACGAAACCCGCCTCGCGCAGCGGGAGTTCCAGCATCAAGGCTCCGAAGGGTTCCTCGAAGTCCTGGACCTCCTCCGCCGTCGGCAGCCTCTGCTCGGTCGTCGGGTGGACCGTCCGCAACCCGCTCACCGCCGTGAAGGCGCCGCGCTCGTGCATTTCCGGGTGGGCCGTGGGATGCAGCGCGACGGTGCTGTTGCCCGTCCGGCCCGCCCAGCACCGCAGCGCCACCTGCTGCGCCATCGTCCCGGTGGGGAAGAACGCGGCCTCGGGGAACCCGAGCAGCCGCGCCACCCGCCGCTCCAGGTCGGCGACCACCCCGTTGCCGTACACATCGGTCCAGTCGTCCAGGTCGTGGACCTGGCCGGCGTCCGCCGCGAGGGCCGTCAGCCGCTCCCGGATCCGGTGGTCGGCGGACGCCCGCCAGAGCACCCGGTCCGATCCGCGCCATGCGGCCAGCCTGCGCCGCCGCTCGTCCTGTTCGCCGGTGTCAGTCACCCTTCGATCATTCCCCACAGCCTGTGGACAACCGGAAATGCGAGGGGCCCGCTGGCGTAGCATGACGGGAAATCGTCCGGTACCCCCCGCGGACTGGAACGGAAGGCCCCCACCGCGTGAATGCCACAGCACCACAGGAACCGCTCGACCCGCGGAACCGCCCCGCGCGCCTGACCGTCGGCGTCGTCGGAGCGGGCCGTGTCGGACCGGCGCTGGCGGCGTCGCTCCAGCTCGCCGGACACCGCCCGGTCGCGGTCTCCGGAGTCTCGGACGCCTCGGTGCGACGAGCCGCCGTCCTGCTGCCCGACGTGCCCATCGTGACGCCCGCCGACGTCCTCGCCCGCGCCGATCTGGTCCTGCTGACCGTCCCCGACGACGCGCTGCCCGCCCTCGTCGAAGGCCTCGCCGAGACCGGTGCCGTGCGGCCGGGACAGCTGTTGGTGCACACCTCCGGGCGGTACGGCGTGGGTGTGCTGGATCCGGCGCTGCGCGCGGGCGCGCTGCCCCTCGCCCTGCACCCCGCGATGACGTTCACCGGCACGAGCGTGGACGTCCAGCGGCTGGCCGGCTGCTCGTTCGGGGTGACCGCTCCTGCCGAGCTGCGGCTCGCCGCCGAGGCGCTGGTCATCGAGATGGGCGGCGAGCCCGAGTGGATCGAGGAGGAGGCCCGCCCGCTCTATCACGCGGCCCTGGCCCTCGGCGCCAACCACCTGGTGACCCTGGTGGCCCAGTCGATGGAGCTGCTGCGTACGGCGGGGGTCGCCGCCCCCGACCGGATGCTCGGCCCGCTGCTCGGCGCGGCCCTGGACAACGCCCTGCGGTCGGGAGACGCCGCCCTCACCGGCCCCGTCGCCCGCGGTGACGCCGGTACCGTCGCGGCGCACGTCGCGGAGCTGCGCAAGCACGCACCGGGCACCGTCGCCGGCTATCTCGCGATGGCCCGCACCACCGCCGACCGGGCGCTCGCCCACGGGCTGCTGAAGCCGGAGCTGGCCGAGGACCTCCTGGGTGTGCTGGCGGAGGACGACGCGCGATGAGCCTTCGAATGGTGACGACCGCGGACGAACTCCACGCCCTGAGGGCTTCCACCGGCACCCGCGCCGTCGTGATGACCATGGGCGCCCTGCACGAAGGCCACGCCTCCCTCGTACGCACCGCCCGCGACCTCGTCGGCCCGGCCGGCTCGGTGGTCGTCACGGTCTTCGTCAACCCGCTCCAGTTCGGCGCGGGTGAGGACCTCGCCCGCTACCCCCGCACCCTCGACGCCGACCTCGCGACCGCCGAGGCCGCAGGCGCCGACATCGTCTTCGCGCCCTCCGTCGACGAGGTCTACCCCGGCGGAGAGCCCCAGGTCAGGATCTCGGCAGGCCCCATGGGCGAGCGTCTGGAAGGCACGTACCGCCCGGGCCACTTCGACGGCATGCTCACCGTCGTCGCCAAGCTCCTGCACCTCACGCGCCCCGACATCGCGCTCTACGGCCAGAAGGACGCGCAGCAGCTCGCGCTGATCCGCCGGATGGCGCGGGACCTGAACTTCCCGGTCGAGATCGTCGGCGTGCCGACCGTGCGCGAGGAGGACGGTCTCGCCCTCTCCAGCCGTAACCGCTTCCTCTCGCCGGCCGAGCGGATCACCGCACTCTCCCTGTCGCGGGCCCTGTTCGCGGCCCGTGACCGCCTCGCCGCCCAGCAGGCACTGCACGCCCGCGCCGAGGCGACCCCCGGCACGCTCGCCCGGGCCGCCGCGCTCTCGGCCATAGGGGAGGCGCGCGCCGCCGCCGACACCGCGGCCGTCGCCCAGGCAGGTCCCGGCGGCGCCGACGCCGTACGGGCCGCGGCGCGCACCGTCCTGGAGGAGGCCGCGCGGCTCACCCCGCCCCTCGCCCTCGACTACCTCGCCCTCGTCGATCCGGCCACCTTCGCCGAGATCCCCGACGACCACCACGGCGCGGCGATCATCGCCGTCGCGGCGAAGGTCGGCGACACCCGCCTGATCGACAACATTCCCCTGAGCTTCGGAGTCTCCCCGTGACCGGCATACGGCTGAACGCCTCCGCGCCCGGCTGGGCCATCGCCGCCGACGTCGTCGTGGTCGGCTCGGGCGTCGCCGGTCTGACCGCCGCGCTCCGCTGCGCCGCCGCCGGGCTCTCCACGGTCGTGGTCACCAAGGCCCGCCTGGACGACGGCTCCACACGCTGGGCCCAGGGCGGCATCGCCGCCGCGCTGGGTGAGGGCGACACCCCCGACCAGCACCTGGACGACACCCTCGTCGCGGGCGCCGGCCTGTGCGACGAGGTGGCGGTGCGCGCCCTCGTCACCGAAGGCCCGGACGCCGTGCGGCGGCTGATCGCCACCGGCGCCCACTTCGACACCTCCGCCGCCGGCGAGATAGAGCTCACGCGCGAGGGCGGCCACCACCGCCGCCGTATCGCGCACGCCGGAGGCGACGCGACGGGCGCCGAGATCTCCCGCGCACTGGTCGAGGCCGTCCGCGACGGGGGCCTGCGCACCATCGAGAACGCCCTGGTCCTGGACCTGCTCACGGACGCCGAAGGCCGTACGGCGGGCGTCACCCTGCACGTCATGGGCGAGGGCCAGCACGACGGCGTCGGAGCCGTCCACGCCCAGGCCGTCGTCCTCGCCACCGGCGGAATGGGCCAGGTCTTCTCCGCCACCACCAACCCCGCGGTCTCCACCGGCGACGGTGTGGCACTCGCGCTGCGCGCCGGGGCCGAGGTCTCCGACCTGGAGTTCGTCCAATTCCACCCGACGGTGCTGTTCCTCGGGACGGACTCGGAGGGCCAGCAGCCGCTCGTCTCGGAGGCCGTCCGCGGAGAGGGCGCCCACCTCGTCGACGCTGCCGGTGTCCGCTTCATGCTCGGCCGGCACGAACTCGCCGAACTGGCGCCCCGCGACATCGTCGCCAAGGGCATCATGCGCCGGATGCAGGAACAGGGCGCGGCCCACATGTACCTGGACGCCCGCCACTTCGGGGCCCGGATGTGGGAGCAGCGCTTCCCGACCATCCTCGCGGCCTGCCGGGTCCACGGCGTCGACCCGGTCACCGAACCGATCCCGGTCGCCCCCGCCGCCCACTACGCCTCCGGCGGCGTACGCACCGACCTGCGGGGCCGCACCACGGTCCCGGGGCTGTACGCCTGCGGCGAGGTCGCCTGCACCGGTGTGCACGGCGCCAACCGGCTCGCCTCCAACTCCCTGCTGGAGGGCCTCGTCTTCGCGGAGCGCATCGCGGCGGACATCGCCTCGCGCGCCCCGCTCTCCGCCGGCGAGCCCGCCGCCCCCGCCAGCCCGTCGGAACTGCCGCTGATCGCACCCGAGGCGCGCGTCGAGATCCAGCGGATCATGTCGCAGGGCGCGGGCGTGCTGCGGTCCGCCGCCAGCCTGACGGGGGCGGCCGCCGCGCTGGAAGGTGTCCACCGCGCGGCCGTCGAGGGCCAAGAGGGCTCCGCCAAGGCGGCCGAGCCGGGCGTGGAGTCCTGGGAGACCTCGAACCTGCTGTGCGTCGCCCGCGTCCTGACCGCCGCAGCCCTCGCGCGCGAGGAGACCCGCGGCTGCCACTGGCGCGAGGACATGCCCGACCGGGACGACACCAGCTGGCGCCGCCATCTGGTGATCCGCCTCGAACCCGACCGCAGCCTCGTCGTCCGCCGCACCGAGAGCACCGCGTTCCCGGCCACCACCGCCGTCACCGTCCCCGACGCCCCCAGGGAGCAGTAACCGTGAGCACGCCCGAAGAACGTCCGCGTCCCGTGGACGTACCCCTGATCCAGATCGGCGCCCCGGCCGAGTCCTCCGGGGGCTGCGGGGACGCCTGTGGCTGTGCCGGCGGGGAGGAGGGGTACGACGAGCTGGAGTGCGGGCTCGACCCCGCTCTCGCCGCGATGCTCGCCGACGCGGGCCTGGACCCCGTGCAGGTCGAGGACATCGCCCATCTCGCCCTCGGCGAGGACCTCGACGGCGGCTCGGACGTCACCAGCCTGGCGACCGTCCCCCAGGACGCCGTCGCCACCGGCGACTTCACCGCCCGCGAGGCCGGCACGGTCGCCGGGCTCCAGATCGCCGAGGCGGTGCTGTCGGTGGTGTGCTCGGACGCGTTCACCGTCGAGCGCCACGTGACCGACGGCGACCGCGTCGAGGCCGGCCAGAAGCTGCTCTCCGTCACCGCCGACACCCGTGACCTGCTCACCGGCGAGCGCAGCGCGCTGAACATCCTGTGCCGCCTCTCCGGCATCGCGACCGCGACCCGGGCCTGGTCGGACGCGCTGGAGGGCACGAAGGCGCGGGTCCGCGACACCCGCAAGACCACCCCGGGGCTGCGGGCCCTGGAGAAGTACGCCGTCCGCTGCGGCGGCGGCGTCAACCACCGCATGTCCCTCTCGGACGCGGCCCTGGTCAAGGACAACCACGTGGTGGCCGCAGGCGGCGTGGCGGCGGCCTTCAAGGCTGTACGGAACGCCTACCCGGACCTCGCGATCGAGGTCGAGGTGGACACCCTCCACCAAGTCAGGGAGGTCCTGGACGCGGGCGCGGACCTCATCCTGCTGGACAACTTCACCCCGGCCGAGACCGAGGAGGCCGTCGCGGTCGTCGCCGGCCGCGCCGCCCTCGAATCGTCCGGCCGGCTCAGCCTCGACAACGCGCGGGCTTACGCCGAGACGGGCGTCGACTACCTCGCGGTGGGCGCGCTGACCCATTCCTCCCCGATCCTCGACATCGGTCTCGACCTGCGTGAGGCTGACGTCTGATGCTGCTCACCATCGACGTCGGCAACACCCACACGGTGCTGGGGCTGTTCGACGGGGAAGAGATCGTCGAGCACTGGCGCATCTCCACGGACGCCCGCCGCACCGCCGACGAACTGGCCGTCCTCCTCCAGGGTCTGATGGGCATGCACCCGCTGCTCGGGGACGAACTGGGCGACGGCATCGAGGGCATCGCGATCTGCTCGACCGTCCCCTCCGTCCTGCACGAACTGCGCGAGGTGACCCGGCGCTACTACGGCGACGTGCCCGCGGTCCTCGTCGAGCCGGGCATCAAGACCGGTGTGCCGATCCTGATGGACAACCCCAAGGAGGTCGGCGCTGACCGCATCATCAACGCCGTCGCGGCGGTCGATCTCTACGGCGGGCCCGCGATCGTGGTCGACTTCGGCACGGCGACGACGTTCGACGCGGTGAGCGCGCGCGGGGAGTACGCGGGCGGTGTGATCGCCCCGGGCATCGAGATCTCGGTCGAGGCGCTGGGTGTCAAGGGCGCGCAGCTCCGCAAGATCGAACTGGCCCGGCCGCGCAGCGTGATCGGCAAGAACACGGTCGAGGCGATGCAGTCGGGCATCGTCTACGGGTTCGCGGGCCAGGTGGACGGCGTGGTGCGCCGGATGAAGGGCGAACTGGCGGACGAGGCGGACGAGGTGACGGTGATCGCGACGGGTGGTCTGGCGCCGATGGTGCTGGGCGAGGCGTCGGAGATCGACGAGCACGAGCCCTGGCTGACGCTGATCGGGTTGAGGCTGGTGTACGAGCGGAACGTGTCGCGGATGTAGGTGCGGGTTGCTGGGCCGCGGCTCGGCTTCGTGTGGCTGGGCCACATGTTCGGCGCGGCTTCTTGTGGCTCGGCCTCAGATGCTCGGGGTCCAGCCGCTTGTTCGGTGCGGCTTCTTGTGGCTCGGGCCCGGGTGCTTGGGGTCCAGCCCCTTTGCGTGGCTCGGGTGCGTGTGGCTTGG
>NZ_JBEOSJ010000024.1:0-115195 GCF_040302905.1 Streptomyces sp. NPDC096193 | reverse complement strand
TCCTCATCTCGGTCGTGGTCCACGGCACTGCCGCGGCACCCACCATCATCCGTCTGGACCGACTCCGCGGCAGAACCAACCAGCCACCCTGACACCTCGTTGACCTCGGCGCGGAATCATTGCGGACATCAGGGCCCGTGTGAGCACGAGGATGAGTGAGCTGTTTCAGCCTTGACGCTCCAGGGTGAGGACGGCGGCGGAGATTGACGACAGGCGGTTGGGGCTGCAGCGGGCTCTGCGGAAGATGCGCCAGGACTTCAGTCGCGCGACGCGTCGTTCGGCTGGGCGAGAATGTTGGCGCACCGCGCTCATCGTGGATGGCACCCTGGTTCCCACCCGAGACCACACCATCGCCGAGCGATCCGCCGACGGCACGGAGGCAAAGAGCCGCCTGGGGCGCGGTCAACCGGAAGTGAGCCGCGCTCTGTTGCCGTGGAGCCGACCGCAGAAATGGGTGTCACCGAGGCCCATCCGGGCTTCGAGGACACCTTCTCTCACTGGTCCTCGGCCGCTGCGGATTCCGCTGCTGCCGCCGCCGATTCGGCAGCGTCGACGAGTGAACGCATCTCCTCGGCCCCGGATGGACCCGTGGTTGCCGCCGGCGTGCCGGACTCGGTGCCACTTCTATCGTCGCCCTGACCGCACCCCGTGAGGCCTCCCAGACAGAGAACGAGGAGCGCGGTCACGGCGGCGGTGACGGTGCGGCGGGGCGCTCTCACTTCTTGCTGCCGTTGCTGTTCGCCGCGCACCAGGTCTTCACTGCAGTGAGGTCCTTCTGTCGCTTCTGCAGGGTGGGAGTCAGACTGCGGCGGAAGGTGAGTTTGTCGTTGAGGAAGGTCTCGATCTCGGTGTGACCGGCCTTCTTGGCATTCGCGACGCGCTTCTCCAGCCTGCTGACGGACCCGCGCTGCGTGGCGTCGCCGTCGAGGCGCTCCAGGGCCCGCTTCAGTCGCTTCTCGATCTTCGGAACCCGCTTGCACAGCCCTTTCGCACCGTCGTCGGTCGGCGCCACGCCCGGCGACGGTGTACCTGTGCCGGGTGCCCCGGCGTCCGCCGCGGCTGCGCTTGTCGCGGCGAGCAGTGCAGCCACAGCACTCAGGGCGATTCCTGCGGTCCTGGCGGTCGTCTTCACGGTCTGCCTCCTCGGTCGGACGGGCCTACGTGCCCGCGCACGGCCAGAAGCTACGAGCCGACCTTGTGGAATCCTTGTGGCCGGCGGGCGGCCGCGATCAGCCAGTCCCGGTCGGCCGGCAGGGAGGGCGCGGTCCCGTCCCGGACGGGCAGGCGGACCTCCAGCCGAGTGCCATCGCCCGCCGGCCGGTCCTGGATCCGCACGCGGCCCCGGTGCAGGGCCGTCTGCTGGGCGACCAGAGTGAGGCCGAGCCCCGAGCCGGGACTCCCCGCCCCGCGACGGAAGCGGTGGAAAACCGCGTCGCGTTCCGCGGGCGCGATGCCGCGCCCCGCGTCGTCGACGGTCAGTACCGCGACCGGTTCCGCAGCGGTTCCGCCAGAGCGCAGTCCGACCTCGATGTGCGCGCGTCCGTCCTCGCCGCGGCCGTGGATCAGGGCATTGGCCAGCAGATTGTCGACGAGCGTTCGCAGCCCTGGTTCCCATCCGTACACACCCGGCAGCGGCGTCGTCGCCACCTCAATCCAAGCGGTGGGATGCCTGCGTCCTGCGTCGGCGACCGAGGCGTCGATCACCTCCGCCAGGTCCACCGGGCCGAAGGCCTCCGCCTCCACCAGATCGCCGCGTCCGAGCTCCCGCAGCATCACCAGCAGGCCCAGCATCCGGGTGTGTTCGCTGTGCAGGTCGCGCAGCACCTCGGTCCGGTCCGACGCTCCGAGGCCGGGGTGCTCGCTGAGGATGTCCAGGTTCGTCTGCATGCTCATCAGCGGCGTACGCAGTTCGTGGGCGGCGGCGGCCGCGAAGGATCGTGCGGTGTCCAGCGCCCCGGCGGTTCTGGCGGCTTGTTCGTCGTAGCGGGCGAGCACGGTTTGCAGGGTCAGGGCCAGGTCGTCGACCTCGGTGAGGCCGGTCGGCGTGTGGTCGAGCCGTGCCGCGTCGGCGCTCGGGTCGAGTCCGCTGGTGCGCTTTCGGAGCCGGCGCAGCGGGCGGGCGGCCCCGGAAGCGGCGGCCAGACCGATCACGCCCGCGATGGGAGCCGCCAGCAGTGCCACGCTGACCACGCGCCGTCGAACGAGGGCCATTTGGCCCTGGCTCACGGTGTCCGGCGAGAACAACCACAGGGTGCCGTCGACGCCCGGGTTCGACCCCCGCACGTGTACCGCCATGACCCGCCAGCTGTCCTTGCCGTCCCTGACAGTCACGGGCTTGGGTGCGCGCTTCGGCAGACGTACGGTCGCGCCGGGCTGAGGACCGCCCGCGACCGTGCCCTCAGGCCCGCTCAGCCGGATGCCGACGTCCAGCGCCGAGGTGTACAACTGCCGCTCACGCGCCTGCTCGACCGCGGCGGGACGGTCGGCGGCAGTGACCCGCAACAGTCGCCGGGCGTCGGCCGCCACCTGTGTGGCGCGGGTGCGCAGATGCGCGTCCTGCTGAGCGTGCAGATCGCGCGCGACGAACTGCAGCAGCAGCCACCCGGCCGCGAGAACCAGCACGGGCACGGTGACGCCCAAGGCGAGCGCGATACGTGTGGAGAGTCTCATCGTCTCGGGCCCTTCTCGTCCAAGCGCAGGACGAAGCCGAATCCGCGGACCGTGTGAATCAGCCGGGGGCGGCCGCCGCTCTCCAGCTTGCGCCGCAGATAGCTGACGAACGTGTCGACGGCGTCGGTGCGCACCTCGAAGTCGTACCCCCAGACGCGGTCGAGGAGCTGGTCCCTGCTGAGGACGATGCCCGCGTTGCGCGCCAGGACTTCCAGCAGTTCGAACTCGCGCCGGGTCAGCGCCAGCGGCTCGCCGTCCATCTGTGCCCCACGGGAGGCCGGATCCAGGACGAGCGGGCCGACGCGCACCACGTCGGTGTCCCTGGGCGGCCGTCTGCGCAGCAGCGCGTCCAGACGCAGGACCAGCTCCTGCAGTGCGAAGGGTTTGACGAGGTAGTCGTCGCCGCCGGCCTGGAGTCCGGCGATCCGGTCGGCGGTCTCGTCCAGGGCCGACAGCATCAGCACGGGTACGTCGTTGTCGGCGTCGCGCAGGGTCCGGCACACCTGGATTCCGTCGAGGTCGGGCATGGAGATGTCCAGCACGACCACGTCGGTCGCCCGCTGCCGTACGTGGGACAGCGCGGGCCGTCCCCCGTCGGCCAGGGCCACCGCGAAGCCGGCCAGCCGAAGGCCCCGCTCCAGCGACCGCCGGAT
The DNA here is from genome assembly GCF_040302905.1 of Streptomyces sp. NPDC096193. Lineage (NCBI taxonomy): Bacteria > Bacillati > Actinomycetota > Actinomycetes > Kitasatosporales > Streptomycetaceae > Streptomyces > Streptomyces sp. NPDC096193. The sequence goes on along the minus strand of NZ_JBEOSJ010000024.1, from coordinate 111,872 downwards.
CGCCGGGTCGTCGTCCACCACCAGCACACGCCCGCGCCCGGAGTCGGTGTCCATCTGCTTCCACCCCTTGTGCTGGTCATCTCCCCGCGTACACAACGCGGTCGCGCTCCCTTCCTATCGTGCTTCGGGGGCCGGCTGCTCCCCTGCGGAGGTACGGCGCGGGTCTGCGCTAGTGCTCTGACCGCATAGGTTGACCGGTTCGGTGATCGTGGCGGTTGGATTGGTACAGCATCGCGGTGGGGCAGAAGCTGCCCGGCCAGGGCACCAAGCTGATCCCGTTCGGCGTCTTCGTCCAGGTCGCCGAATGATTCGAGGGAAGTGGTTCACCTGCAAGAGCTCGGGACACCGGTGGATGCTTCCTGGGCCAACCCTGTCGAGGCCCACTTCGGACCGCTGAGGCAGTTCACCCTCGCCAACTCCCGCCGTTGGAACCACACCGTCCGGACCCGCGCACTGCACGCCTACCTGCGCCGGCGCAACGCCTACGCCCGCCACTGCGACGCCCTGGCCGCCTAACGCAAAGAGCGCGGCCTGTATCCGCAGCGAGAAAGGCATGCGCTGGGGCGGACGTCCCCTCGCACCAGCGGCCTGACCCACCCGTGGCGCGGCAGGCGCCGCAAGGTGTCTCTCAGCCCTCCCGAGGTTCAAATGCGCCAGATGTCTGCGCGCCTGAATCCTTGCGTGCCGCGAGCAGGAACAAGACTGCAGTGGCGGCGATGAAGCCGAAACCGACGCTCATGCAGGCCATGACCGTCTCGAAGGAGGCGTCGGCAATCCGGGGGATGCCGTTGACGAGCATGAGGGCGTAGATGCACAGAAGGCCGTAGGCACGAAGTCGCAACCCGCGCTGTCGCTTCCGCATCCACGGCGGTGTCCAGCCTGCCAGTATCGCCACCGGCACCGGCAGCACGACCGCCGTGGACACCGCCAACGCTATCCAGTGGTACAGCGGATTGCCGTTCACCCTGACTCCTTCATAGCTGATCACCACCCTACGGAGGGTTGGCGAGACCCGTCCATGCCGAACAGTGCGGGCTTCCGGCGAACCTTTGCGGTCAGAGCAATAGACCCCTTTGCGCCTACCTACGGCTGCCCTACAGCCCTGAACCCGACCCGACCAACTCCGAAGACCGGCGTGCCTACCTGCCATACGAGAAGTCGGGCACGCCGTGATCCGACTCATTCGCGACCACCTCCGTCTCCCTCTCGAACATCCCCACTCTTGGCAAGGCCACGACATCGACTTCACGGGCGTCATATCGGCGGTGGAGACACGCGCGGACCTTTCCAACGGATCGGTCAACTTCAGCGACGCAACGTTCTCCGACTGCTACGTCTCCTTCAATCGAGCGGGGGTCTCCGGCGGCACCGTCGACTCCACCCGGGCTTCGTGGCCCCCTCCGAGCGGTCTGCTTCCATCGCCCGGCACACACTCCTACCGCATGGGCTTGTACCGCCGCAGTGTGGCCCTCTCCGCTTCTTGAACGCTGCCGTGCGGCGAACTGGTCCTCGCTGGCTTTCATGGATGGCGGGCCGCGCACGGCCCGAGGCGTGCACCAGGGCCGTAGCCGTCATGAGCAGCAATCCCGGAGCCGCAGGAGTCCCGGCCGTGGCGCCCGGAGGACGGGCCGCCGCCCGGTCGTTTGGAGGCTGCTGCCAGGCAGAGGAGAAGGTGTCTGCCGCAGCAGCAGATCAGCGTGGCGCACGCCTGTCCTGACGGGAGTAGCTCAGCGGGCGGGACCCCGTACCGGGACGTACGGTCGCGAGCGCGGCCCGACTTTGACAGGACCTCGGGCGGGCGGTCCCGCGGCCCTTCCTACGTGCGCGGGACCGCTGCCTACCACTTCGCGAGGCTGGGCCACTCTTCTGCCCCATCAGGCCCAGCGTGCTGTCGATGCCTGCCGCTCCCAGCGATGCCGGCCCGGGCGGGTGCAGCGAGCGCGGTGCGCGTCGGGCGTGCCCCGGGGGGTACGTGCCGCAGACTCGTCTACGCCTGGGGAGTGGGGGAGGAGCACTCGACAGGTACCGGGGCCGGGCTGCCGAGACCGAACTACCGGTCCACGATGCCATATGAAGCTCCCAGCGGGATACGGTGCGCTCGTGGTGTGGAGATACCACGGTGATGCGACCATGCGCCCGCTGAGGACGAGGAGGATGTCGGCTCCGGCTGCCAACTGCCAGGCCCCGACGCGGTGGATCAGTCCGCTGCACTGCCTCGGCGGCCGAGAGCACAGTGATCTCGGCCGCGCCGGACCGTGTCCTACTCCGTGATCTTGACGACTCCGTTGTCGGACGGCGTAGCGACCGCCGGGCTGAGAGCGGGCTTCTTCTGTGTGATGCCCTGGAGGAGGGCGGCGAGGTCGACGCCGGTCGTGGAGTTGAGGAGTTCCATGCCTTGGGCGACGTTGTCCGCGACTGTACGGGACAGCTGACTCGCCCCGTCCGTCGAGATGACGGTCATCTTGTCGATGGCCGAGAGCGGTTCGGATGCCTTGGCCACGACTTGGGGAAGGACTTCGACGAGCATCTGGAGGACGGCCGCCTCGCCGTACTGGGCGAAGGCGTCGGCCTTCTTCTCCATGGCCTCGGCTTCCGCAGAGCCCTGGGCGGCGATGGCCGCAGCGTTGGCCTCGCCCTCGATGCGTACGGCGTCAGCGAGAGCGGCGCGGTGGGCCTTCTCGCCCTCGCCGGTGAGCTTCGCCCGCTGTGCGTCGGCTTCGGCCTCCTTGACCTGGGCGATGCGGCGAGCCTCGGCCTCCTGTTCGGCCTGGTAGCGGGCGGCGTCGGCGGGCTTGCGGACCTGGGTGTCCAGCTGACGGTCGGTCAGTGCCGCCTGTCGCTCGGCAACCTTCTCCTGCTCGGCGAGGATCTGCTGCTGACGGTCGGCTTCGGCGAGCGGACCCGCGGCGTTCGCCTGAGCCTCGGCCTCGTCCGTCTGCGCCTTGATCTCGGCCTGCTTCAGGTAGAGGGTCCGCTGGGCGATTGCGATCTCCTCCTCGGCCTTCAGCCTGGCCTGTTCGGCGGCGCGACGGGCGACGGCCTCGGCGATGTCGGCCTCCTGCTTGGCCCGGGCGGCCTCCGGCCGGCCGAGGTCTTCCAGATAGGAGCCCTCGGTGGTGATGTCCTGGATCTGGAAGGCGTCCAGGACCAGCCCCTGCCCCGACAGACTGGCCTCCGCCTCCTCTGCGACCTGGCCGGCGAAGGCGGCGCGGTCACGGATGATGTCCTCGACCGACATGCGGCCGACGATGGAACGCAGCGCGCCGGAGAGCACCTCCTGGGTGAAGCCGACGATGCCGTCCTGTTGCATCAGGAACCGCTGGGCTGCGGCCCGAATCGAGTCCTCGGTGCCGCCGACCTTGACGATTGCGACACCCTCCAGATTGGCCTTTACGCCGCGCAGGGTCACCGCGCCGCGTACGGCGATCGGGATGTGCCGACTGGACAGGTCGAGGGTGAACTTCTGCTGCACGAACGGCACGACGAAGACGCCGCCGCCGACCACGACCTTCTGGCCGCTGTTGTCCGTGAACACCCGACCTGTCTGCGGGTCTGTGGCCTGCTTGCCACGCCGTCCCGTGATGATGAACGCTTCACTCGGCCCGGCGACCTTGTAGCGCGTGATGACGACGAGGCCGAGCAGAACGAGCAGAACGACGATGCCCAACACCGCCGTGAGGACAGGGCTCATGACGAGACCCCCTTCGATTGGAACAAAGCGAGAAGAGAAAGAGATATGACGGTCCGTCAGCGTTCGACCGGACGGACGGAGATGGACGTCACGGAGGGCACGGATTCCACCCAGACCTCGGTGCCGCGTGCGACGGGGATTGCAGCCTTCGCCGCGTACTTCACCGGCTGGCCCGCCAGGTACACCAGCACCTCGCCGTATCCGCCCGCCGGGATCGCCGTCACCACCGTGCCGCTGGTGCCGGTCAGGTCCTCGCCACGCGGTGCGGGCGCGGTGCCGTCGCGCAGGAGCGCCCGGCTCAGCCGCCAGGTGCCCCATCCCACGACGCCCCCCACAGCCACGCCCGCACTGGTGGCGACCCCTGCCCCCGTACCGGCGGCGCCCATTGTGATGGCCCCGGTGAAACCGAGCGCCGACACGAAACCGGCGATCACCGGCAACGACAGGAACCCGTCCATCGCGCCGCCGAGCCCGTCGAGAACCCCGTCGAAGACCAGGCACAGGACGAGCAGCACAAGCCCGACAATGCCGAGACCGAGAAACCAAGCCATGCCCCTGTTCCCTTCGGCCACCTTGCGCTGTCTGCCGTCGGTAGATCGTGCCACTGTCCCATGCCGAGTTTCACTGCCGGAGCCCGGCAATCTTTACGTTCTCTGAATGCCGTGGTGGGCAGGTCGGCGCACTGAACACGGCGGAGGCGGTGCCCGTAGGATCGTGTGCCGGTGTGCCGGGAAGTCTGGTCGGGCACCGTCTTTCGCCTGTTTGGGGATCCGGCCGTGCCTGTCACCTTGCTGTTCCTGGCGCTGTTTGCGCTGGCCTTCCTGGCGTTCAACATCGTTCTGTGCATTCGGGTCTGGCGGCTTCGTGCCCTGCCCTTGCGACGAAGGGCTCTGCCTGCACTGCTGCTGTGCTGCGCGCTCGCGGCGAGTATGTGCCGGGCCTGGGGGGTTACGGCCGTCGCCGAGGCCGCTGCCTTTCCGCTGAACATCTCCACCGCGCTTTTGGCCATGCTCGAACTCGACCGGCATCGAAGGCGCGCCGGCACGGGAGCATCGGAGCATTTGGCGTGAGCAGGTCCGACGGGGAACATGCGCCCGTCCGCGCGACGCGTAAAGGGCGCTGATCAGGACACTTCGTCAACAGAAGCAGCAACTGCGTGGTGCCAGTGCAGGCATCATCAGGACAGGGGTCATTGACGCCTTCACTCTTTCCAGAGCCTGGGGGAGACTTTCTCCCGTCGCGGATCTCGGCGCACCTGTCCGCTTGTCATCGACCCCCGCCGACCCGTGAACAGGGCCTCGGCTACCTGATCGTAGCTGTCACACTGCAGGAATCTTCTAGGTTGTTCCGGGAGCTCGGATCCACGAGCGGCAGCCTGCGAGATCGCCGATTTCCTGCAGGGTGTCGAACAGCTCACCGTCACCACCCTGCGGAAGGCCGTGGGTTCCACGGACCCGCAGAAGACTCTCACCTCGCGCGACACCTTCAAGAGCAAACTCCGCGGCGTGCCGGACGAGGCAACCGGAGCGGGGGCTGCGAGCCAACGGGGTCGAGATCAAGGCCATCGACCCGCCGTAGCCCATCAAGGACGCGATGGAGAAGCAGGGGCGTGCAGCGCGACATGAGGGCGGCGATTCTCGGGGCTGAGGGGCAACGGCAGTCGCAGGTGCTCACTGCCGAAGGCGACAAGCAGTCCGCCGACCTCCAGGCGGCCGGCAACCGTAGCGCTGAGATCCTCAAGGCTGAGGCGCAGTCCGGGGCCATCGACGAGGTATTCAGGCCGTGCATGGCACGACCACGACCTCAAACTACGAGCCCACCAGTACACGCAGATGCTCCTCAGCTGGCTGAAAACGATCGCGGTACCTGATGGGTGATCCCCAGCGAGGTCACTTCCGCTCTTCAGGGGGGATCCCGCGCCTTCAGTGAGGTGCTGCCCCGGTCGCCGGCACTCGTGAGAGGGCGGTTCGTGAGGTGATGGCCGTTTCCCGGTGAGGCTGGCGTGGGGCTGCTTGCCCCGGTGCGTGGCGGCTACTGCTTCCTGGTGGAGCTGCCGACGTCGACCTCGGTGAGGGTGCCGAGCTTGACCAGGCGTTTCAGCTAGGCGTGGGTGCCCTCGATGTTCTTCGGCAGCAGTTCGTGGTTGAGGGCTTCGCAGACGTCCCGGGCCCGTTGCGGTCCGGTCGCGTCGTTGAAGACACCGAGGATGCGTGGGTAGTCCGGGTGCTCGGGCAGGTCCGGTGGGACGGCCGGGAGCCGGTCGGCGAGCGCGGTGACGGTCTTCCGCGTGATCTCGGGGTGTTCGAGGTGGGTCTCGGCCTCCCGCAGCCGGCCGTGCAGTCCTTCGATCTGGGTGCGGAGGTCGTCGGCCAGGGCCCGGGCAGCGTCCTCCTGGAGGCCGAGCGCGTCGAGGAGGGCTTGACGTTCACGCTGCCACTGCCTGCGCATCGCGCCAGGTGGGGGTGTTCACGCTGGTGAGGCGCGCCATGATGTGGGTCATCGCCGAGTAGACGCGGGACGCGGAGGACGCGGGGTGGTGCTCGTAGTCGCGGACCAGACACCGGTGCAGTATCAGGATCCCGAAGGTCTGCTCGACCCTCCATCGCTTCGGCTGCGGAACGAACCCCGTCTCATGCGGGTTGCGTACGACGGTCTCGACGTCGATGCCCAGACTGGCGCCATGCGCGACGACTTGGTTCTTGAAGCCCTGATCGACCAGAGCCTTCTCGACGGTGCCGCCGGTGTGCTCGGCAACCTGGTCCAGTAGGGCGATGCCCGCGGCGTTGTCATGCGTGTTCGCGGCCAGCACGATGACGGCGATGACCAGCCCGAGCACATCGACAGCCAGTCCCCGCTTGCGGCCCGGCACCCTCTTCGCCGGATCCCGGCGAGTCGTGGAGGCGACCCGGGCGGCCTCGTGGACACTTTGGGTGTCCAGGACCACCAGGGTCGTGTCCTCTAATCGGCGGGCGCGTTCGCGGACCTGGTAGCGCAGGGAGTTCGTGGATGACCTGGTCGGTCCCGTCGCCGCGCCAGGCCGCGAAGTAGTAGTAGGTCGCGCTCTTCTGCGGCAGGTCGTGCGGGAGGTAGGCCCACTGGCAGCCGGTCCTGCCCTGTTAGAGGATCGCGTTCACGACGCTGCTCCAAACCGTAGCCGGTATCCGCCCGCTCCCGATGGCCATGCCGTGCCGGCGCGGCCATCGGGAGCGAGGCCGCGATGCGCCCCGGCCATCGCTCCGACGGCAGACCTGGCCAGGGGCCATCTCAAGGGCCACCGGCAGCAGTGCCCTTGGTGCATCCTTGATGTGCCGAGACAACGCGATCTTGGCCAGAAGCCCTTGAGGATCTGTCTTCAGCTCATCGCCCCTGGGCAGTAGACGGCCGATCAGTTCGGGGTCAACCTTTGCTCCTCAGGCACCGAGACCACTCGTCGCCGCTGCATCCAGTCGTCCCGGCGAACACTGCCGTCACAGCAGGACGCCTACGCCGTAGGACGCTCTTCGTGGACCCATCGCCCTCCGCCGCCCAGCCCCTTGGCCAGTCATTTCGGTTGCATCATGCGCCCCGCCGCTACGGGCGGCAGCCCTCTGCTTCCATGGCGACCGGCAGATAGGACCGTGTGAAGCGTTCGAGTACTCGGCGCCGCTCCACGGTGTCCTTAGGGTTGTCCACCCCGTCGACGGCCAGGACGTACTGTCGCTTCTCACCCTTGTGGGTGCAGGCCTGCACGGCCATCGCTCCATGGTCGGCGATGGTGGCACCGTCGCCGATGTCGGCCGGCGAGGGGTTGCCCAGCCGACGCATCCCATCCGCTGAGATTTCCAAGGGCTTGATGTACGGCTCGACGATGTCGCCCCGCAGATACAGCGTGAGTTCGCCGTCGACGCTCAGTTGGCAGCGTGGCTGGTCCGGATCGGACAAACTGTCGTCGATTTCCAGCTTATCGCCCTCGGGCAGCAGTTCCCGGATTAGCTCTGGGTCGACCTTCGTCCCGCAGGCTTCAGAAACGTTGAACTCCTTGTCGCCGCCGCAGCCGACGGCCCCGGCGAGCAGCACGGTAAGCAATACTGCGCCGTACACCGGACGTAGGACACTCTTCTTCGTCGACCTCATCACCCTCCCGCCAGACCCTTGGCACGGTCGTTTCCGTTGTAGGCAGCGCCGTTGATCTCGTCTGTGATGGTGTAGCGGGTGTTGGTGTGTTCGGGGTTGGCCTTGGCCCATTCGTCGGCGAGTGCCTGCAACTGCCGCTCCCGGCCGTCGAAGACCCTCGCGTTGTCGCCTGTGTGGATTGCGTCGATCCGCTTCTGCTCCTGCGTCTGCCACTCGTAGGCCACGGCGTCGATGCCACGCTGGGCGAGGTCACCGACGCCGGGTGCGAAGTTCACGATGCTGCCGAACCCGTGGTACATCCACTTCGCATCCCAGGTCGGATCGTCCTTGTCCGTCATCAGAGCCTGGTAGCGGGCCTGTTCCAGGAAACCGACGCTGTTACCCGCCCGTAGCAGAGTCTCCTTGGGATCCTTCAGGTCGTCCTCGTGGATGTCCCTCACCATTTCCCGGCTCAGCCCTTCATTGAGCATGCCGTATGCGTTCTGGTCCCTGGACACCTGTTTGGAGACTTCCAGCAGTTCCTTCCTGTCCAGAAGGTTCGGGTCGTCGGGGTCGTCGGCCAGGGCGCTGGCGGAGTGGTGCACCACGTCGCCGTGGTTCGTCAGTACCGCCGCCATGTCGTCGCGCATCTCCGAGGGGAAGTCGTCGCCCCGCTCCGAGAGGTACTTCAGCGAGTTGTCCAACACCTGCCGGTGCTGTGCCGTGTGCTCGACGGGCCGCGCCGAACTGTCGTCCGGGTTGACCCCGGTCGCCGCCGCGACAAGGGCGTCGCCGGTGGCCTCGTAGCTCGCTTTCGGGCCCTTGTAGTCGCTCGCGGATTCGCCGTACCCCATGGAGTCGGGTACGACGTCGTTGAAGGGCTGCCGGTCCTTCAGGACGTGCTGGGAGTTGTCCTGGGGGTCGGTCGAGCTGAAGAAGTCCGTCGCCGCGTCGGGGTTGTGGGCCAGCGCCTTCATGAACCCGGTCATGGGGTCCGTGCCCGCGTCGGTGTTGTCTCCGTAGTGCAGCTGATCGACCTTCGCGTATGACGGCAGCTTGTCCCACGGGAGAACGTTCTCCCGCGACTTGCCACCAGGACCCGGGTCCTTGACGTCCCCGGTGTTCTCCTTCTCGAACTTGACGAGCGCGTTTCCGTAGTTGTTGAGGAACTCGCCGTCGTATTTCCCGTGGCGCATCAGGTTGCTCATGGCCTGGAAGCCGTAGACACGGGTCTGGCTCGCACCCTTGTCGCTGCCGACGTCCTGGCCGCCGAGTGCGATCACCCGGTCCTTCCAGGAGTCCATGGCGTCGGTGCCCGATCGGGAGGCGGTGGCCAGGGTGGTGCCCAGCTCCTTCTCCAGGGTGCCGAGCAGCGCCATCCGGGCTTCCCGCGACTCCCGGGTGTTCGCATCGCCCTTGTGCTCCCAGTTCTCCAGGTCAACCGCACCGGCGAAGAACTTCAGCGTCCCGTCCGGGCCCAGGCCGGTGGCCAGGCGCTCGGCGAAGATGACATCCCCGGGGTGGTCCTTCATCAGCGCGTTGAAGCGCTCGAGCTCCTTATTGGTGAGCTCGCTCGGGTCCTTCTTTCCCAGGGCTATGAGTTCGTTCGAGTCCTGGATGGTCTTCTGCGCCGAGTCGAAGCTCGTGAAGCCGCTCGACTCGAAGTCGTGCTTGTCCTTGGCATGGAAACGCAGCGCCGCCGCAGCGGTGCTGTCGGTCTCGCCGGCCGCTGTCAGGATGGTGGTGATCTCCTGGGCGACCGCGTCGACTTCGGCCTGGGTCGGCATGGGGATCTTCGCGTCACCGGCCGCCTGCGGCGACGGGACGGAAGCGTTCACCACGCCCTTGTCGCTCACGTAGATGTTCTTCCTGGCCGCCCGGTCCACGGCATCCGCCAGATCCTTCTTGTGCTTCGTCAGCTTCGTGTGCGCGCCGCTCAGGATCGTGTGAACACTCCGCGCGACAGTGACCACGTCATCGAACTCGGCGGCCGTCACCGTGACGAACTCCTTCGTCACGGTGGCGTTCTGCCCCTTCCAGTTGGCACCCCTGGCCTTCTTGTCCAGATCGGCCGCGTTGGCGTCGCCGTCGCCTCCATCGGCGACAAGAGCCAGCTTCTTGACCATCTGTTCCCAGTCCGTCACCGCAGTCTGGAGCTTGCCCAGCCGCAGGTCTTTGAGGTCTTGGAAGGTCACCATGACCGGACGCCCCCGTTACCTGATGTCGTGGTCACTTGAAATAGTCGTTGATGCGTGAAACGGATAGGTCGCCGCCCGCATCGCGCATCGTCGTCGCGATCTTGACCTCGTCCTTCGCGTGCTCGGCGCGCGAGAAGTCGAGGTGGTTGGAAATGTGCGCGCAGGCTTCCTTGAGAGTGCCCGTCTTCGTGTTCCAGGCGTCGTGCAGTTCGGTGAGGGCCGACCCCATGTCCAACCCGTCGTTGAACAGTTCGATCGACGCGTCGAAGGTAGTCGGCCGGGCGTGGTCGGCGGCGGTCGAGAACCTCTGCCGCAGCGAGTAGGCCAGATTGCCCAGCGCGCCCAGCACGTTGTCGTGCACAACCAGGTCCACGTCGCCGCCACCGCCACTGCGTTCGGGGGCCAGCTGGTTCAACTGCATGTGCTGGCCTTGGTCGAAGACCCGACCCTTCGCCTGCTCCCACTCGTCCCACGTCACGGTGTTCCCCCGTTGTGCCGTTCGATTACCTGTCCGACCATCGTCTCCTTGGACGCTACAACAGGAGACTCGAGTGCAGGCGCTGGCCCGTCCGTTCGGCACCGACTCTTCACCGAGGCCCGGAGTCGGGACAGGAAGAGTCATCCAGACCTGTCGGCTGCCGTACATTGCGCAGCACAGAAGTGACCTCCTGCGGCTCACACGAGTTCACGTGGGACGTGCAGACGACGCCCAGGCCATGCCACTCTTGAGCTTGCCGGCGGGGGTGATGGCGACGACTGCCATGGCGCACGCCTCAGGAAGGGTTCTTGACGCATTTCTCGATGTCAGACCCATCCACGAGGTCCCATATGTGGTTGTCGAGGCCGAAGGCGTCGCTTTCTTCGCAAGCGTTGGGGTAGGCGTAGCCCGCGACCATGGTGTATCCGCAGTGCCCGGGTTCCTTTTCGGCCTGCTTCGTCCGGGCTTCTTCGGCATGGCGCTTGGCTGCGGCGATTTCCGCCTCACGCTTGCGTTTGACGTCGGCCGATGCCTGGCTCGCCGCTGCATCCGCTTCAGCCTGGCTCTGCTGGCGACGATCGCGGAGTAGCGGGCGGCCTGCGCTGATTCACTTGCTTCGCTGGCGGACTGTCGGGCATATTCGGCGGAGAACTCGGCCTGTGCGGCGGCGGCGTCTCGGTCGGCGGCGTTGCGTGCGGGTAAGCACGGTGGCGAGCCCAGCTGGCTGGAGCAGTTCGGCCGGCCGCACATGCGAGTGCGGCTATTCCCGGAAGCGCAGCAGAAGCATGGCGGCATCGTCGTGGGCCGGGCCGGCAGCATGACGCACCACGTCTGTGCGCAGCGCCTCCAGCGCGGCTTCCGGGTCGGAGTCCTTCAGGAGATGGGCACGCTCGCCGAGGGGATAGAAGCTCCCTTCCCGGTTCCGCGCCTCGGTGACTCCGTCGGTGTAGAGGAGAAGCTGGTCTCCCGGCGGCGGCCCGCGAGCGTCCTGGCCGAAACATCAGTACTGCCGTGCTGCTGATGGCCGGCACCCAGGGCCGAAGCGGGCTCAAGTGCCTCATGCTCGGCTCGGTCAGAGGCGAAGTCCTCCACCCCGCCCACTGCCGGTCGCCGTCATACCCCGGGTCACGGACGACCTGGACCTTAAGTCGGCCGCCCCCGTTGCCCCTCGCCGGGCGGGGGCAGACCGTCGAGGTCGTAACGCACCAAGGGCCGCGTGCCACGGCCGACGGCGTCCAGTACCCAGCGCAAGAAGCCCTCTGTTTCAACTCGGCAGCCCGACGCGGCGCCGCGCGAACACCGCGTACGCCGCACCCCGGATCCAGTAGTAGTGGTAGTCCCAGTTGCGGGTTCCGCCGATGCACTGGGGCATGGACGACAGGTCGATCAGGGCGGCGTAGCGGCGCACGCTGAGCCCGAACAGTGCCTCGTCGACCGTCCTGCAGTACGCCGTGGCCATGACGGAGGTGCAACGGGCTGGGCTCGGGCGTAGTGGGTACACATGAGATATGGGCGACTGGCGTCCTCTGGCACGCCGTGCGGGATACCTGCCGATCGCTGACCACGGACTGGTGGGCGACGGGCGTGGCAGTGCGCTCGTTGGGCGCGATGGCGGAGTGAGCTTCATGTGCGTGCCCCGCTTCGACAGCCCTCCGCTGTTCGCGGGCCTGCTCGACCGACACAGAGGCGGAAGGTTCGTACTGGGGCCGGACGAAGTCCGGGAAAGTCGGCAGAGCTATGTGCGCGACACGGGTGTGCTGGTCACCGAGATGCGGGGGCCGGACGGGACGGTCGAGGTGACCGACGCCTTCCTGCTCCAGCCCGGTGCCCGCCTTGAGGAGGACTCTCGTGCCGGCCGCGGCGTCCTGCTCCGCCGGGCCAGGGTGACCAGCGGCACCGTCCGCCTTCGCGTTCTCGTCGATACCCGCGATCACCGCCCGGCCCAGCTCGACCCGCACGTCTGGAGGCTGGCATCGGGACAAGATGCGCCACCGTGTCTCGTCAGCACTCGCCCGTTGCCCGGTCTCGACACCTCTGTGGCTCTGGAGCCGGGAGAGGATCTCGCCTTGAGGCTGTGCTGGGGAGACGAGCCGCGCCCGGCAGACCGAACTGTCGAGGAGCCCGACGGCGCGCTCGATGCGACTGCAAGGGCGTGGCGGCGCTGGGCGGCCCAAGTGGTCGATGATGTGCCGTGTCCCGATCTGGTGCGTCGCTCGGCGATCACGATGAAGTTGCTCGACCACATCGAGAACGGTGCCATCGTGGCCGCGTCGACCTCGTCCCTCCCCGAAAGCCTCCATGGAACGCGCAACTGGGACTACCGCTACGCGTGGATAAGAGACGCGGCCTACGGGGTCTTCGCGCTCCGGCGCATCGGACTGCCGATGGAGGCCGAGGGTTTCGTGCACTGGGCACTGACTGCGCTGGGGCACGGCGAGCGTCCCTTGGTCCTGTACGACCTCGACGGCATGCCACCCCCCGCCGAGGTGGAGGACAAAGTCCTGGAGGGGTATCGCGGCTCCGCCCCGGTGCGCTGGGGCGGAGCCGCCGCGGACCAGGTACAGCACGACGTCTACGGGGAGATCCTCGATTGCGCCTTCCAATGGGCCGCTACCGGGGGTGGCCGCTTCGACGACGCGCTGTGGGAACAGCTAGCCGGGCTGGCCGAACAGGCACGCACGGCCTGGAGCCGCCCGGACCATGGCATCTGGGAAGTGCGTACGCGCGGACGGCCCTTCACCTACTCGGCCGCGATGTGTCAGGTGGCCCTTGACCGGGCAGCACGGCTCGCCCGCCGACTGGACCTGCCCGGCGACCCCGAGGGATGGAACCGTCAGGCTGAGAGCCTCACCCGCCGCATCCTGACCGATGCCTGGGACGAGGAGGCGGGCGCGCTCACCGAACACCTCGCCGGCGGCGGTGGTCTGGACGCATCACTCCTCGCACTGCCCCTGCGGCGCGTGCTGCCCGCTGACCACCCGCGGATGATCGCAACCACGCGGGCTATCGCGAACCGGCTCGACGCCGGCGGCGGTCTGCTGTACCGCTACGTGCCGGAGGTCTCGCCTGACGGGATCGACGAACCCGAAGGCGCCTTCTTGCTGTGCAGCTTCTGGATGGTGGACAACCTTGCCGGACAGGGACGCACCGACGACGCGATGGAACTCTTCGAGAAACTGTGCCGGTATGCCAGTCCCCTTGGCCTGTTCCCCGAGCAGATCGACCCGTCCGACGGCTCCTTTCTCGGGAACTTCCCGCAAGGCCTCAGCCACATCGGGCTGCTGTCCAGCGCCGTCGTCCTCGCCCGCACTCAGCACGGTGTGCGGCCGGAGCTGTCCACGCACGCGTGGTTCACATAGCTGGCGCGCCGGAGCGCCCACCCGCTAGCGGTGCCGCGCCCGGATTCTCAACAAGGTGGACACGGTCAGCTGGACGGCGAGCCGCCTGGGCTGTTCCCGTCACCTGGCCTGTCGCGTCAGTGGTTGCTGCTGAGGCGCGCACTCCCTTGCTGCGGGGTCGGCACCACCATCACTGGGCACGTGGCGGTATGCAGCACCTCACCACTCACCGAGCCGAGCAGCAGGCGCTTGAGCCCGGTGCGGCCGTGGGAGCCGACAATCAGCAAGCTGGCGTGACGGGAGGCGTCCACCAGGCAGTGGGCGGGGCGGCGCCGCTCGACTCGCGCTCTTATGTTCAGGCTCGGGTGATGGGGCCGGTAGGCGGACAGCACCTTTTCCAGTGCCTCGTGCGCGCTGCTCGAAGCCGCTTCGTGGGTAGCGAGCAGGGGCCCGGTGGGGCCGGCGGCAAGAAGCTCAGGCCGCGTGTTCGCGTACACCACTTCCAGGGCAGCGTGGCGGGACTCGGCCGCATCCAGCGCGAACTTCATCAGACCCGACGGGATGTCCTCCACATCGACACCCACCACCACGCGGTTCTCCTGCGGCTCTGCGCTCTTGGTCGGCCTGACCACGAGTACAGGGCACGCGGAGTGCGTGGCGACCTGCAGACTCACCGAGCCGAGCGGCAATCTGGGGAATCCTCCGGTACCCCGGTGACCGACAACGATCACCGACGCCTCGGAAGACCGGTCGATGAGCGCCGGCGCCGGGGATCCGGACACCAGATCCGGTACAACCTCCAGCTCCGGAAACTGGTGATTTATTGCCTCAGCAAAGGGAGCGATCACGCGTTCTGCATGTTCCACATTCGTAGCAGCCTTCCCGGCAGATTCTGTCGATCCCGGGGGCAGGGGCCACTCGACCGCATGCAGGATGCGCAGATCGGTTCCGCGCCGAATAGCCTCTTCGGCGGCGCGGCGGACAACCAGCCTCTGCTGCTCAGCATCGACCACCCCCACCACCACGGCGCCGGTCATGCGCTGATCGTCCACAGCTGCCTCCTTTCGCGGTGTCCGTGCGGCTCCTTAAGGCACTGCGTCCTCGCGATGCGGCCTGGGCCCGATGCGGGCTCGTCTCCATCACACAAGCCGACTTCGACCACGGCAACCTGTGCGTCGTCGCGCGTTCGAGGTTCTTGCGATCGAGCAGAATCCGGAAGGGAGGGTTCTGTGCCGACATCGTCCGGACCTCGGAGGTGTGGTCCATGAATGGCGGGGCTGGCTGGTTGCGGTGCTCGCAGTGCTTGGCCTGCTCGCCTTCTCGGCATTGACCGTGCAGGCACGGCGCCGTAGGGGGTGTGATCGCCGGCGGTCCGGCCCGCCGTCAGGGCAAGTTGGCCCGTCGTGACCATCTGTCGGCGAACCGGCGCATCGCCAGCAGTGGGCGGATCTCGCCGACGGCACGGCCGATGCTCGAAGATCCCACTTCGTAGAGCACCGGCAGGGCGTCGTGAGTGAGCCCAATCCGCAGTAGACCAGGGTGATCAACACATGGTCGGTGAAGACGAGTTCGTACCTCGGTCCGGCCCCGGCTTGGCGCCTGCGGCCACCCCGGCGCCGCTCGTGCCGTCCGGAGTCACAATGTGCTTCCCAGCGTGGCGCGAGTTCTTCGATCAACTCGCCGAGATGTTGGCGAGTGAGGCCGCACAGGGCAGGATGGGCCATGGCCGCGTGGGCCTGCTTGATCCTCACACCTCAAGAACCCAGGCGGCCGTCGTGATGTCACGGCCGTCCCGCGATCAATCGCGGGACGGCCGTTAGGGTTTACGGTCGGGCATGGGCCCGGGCAGCCCCGCGTACCAGCCCTCGACGGCCAACCAGAACCCGGCCAGCGCCAAGGCGAGGAGTGCGGTGCGTCCCGTGTACCCGGCGACCGACGGCCCCACTCCCCATCGTCGGGGCAGCAACCACGCAGCCAGGGCAACCACTACACCGGCAAGGACGGTCAGCGGGAGTTCCGCGTACAGGACGTGCCAGTCCGGCCCTGCCGCGAATCCGGCGCGCGCCCGGAGTTCGGCGTCCACGGCCCATCCCAACAGCCCCGCGAACCCGCCGGCCAGGGCCACTCCGATACCGCTCAGTGCTTCAATGCGTTCCCTCATGATCACGGAGACGCCTGCCGCGTCATGGAGGTTCCCGAGGAGCCGATGAGTGGCTTGCGGATGAGCGCTCCCTCGGACGGCTCCAGCTCTCGCAGGACTACAGTAACGGCCAGCCCGCTCCTATCGCGGGGGAGGCCGCAAGCTGTCACGCGCTGCCCTGGTATCCGTCCGTTTGCTGACGATGCCGAGTTCGACGATTTCTGCCTCACGCTTGCGTTTGACGTCGGCCGATGCCTGGCTCGCGGCTGCATCCGCTTCAGCCTGGCTCTTGCCGGCGGCGATCGCGGAGTAGCGGGCGGCCTGCGCTGATTCGCTGGCTTCTCTGGCGGACTGGCGGGTGTATTCGGCGGAGAACTCGGCCTGTGCGGCGGAGGCTTCGGCGGCGTCCGCGTCTCGGCCGGCGGCGTCTGCGGCATTGCGTGCGGTGGCGGCGGACTGGCTGGCTCGGGCGGCGCTGACGGCGGCGGCGTCGGCGGACTTCTTGGCCGCTGCGCGTTCCAGGGATGGTTGTCGTGTATCCCGCGGGTTCGCCTATACCGTCGTTGGCTGACAGGTGTCCTTCGGCCTGTTCGTCAGCCATCCGGCGGCCTGAAGAGGCGCCGCCGGCCCCTGGTTTCGAAGGGCAGGCCTCAGCCTCTTGTTACCTTACGGGTCGACCCGTAAGGTAATTGCTATGAGCTCCTCTCAGCCCTCCAGGGGGCGCCCCAGGGATCCCCGATCACACGAGGCGATCATCGGCGCGACAACAGAGCTGGTGGTCGAGGTCGGCTACGCCGCGACAGCAATCGGCGCGGTGGCCGCGCGGGCCGGTGTCGGCAAAGACACGATCTACCGGCGGTGGTCGGGCAAGCCGGAACTGGTCTTCGAGGCCGTCTTCACGACCACCGATGATACTCCGCCCCCGGACACCGGAACGCTGGCCGGGGATCTGACCGTGCTGGTGCAGGGCCTGGTTGACGAGTTCCGCGCGCCTGCCGCCGCGGCGGCACTCCCGGGGCTGCTCGCCGACTTCGCCGCCGATCCGGAATTGAAGGCGCGCATCCGCGGTGACTTCCTGGCCTCGTCGAAGGAGCGGCTGCTGGTTGTGTTCGAACGCGCGGTGCTGCGCGGGGAGATGGCGACCGAAACGCACACGGACCTGGTCCTGGACGCGCTGGCTGGCACCGTGTTCTTCCATGTAGGGCTGGTCGGGGAGCACCCTGACCCGCAGCTTCCCGCACTGCTGGCCGCCGTCGTGGCCAAAGGAATTGAGGTCCGGTGAACGGCTGGATTCTCGCGGCAGGGATCACTGCGCTCGGGGTGGCCGCAGTGCACATTGTCGGCGGGCACCGCGACGTGGTGCGCCCGCTGCTGTCCTGCGGGCTCGCGGACGAACCCAAGCGTGTCCTGCACGCCGTGTGGCACATGGTGAGCGGCGACCTGGTGCTCTCCGGAATCGCTCTGCTCTACCTCTCCCTGACGGACGGTACGCCGGGTACCAGCCTGGTGGCGTGGTTCGTGGCCGCGCACTTCATCGCGTACGCGGCAACCTTCTTGGTCGTCACGCTGTCAGTCGGCTGGCCCCGACCGCTACTCCGCCTGCCGCAGTGGATTCTGCTCCTGCCGGTCGCGGCGCTGGCAGCGGCGGGCGCCGCGTAGCCGCAGGCCCGGAGAGATCCCGCAGCCGCCCCGTCTAACCGTTCAGACATGCCATCGAGTCTGCAAAGCCGGCGCACCGCCATCAACCGCTGCCTTCGTAGGCCCAGCGGTGTGCGTTGACACTGCAACTGAGTGGGGAGCATAAAGCGACGCCGGGTAGATCTCGGGCCAGCACAGCCATGCGGGGATGCCCGAGCCTTGTCGTTGGTCACAGTCGTGTGACTGCACCGGACCTCACACCCTCGGCCAATCCCGAGGCGGACTGACCGTCAAAGTCCGCGGCACCTGGGACGGCCACGCGCGGCCCTCGCCATCCTGCTGGCACCTGGCACCTGGCAGCGCCACGACAGCATCTGCGCGCGGTCCCTCCCGTCCCTCCTGGAAGGGATCCGGGTCCCGCGCGCCGGCTGGCTGGCCTGCGGCACTCCTTTTGCGGCTGGGCTTGGATCAGGAAACCCGCTCCTCATTGCCCACAAGATTAATCTTGTGGCACCATGTGGGCATGACTGAGATTGCGATCAGCAAAGCCCGATCAGAGCTGGGCGACCTAGTGCGGCGCGCTGCGCATGGCCGTGAAACCATTGCACTAACAGACCACGGCCATGTCGCAGCTCTCCTCGTGTCACCTCAGGTGATAGAGGATCTTGAAGATTCTCTCGCAATTGCTGAACGGGAGCGCCTCCAGGCGCAGGGCCTGCTCGGCGAGGGCGTCAGCCACGAAGAGGTTGGCCGCATGCTGGGGCTGCGTACGTGACCTACAGCATCATCTGGGAGCCCGAGGCCACCAGCGCTGCAGTGCAGTTCCTCAAGGACGATCCGCAAGGTCTAGCCGCCCTGTACGAAGCCGTAGATGCCCTCGGTGAAAATCCTCGGCCCGTCAACTCCTCGCCATACGGCGGTGTGTACCGGCGTCTGAGGGTCGGACCCTATCGAGCGTTGTACATTATTGACAACCAAGTCATCCGCATCCTCGTCACCCACATTGGGCGCGCATCGAGCTAGTGCTGATCTTTGACTACGGGCTTGAAAAGAGGCCGCGGCCACGATCTCGTTGCTCCCGGTGCACTGGGCCTCGTACGACGCACACGCGCGTCCGGGAGTGCGCCCCACGGCTGCGAGGGATCCGGATGCGCACCACCGGCCGTGGTTCAGGCCCGGGTGTAGCCGCCGTCGGCGAAGAGTTCGGCGCCGGTGACGAACGACGAGGCGTCGGAAGCCAGGAAGAGGGCGGCCTCGGCGATTTCCTCGGTGTAGGCCAGCCGCCCCAGTGGCACGACGGCCTCGGCGAACTGGTCGACGTCCGGCCCCGCGGCGCCCAGCAGGCCAGGGGTCCGCGTGGGTCCCGGGCTGAGCACGTTGACCCGGAATCGGCGCTCCCGCGACTGCCGGGCCCAGTTGTGCACGAGGTTGCTCACGGCCCCCTTCGAGGCGCTGTAGACCTCGAGTTGTTCACCCGGCGCTGCCCTCACCGACCCGCTGACCTGCAACGTTACGTTGACAATGCCTCTTCGCACGGACCACCGCTGTTGCCTGTCGACGACGGGTTCGAAGTGCCTGGCGTACGCTGAAAACGACGTCCCTGGGGGTTCGACGGCGTCTGGGTCTCTCCAGATTGAAGGTGACCGGCGATGGCCAGGTCCCATCCGTTCCCTAGGCGTGGGTACCGGCGTGCGGGCCTGCCCGCGGCGCTCTTCTCCTTGCCGCCCTGTGTACCGGCACCGCGCCCGCAGGGGTCGCCGTCGGCCTGGTGCACCAGGACAACTTCGACGCCTACCCCACCGGCGGAGACTGGGCCGAGCAGTACCTTCAGCCGCTCGCCGACGTCCTCGGCGACAAGGTCCGCTTCGGTGCCACCGTCACCGGCGTATCCCGCCTCGGCCGCGATCGGGTCGTAGACGCCGACCGGGATCAGCAGCCGTTCACCGTCCACATCCTCAACGCCGACGGCACCGAGGAGCGGCTCACCGCCACCGCGGTCATCGACGCCTCGGGCACCTGGTCCACCCCCAGCCCGATCGGCGGTGACGGCCTCCCCGCTCTCGGCGAACAGGCCTCCTCCGACCGCATCTCCTACCGCGTCCCGGACCTCAAGAACCCGGCCGTACGGGCCCGTTACGCCGGCAAGCGCACCGCCGTCATCGGGTCCGGTGCCTCGGCGTTCACTGCCCTCGCTTACCTGGCGGACCTCGCCAAGGATGCACCCGGCACGCATGCCGTGTGGGTCCTGAGGCGCGGCATCGGGGGCTCCACCTTCGGTGGCGGTGAGGCCGATCAGCTGCCCACCCGCGGTGCGCTCGGCCTCGCCGCCAAAGCAGCCGTCGACGAGGGCTACGCCGATGCGGTCACCGGCTTCCGCACCAGCGTCGTCGAGAAGGCCGGCGAGCAGCTGGTTCTCGCCGCCGAGGACGGCCGCCGCCTGGACCCGGTCGACGAGGTCATCGTCCTGACCGGCTTGCGCCCCGACCTGTCGTTCGTGGCAGAGCTGCGCCTGAGCCTCGACGAACGCCTCCAGGCCCCCGTCGACCTCGCCCCGCTGATCGACCCCAACCAGCACTCCTGCGGCACCGTCTATCCACACGGCGTCAACGAGCTCTCCCACCCGGAGAAGGACGTCTTTCTCGTCGGTATGAAGAGCTACGGCCGTGCCCCGACTTTCCTCGCCATGACCGGCTACGAGCAGGTCCGCTCCATCGCCGCAGCCCTCGCCGGAGACCAAGAGGCGGCCGAACGCGTCGAGCTGACCCTCCCGGAGACCGGAGTCTGCGGCGGCGCGGGCCTGTTCGACGAGCCCGACGCCACCGAGTCCAAGGCCGGTGGCGGTTGCTGCGCCACCCCCACCACTGTCCAGATCGGCGTCGGCGCTCCGGCCACCTCCGGCGGCTGCTGAAGCCTCAACCCCATCCTCAGGCGGCTCGTCATGTCCCGCGTACAGCTCGCCCTTCGCGCCCCCGACCTCGGCGCAGCCAACGCCTCGCACACCAAGCTGCTCGGCACCGAGCCCGCCAAACTCCGCGACGGCTTGGCCGGCTTCGCCATCGGCGAGACCCCGCTCGAGCTCGTCCTCATAGAAGGCGCGGCGGGAGAGGACACCCGCATGGACCACCTCGGCGTCGAGGTCGAAACCACCGACGCCGTCCACACGACCATCCGCCTGAGCAAGGCGGGCCTGGCCACCGCCGAGGAGAAGGACACCACCTGCCGCTACACCGTCCAGGACAAGGTCTGGGTCCACGGCCCCAGCCAGAAACCCCGGGAGGTGTACGGCATCAAAGCCGACGCCAACGCCCATACCAGACAGGAAGGCAGCACATGCCGCTCCAACCCGGCCGCCAACGACGTCAGTGCGGCCGAGCCTGTCGCCACCAGTGGCTGCTGCTGACCTGACCATGACCGATCTTCACACCCACGAGGCCGCGACCGGAACAGGGGACCGGTCGCGGCCTCGCGCCGTCCTGCCCGCCCTGTGCGCCACCCAGATCACCAGCTGGGGAATCGTCTACTACGCCTTTCCCGTCCTGCTCCCGCACCTGACCGCAGCCACCGGCTGGTCCACGAGCAGCGCAACCGCCGCCTTCTCCGCCGCCCTGCTGATCTCGGCCGTCGCCGCAATACCCGTCGGCCGCATCCTCGACCGCCGAGGCCCCCGCGCCGTGATGACCTGCGGATCCGTACTCGCGGTCGCCTCCGTACTGGCCATTGCCGCGGCGCCGAACCTCTACGCGTTCACCGCCGCCTGGCTCCTGGCCGGCGTCTCCATGGCCGCAACCTTCTACCAGCCCGCCTTCGCCGCACTCACCCGCTGGTGGGGCCCCGACCGCATCCGCGCCCTGACCATCGTCACCCTCGCAGGCGGCCTTGCCAGCACCGTCTTCGCACCCCTCACCGCCCTGCTCGCGGACCAACTCAGCTGGCGCACGACCTACGCCGTACTCGCCGCCATCCTCGCCGGCATCACCATCCCGGCCCACGCTCTTGCCCTGCGCGCCCCTTGGCCCCCCGGCCCGCCAGCGCCCCCTGCCGCGCCCACCTCCGGCTGCGCACCCATCGCCCGGAGCCGTCCCTTCCTCCTCTTGGCGCTGGCCTTCACCTTCTCCGGCTTCGCCATGTACGCCGTCGTCTTCGGACTGGTCTCCCTGCTCACCGAACGCGGCGCGGCCCCCACAACCGCGGCCTGGGCCCTGGGACTGGGCGGAGTGGGCCAGACCCTGGGCCGTACGCTCTACGCATCCCTCGCCCGCCGAACCGGCGTCACCACCCGCACTACCGTCCTGATCGCTGCAGGAGGAGCCACCACCGCCGGCCTGGCCCTGGTCCCCGGCCCGATCCCGCTGCTGATCCTGCTCGCAGTCCTCGCCGGAGTCGTACGCGGCAACCTCACCCTCCTGCACGCCACCGCCGTCACCGACCGCTGGGGGACCGCAGATTACGGCCGCCTGTCCGCACTGCTCACCGCTCCCGCCACTGTGACAGCCGCCCTCGCTCCCTGGGCGGGAGCAACAATGGCCGGATGGCTCGGCGGTTACGACGGCCTCTTCCTCGTGCTCACCATGGGCTCCGCCCTGGCAGCCATCCTTGCTCTCTCATCCGGGCGTCGCACTCAACGCCGCTGAGGTTCGCTCTTCCACCAGCGACTGCCGCGGCGCCGCCACCCCTGCCAGCAACAGCCCTGGCACATATCCCTGGTCGCTCGCCGCGGGGGGCCACCGACGTAATCGAAGATGCCCTGTGGATTGTCGGCGGCTTCGCCCACTTCGGTCTGGAGCCACCGGTCGATGGCTACGGCCTGGCCAGCCTGTTCCCGGCCGGCCTCGCCGGATTCCACGACGGTGCGCTGGTGACGATCGCCGTCGGCCTGGAATTCGTCCGGGCCATGCTCCCCGACAACGGCGCCTGGTGCCGCCTGGTGCCGCCTGGAGGCGGAGGGAGCGTTCGCGGTCCACGTCGGTTGGGACCAGTTCGTCTACGTGGGCACCGTGAGCCACCGCTCATATCCCGAAGGGGGCTCACAGTCCCGAGTCCGGGTCCGCGGCGAAGCCGAGGAAGACAACGTTGCCCGTCATGTTCGCTACGAAGACCCGGCTCAGGACCAGGTAGCTGACCGCGTCGACAAGACCGCTGACCACGGTCAGGGTCAGCAGCGCGGCCACGGTCTGCCGGGAACCGAGCGGAGAAATCACAGCCATGAGGGATCTGAGGTTCTGGCCGCTGGCGCGGAAGACGACCGAGTTGACGGCGACGCGGGTGGCCGTCTCCGTGTGGGCCAATGCCATGCGTTGCGGCCAACTCTCGTGCAGGCGGGGTCGGGGGTGCTCGTGTTGAGGCTGATCTTGCTGCCGTCCTCGTCGCCGGCCTGTCCAGCTCCTGGAGCTCGGGCCAGGTCGAGGGCCACGTCACGCGAATCAAGCTCCTCAAATGGAAGGGCTACGGCCGCGCCAACCTTGACCTCCTGGGACAGCGGGTCCTCCTCACCATCTGACAGCGTCCGGGATCGCGCGTTCAACCTGCTTCCGCGGCGGCCGCGATTCAGACCACCGACGCTCGCTGGGGATCAACATGATCGATCTCCAGGTCCTCAAATCGGCTCTCCGTCTCGTTGCCCTGCCTGAACCGCTCGGCTGCCTCCACCCTCAACTTCTCGCGGAAGGCCCGCCGTTCGTCGGTCAGTCCGCCCCCTTGCGCATACCCCATGCGGTCGACATACCGCAGGATCAAGAGGCGTCAGCCCCTACGACACCACCATTCGAAGGTCAGTAACCGAACACTGGAAACCTGTTCGGGGTGGCAGGGGTTGCCCCTGTCTCATCTGGCGCTACCAGGGCTACACGGCCGTGTCGGGTTCGGGTAAGGGGCCCGTTGGAAACGGCTCTCTTCGCCCGTAAGCTGAGCGCGGCTTCGGGGATGTTGCATCGCTCGTTCCCTTGTGTGGCACGGATTCGTGGGGCGGCGAAGGGGGGGGGCATCCGATGACCGGTGATCCGTATCTGTGGGAGTACCGCAGGCACAAGGGGCGCGCCGTTGCCTTTGTCGTTCCCGCGTTCATGGGTGTGATAGCGGCCGCGGGGGCACTCGTGCTGGGCGGCCGGGTTCCTTTGTGGATCAGTGTGGTGGTCATCTCGTTAGTCGTGATACTCGCCGTTTGGGTGCTCGCTGCGCTGATACGAGCCGTGACGGTCGTCCACCGCGACCACATTCTGATCCGAACGGCTTTCTGGACCAAGAGGGTGGCTTGGTCAGACGTGCAGGGCCTACAGATTGAGCGCATCCCGAGCGCGGAACAGCACGACCTGCCGCAATGGGTCGTTGCGCTTTACGACAGTGACGGTCGCAGGTTCTGGCTTCCCCACCTCAACGAGCGGGAGCTGGGGAAGGTTGGGGACGAGCTTTACGCCCTGCGCGACCTGTGGGAGGAGCAGCGCGGGCAGAGCTGGACGGCCGCTCCGGGTATCGCCGACAAAATGGCCGCTACGACGCGCAAGACCAGCGAATACGAGTTGACGTCGGGCACCCTCGCTTCCTATGCGGGAGGTTGCTCCGCCTGCCTCGTCATGGGGCTGTTCAGCGTCGTGGCTTTCGGCACCGACGTACTGGATGGCGTCTCGGTCGACCTGGTGACCTATCTGCTCTTCGGCACCTTCCCTACGGCGTTCCTCATCGTCTACGTGACCTCTGTCGTTCGTCGTAGGCGCCGCCGACGTTGAGCCTTGAGACCGGTCATGACCGGGTTGGGAACGGTCGATGACCGCCAGACGCCAACAGCCGCCGGATCTCCGGATCCTCATCGGCCTTCACGGCCGAGACGATCTGCTCGATCAGCCACTCGCCGTCCATAGACGCGTGTGATGGGCGGGACGAGGCCCAACCACGGTCGTCCCGCCCATTCAGATCCGCCCGCTCAGAAGGCATCCACATCCCCAACGACTGGGCCACCCAGCAGTCACGCCGTCGCTGTCGGCCTCGGTGACGGTGATGCTGGTGAAATCGCGGTCGTCAGGGGTGTAGCTCGTTGCGTCGACGCGGCGCGGGCCGGATTCCCCTGTTTGAGGATCGGCTGCCAGGGCCTGGTCGCCGACCTTGATCTGCTCGATCGGGCGGGTGGTGCCATCGCCCATGAGGACTTGGGTGCCAGACGGGAAGCTGTCCCCGGCGGCCCTCGCTGGCGCAATTGAGCACTTCCTTGCCCCGCCGGGTTCCTGAGGCGATGTCGTCCTCGACGGCGTCAGCGCCCTTCTTGATGATTGTGAGCTTGCAGGCCGGGGGGCGATGACGACGACTGCCATGGCGGGAAGGGTCCTTGACGCATTTCTCGATGTCGAACCCACCCATGGGCTCCCGTACGAGGTCGTCGAGGCTGAAAGCGTCGCACGTGTGGCTGCCGTGGGAGGGGCCACATGGGTGCTCAGTCGCGGCCGGCCCAGCGCGCGACGACGGCTGCCATTTTCGTGGTGCCGAACAGGACGTTGAGGACGAAGCCAGCGATGAGGACCATGAGACCGATGTGTAGTCATTCGCCGACTTCGCGGGCCCAGCGCACGCACAGCATGGTGGAGACGATGGCGGAGATGAGGTGCGCGGCGAGATAGAGGACGATCATCTCGCGGATGAACGGCGTGTGGGCGTAGTAGGTGTCGAGGTCATGCCGCCCCTCGACGGCAACCGGCTTTCCTGGCGTTGCAAAATATGCATGGGGTCGTTGCGTTGACCACATCATGGCTTGAGAGTGGCCGACCAGGACCTGCGGTACACGCACGGCAGGTACGCAGGGACCGCCGTAGGCAGAAGCGGTGACGCGCCGGGCTCGGAGCAAGCGGGGCCCGGCCGGCCCGGTCGGACCAACCCAGGGAAATATCGTGATCGAGAAGGAAACGGTCTTCTACAGCGAGGGCAGCCGCCTTGAGGCCACCATCTATTACCCCGACGACCTGCCGGATGGCAGGCAGCACGCAGCGCTCGTCATCAACTCCGGCTACCAGGGCTTCAACGAGTTCTACCCGAAGCTGTTCGCGCAGCGACTGACTGCACGGGGTTATGTCTGCCTGGGCTTCGACTACCGCGGCATGGCCGACAGTGAGGGGGAGAAGGGACGGGTCCTGATCGAGGAGCAGGTCCAGGACGTGCGCAACGCGGTGACGTTCATCCGCTCGCGGGATGACGTCGACTCCCGCCGTGTCGGCCTCGTGGGCTGGGGCATGGGCGCCGCGAACGTCATCCTTGCCGCCGAGAAGGCAGGTGACATCGCCGGCGTCGCTGCCCTGAATGGGTTCTACGACGGGGAACGCTGGCTCCAGTCCATCCATACCTATGACGAGTTCCTCAAGATTGTCGAGGAGGTGGCGGAGGACAGGGTCAACCGGGTCCTGAATGGCGAGTCCAAGCTCGCGGACACCTTCGCCCACTACCCGCTCGACCCGGCGACCGGTGACTACGTCGAGAAGGAACTGTCGCAGGTCTACGGGTTCGGGCACCCGACCCGGCTGCAGTTCACGGAGTCCATCCTGGACCTGGAGGTGGCACACGTGGTGGCGAACCTCGCGTCGACACCCCTGTTCATCGCGCACGGTGAGCGGAACTCGCTGCACCCCTACGCTGAGGCTCGCTCCCTGTACGCGGCTGCCGTCTCGCCCAAGACGCTGTACACGATCGACGGTCGGCACAACGATTTCATGTACGACGATCACCCGGAGTTCGCGCTGCTCTGCGACGGTCTGCATGATTTCTTTGATGCGGCGTTTCGGGTCTCCGCCGCTCCCGCCCGGAGCGTCTCGGCCTGACGGCCGGGGTTGCGCGCGCCGGGCCCGGCCGGCCAGCCCCGGCGCCGCGGACGGCCCGTAGGCATCACGGTGTGTAAGAAATGCACGGGTGTGTTGTGTTGCCCACCGTCCACTATCTGGCGATGCATACCGCTACCTAGGACTCGGTATGGTTTTTGAGCAGAAGCAGAACCCTTCAGCGCGAAGCGGCGCTTCGCGTGTGATGGCGATCCTCGACGCCATGGCTTCGGCTGATCCGGCCGGCTTCCCGGACGGGCTGAGCGTGGCCGACGTCGCCCGAGTGGTGGGGCGCGAGAAATCCGTCGTGTCCCGGCAGCTCAAAAGCCTCCTGGAGACCGGCATGGTGGCCAGGCGCCCTTCGGGGCGGTACGAGCTGAGCTGGCGGCTATTCGCCTTGGCGGTTCGGGCGGGGGACCAGCGGCTGACCAAGCTCGCGGCTCCGCAGTTGCTCAGACTGACCGAAAGCGTGCGAGAGCGCACCTACTTGAGTGTGCTCAGCGACGGCGAGGTGCTCACCGTTCTCTCGGAAGGCTCCCGCCGGTCGATCGAGGCCGTGAACTGGGTTGGCCGCACGATCCCGGTACACCGCAGTTCCAGTGGCATGGCGCTGCTGATGGACTACGAGGACGAGCACATCCTCGATATGGTCCGGCGCGGAGCCGACGCGGTCTCGGACCGTGAAGCGGGCGAGTTTCTCGCGCGGGTGGAGGAGTCCCGCCGGCGGGGATACACGGTCGCCAACCGGGTGTTCGACCCGGAGCTGTTCGGCATCGGCGCTCCGGTGCGGGATTTCACCGGACGGATCAAAGCCGCGGTGAACATCTCGGGCCCCGCCTTCAGGATCGAGCCGCACGTCCAGGCGTTCGGCGGGCACCTGCTGTCGGCCGTTCGGGCCCTGCAGACGTCCCTCTGCTCCGACGTGCGCTCTTGCGCCGATCCGAGCGACCTCTGACGGCCGTCGAAGCCGGCCCACCACTATCCGTTCGAGCCCAGGATGACCGGAGAACACCATGCGACATCTCGCCTATCCGATTCCCGAGTCCGGTCCCACCGGCCGACATCCCTTCGGTCTGCGACAACCGCTCCGCCACGCGGTCGGTATCTGGGCCCACGGGGGGTCGGCTGCGCCGTGAACCTCATTGCCTACATGAAAGAGAATTCCTCCTATCTGCTGTTCCTGGCTCAGCAACATATCGAGCTGGTGCTGATCAGTGTTTCGATCGCCTCGGTCGTCGGAACTGGGCTCGCCGTTCTCACCCAGACCACGCCCGGGCTGCGCCAAGCCCTGCTGTCTGTCACGGGATCCCTGCTGACCGTGCCCTCGTTCGCCCTGTTCGCGCTGATGATTCCCGTCTTGGGACTGGGTGTTGCCCCTACGATCGCCGCCCTCACCGCGTACGGGATTTTCCCGATCCTGCGCAATACGGTCACCGGCATCGAAGAGGTCGATCCCGCCGTGGTCGAGGCGGCACGCGGCCTCGGCATGGGCCCGGGACGGCGGATGCGCACGGTTGTTCTGCCACTGGCCTGGCCGGTGATACTCAACGGGATCCGGACGGCGACGATCATGCTGGTCGCGACAGCGGCCATCGGAGCCGTCGTGCGCGGCCCCGGTCTGGGGCAGCTCATCTTCCGCGGGCTCGATCGCATCGGGGGAGCCAACGCGCTGGAGGAAGCCCTCTCCGGCGTGATCGGAGTGGTGCTCGTCGCTCTGGTCCTCGACCTGCTGTTCATAGGAATTGCCAAGATCACTGCGCTGCGAGGATTGCATGTCTGACAGGCCCACCCCGAGCCCCGACACCATGATCTTTCTCGACGAGGTCTCCAAACACTACCCGGGCCAGGAACTCGCGGCCGTCTCCGGGCTTTCGATGGAGATCAAGCGCGGGGAGTTCGTCGTCCTGGTCGGCCCGTCCGGATGCGGGAAGACCACCACGCTGCGCATGATCAACCGCCTCGTCGAGCCGACGGGCGGGCGGATCTTCATCGACGGCAAGGACGTCACCCACGCCGACGTGGACGAGTTGCGGCGAGGCATCGGCTACGTCATCCAGCAGATCGGCCTGATGCCGCACCTCACGATCGCGGACAACATCGCCCTGGTGCCCAGGATGCTCGGGGCGAAGAAGACCGAGCGCCGCGGGCGGGCGATGGAGCTCCTGGAGATGGTCGGGCTCGATCCGGCCGCCTACGCCGATCGCTACCCCCGCCAGCTCTCCGGCGGTCAGCAGCAGAGAGTCGGCGTCGCCCGCGCCCTGGCCGCAGACCCCCCGGTGATGCTGATGGACGAGCCGTTCGGCGCTGTGGACCCCATCGCGCGGGAGAAGCTCCAGCTGGAGTTCCTCAAGCTGCAGGAACGCATCCGCAAGACGATTGTGATGGTCACGCACGACATCGACGAGGCACTGCGCCTGGGCGACCGCATCGCCCTCTTCGGACCCGGCTCCCGCCTGACCCAGTTCGACACCCCCCTTGAGATCCTCACCCACCCCGCCGACGACTTCGTACGCGACTTCGTCGGGTCGGGTGCCCCGGTGCGGCGGCTGTCGCTCCTGACGGTCGCTGACGTCGTCGCCGGCGCTCCGCCTGGCAACGCCGCCGTCGCCAACACCATCGCGATCGACCCCGATGAAAGCGTCCACCGGGCGCTCGAACTGGTACTGGCGTCACGGGCGGAGGGCGTAGAGGTCAGCGTGCCCGGCGACGGCGTCCGCTACCTCGACCTCCAGACCCTGCTCACAGCCGCCGCCCAGCCTGCGAAGGTGTTGTCATGAGCAGCGGGGCCGTCGAAGGGATCACCCAATCCGGAGCCCGGCTCTCCAAGATCTGGGTGCTGCCGCTGGTCGTCCTGGTCCTGCTGGGCGCCCTGTGGGCCTACGTCCATTCCCTCCAGCTGGACTCTATCGAGACCCGCAGTCTGGCCTCCGACGTCGTCCTGAGCGCCTTGTGGGAGCACATCGAGCTGGTCGTCGCCTCGACGCTGCTGACCATCGCCATCGGTGTCCCCCTGGGCGTGCTGCTCACCAGGCCCGGCATCAGCAGGGCGGGCGTGATGGTGCTCGCGGCCGCCAGCGCCAGCCAGGCGGTGCCGTCCATCGGTGTGCTGGTGCTGCTGGCCATGGTCTTCGGCGTCGGCTTTTGGATGGCCGTGGTGGCGCTGGTGCTGTACGCCCTCCTTCCCGTGCTGCGCAACACCATGGTCGGCATCCGTCAGGTCGACCCCGCCCTGATCGACGCGGGACGTGGCATGGGGATGAGCCGACTGCAGGTGCTGCGCACGATCGAACTGCCCCTGGCGGTCCCGGTGATGCTGGCCGGCATCCGCGTGGCACTGATCCTCAACGTCGGGGTGGCCACCCTCGCCGCCTTCACCAACGCCGGGGGTCTCGGTTCCGTCATCTCCTCCGGCATCTCGCTGGACAGGACACCGGTGCTCGTCATCGGCAGCGCCCTCACCATGGCCCTGGCCCTGACCGTCGACTGGCTGGCCGGCCTGGCCGAGCGGGCACTGCGCCCGCGTGGCATCTGAGACCCCGCTCCCGTTCTGATCCGCCCCGACACCGTCAAGCACCACGAAAGGCCTCGGCATGCGCTCACCCATGCTGGCTGCGGCAGGTCTGCTCAGCCTCGCGCTCACGAGCGGCTGCGCGCTCACCAAGAGCGGCGTCGAACAGGCCGGCGGCGGCCCCGCTCACAGCGGTCCCCTCAAAGGGGTCACTGTGAATGTCGCTTCGAAGAACTTCACCGAGCAGCTGCTGCTGTGCGAGATCACCGCCCAGCGGCTCGAATCGCAGGGAGCGCCCGTCAAGCGCACCTGCGGCATGAGCGGAAGCAACGCCGTGCGCGCGGCGGTGACCAGCGGCTCCGTGGACATGTATTGGGAGTACACGGGCACTGGCTGGCTGGCCTTGCGGCTGGAGGGGGCCCTCACCGATCCGGAGGCCGTGTACAAGAAGGTCAGCGCGCTGGACAAGGCCAAGCACGGGGTGGTGTGGCTGCCGCCCGCAGCAGCGAACAACACCTATGCCGTGGCGGTGAAAAGGGAGACCGCGAGGAAACTGGGTGTCTCCACGCTCTCCGACTACGCCGGACTGGTCGCCACGGACCCGAAGAACGCCGGATTCTGCGGCGCCTCGGAGTTCTTCGGCCGCGACGACGGGTGGCCGCAGCTGCAGGAGAAGTACGGCTTCCGTCTCCCCAAAAGAGAGGTGGCGGAGCTGGCCGAGGGCCCGATCTACAACGCCGTCGCCAAGGGCAACCCCTGCAACTTCGGTGAGGTTTTCGCTACCGATGGCCGGATCCCCGCCCTCGGGCTGACCCTCCTGAAGGACGACAGGCAGTTCTTTCCGCCCTACAACCTGTCCCTGAACGTGCGAGGCGCCGTTTTGGAGAAGCACCCGCAGATCCGGACGGCTATGGACCCGGTGAGCAGCCTGCTGACCACCGCCGAACTGCAGTGGCTCAACGCGCGTATCGACGTGGACGGCAAGAGGCCGGAGGAGGTTGCGCACCAGTGGCTCAGCGCCAACAAGCTGAAGTGACGGCGGGCTCGGAGGCGCGGGCCACCCTACGCGTGGGACTCCTCCAGACCGCGCCCGTTTTCGGAGCGATCGAGGAGAACCTCGCCCGCATCGCCGAACTGCACCACGAACTCGACCCGGTCGATCTCGCCCTCACCCCGGAACTCTCTGTCAATGGCTACGGATTCACCCCACACGTGCAGACGGATCTCTTCGCTGCCGACGATCCCCGGCTCCTGTCCCTCGTGTCCGCGGGAATCGCCGTAGGCTTCGCCGAGAAGAGTGCCGCTGGCCTGCCCTGGAACAGCTATCTGCTGACCGACCCGCTGACCGGAACCCGTCACCTCCAGCGCAAGCTCCATCCCGTGTCCTACGCGCCGTGGAACGAACACCTTTCATTCCGGCCAGGTGAGCGGCTGCACGCAGGCGACATGCGGATGGCCAGGATCGCCACGGCCATCTGCAACGACATGTGGCATCCCGTCATCCCGTGGCTGGCGGCCCAGAGCGGTGCCGAAGTTCTGGTCGTGCCCGTGGCCAGTGCCGAAGGCTCCGATCCGGCGCGCATCCGCCGCACGTGGGAGGTGATCCTCGAGCACACGGCCGTGCTGCTGCAGTGCTACGTCGTCTTCGTCAACCGCTGTGGGACGGACTGCGGGGCCCGGTTCTGGGGCGGCTCGCGGGTCTTGGGCCCGGACGGCAGCGTCCTCGTACACCTCGGCGACGAGCCGGGTGCCGATGTCGCGGAGCTCGACCTGAGCGCTCTGCGCCGGCTGCGGGCGGAGGTCCCGCTGCGCGCCGAAGCCCGGACCGGGCTCCTCACCGGAGCCCTCACGGCCGGCCTCGGCCCTGCGAAGGAGCAAATGCATGTTTGACGTCCATGTCCACGCCGCCCCTGACGTCCTCGAGCGGATCGGCTACGACGACCAGATCGGGGCCAGCTACGCCGCGGCCGGGTACAGCGGTTTCGTGCTGAAGGCCCACCACGAATCGACCGTGGGACGTGCCAGTGCTCTCCGCCGCTCGTCCGGCCTCGACGTCGTGGGGGGCATCACTCTCAACCGCGCCGTCGGCGGGATCAATCCGGCTGCCGTCTTGTCGGCCCTGTCTACCGGTGGCCGCGTCGTGTGGTTCCCCACCGCGGACGCTCACACGCAGGAGACCGCCGGACTGCCGCGGTTGGGCGACCTGGACGAACGGTTGGACCGTTCCGTGTTGTCCGTGCCACCGGTCCTGCCGGAGGACGATGCCGCGGTTGAGGACGTCGGCTTCGTCCTCGACCTGATCGCCGAGCACGACGCGGTGTTGTGCACGGGGCATCTCAGCGGCGACGAATGCAGGTGGCTGCTGGATCAGGCGCAGGCCCGGGACATCGGCAGGTTCCTGCTCACCCACCCCTCCTACACCGTTCCCGGGATGGACGTGCGGGAGATCGGCGAGCTGGCTGAGCGGGGTGCCCATGTTGAGATCACCGCCTACCAGCTTCTCCACCAGCCCGGGATGACGCCTGTTCGACTGGCCGCCGTCGCCCGGGCGGCAGGGCCGCGTCTGGTCCTCGCCTCGGATGCGGGACAGCCCGACAGCCCGGAGCCCCCCTCGGCCCTCGCAGAGCTCATCGACGTGCTCGCCGCCGAGGGACTGGACCCCGGGCGGCTGCGAGACGCCGCCGCGCACACCCCCCGGGAACTCGTCCTTCCCTGACGCCGCCAGTAGAGCGCTCGGGAGGCAACCAGCGCATCGCCTCCCGTCCGCAAACCCGAGGCACTTCGACACGGCTTTGTCGCGAACGCATCCGTGTCGGCCCGACAGACTCCCTTGGCCCTCCAGGAGCAGCACGACATGGACGCGACTCTGACAGACCATCCGGCAACCGACGCCTTCCTCGACACCCTGCGCGGGCGCCTGGGCGAGCTCGTCGACGACTCGTCCCTGACCAGGGGGCTGTACGCGACCGACGCCTCGAACTACCGGATCGTCCCGCAGGCCGTGCTCACGCCCCGGTCGAAGGAAGACGTGATCATCGCTGTCGGTGTCGCCCGCGCCCACGGAGTCCCCGTCACTGTCAGGGGAGGTGGCACCTCCTGCGCCGGCAACGCCGTGGGCCACGGCCTCGTGATCGACTTCTCTCGCCACATGAACCGCGTCCTGTCCGTCGACATGGATTCCTCGACGGCCGTAGTCGAACCCGGGACCGTCCTCGGTACACTCCAGGACGTCGTTTTGCCCCACGGACTGCGGTTCGGCCCCGACCCCTCCACAGCCAGCCGCTGCACGATCGGCGGCATGATCGGCAACAACGCATGCGGTCCGCACGGCCTGGCCTACGGGCGCACGGCCGATAACGTGGTGTCCATGACGTGGCTGACCGGCCGCGGCGAGGTCATCACGGCCGGCTCGGGGAAGGGCGCGCTCACTGCGGTGCCCGGCCTGGACTCCTTCGTGACGGCGAACTTGGCCGTACTGCGCACCGAGTTCGGGCGCTTCGGACGCCAGATCTCCGGCTACTCCCTGGAGCACCTGCTCCCCGAGAATGGACACGATCTTGCAGCCGCCCTGGCCGGCACCGAAGGCAGCTGCGGCATCCTCCTCGAAGCGACGGTCAGGCTCGTTCCCCGGGCACCGGCGCCAGCAATCGCCGTCCTGGGTTATGCCGACATGCCCTCTGCCGCGGACGACGTGCCGAAGCTGCTCCCCTTCGATCTGCTCGCCCTGGAAGGCTTGGACGCACAGCTCGTCGACGTCGTCCGCCGGGCACACGGCGACGCCGGCGTCCCCACCCTGCCCGCGGGCAGAGGATGGCTGATCGCCGAAGTCGGCGGCGCCACCTCGGACGAGGCGGTCGAGGCGGCGCGCAGGCTCGTCGCCGCCTCCGGATCGGCCGACGCCGTCGTGCTGCCCGCCGGCCCCGAGGCGACCAGGCTCTGGCAGATCCGTGCCGACGGTGCGGGCCTGGCGGGACGCACCGCCGAGGGCAAGCAGGCCTGGCCGGGCTGGGAGGATTCCGCTGTCCCGCCGGAACGGCTCGGGGACTACCTGCGTGGACTCGAGGCCCTCATGGCCGAGGAGAGCGTCTCCGGGCTGGCATACGGCCACTTCGGCGACGGGTGCGTCCACGTTCGCATCGATTTTCCTCTCGATGCCGGGGGCACGCTCATGCGCAGGTTCCTCGAACGCGCCGCGGCCCTGGCCGCCGAGCACGGGGGCTCCCTCTCCGGTGAGCACGGGGACGGGCGTGCCCGCTCCGAGTTGCTGCCCGCCATGTACAGTCCCGAAGCCCTGCGCGCGATGGAGGCCTTCAAGGCGCTCCTCGACCCCGACGATGTCATGAACCCCGGGGTCGTCGTCCGTCCGGCACCGCTGGACGCTGACCTCCGTCGGCCCCAGGCACGCCGGGTGCGCGCCAGCGACGGTTTTGCCTTCGCGCACGACGCCGGAGACATCACCGATGCCCTGCACCGGTGCGTCGGGGTGGGCAAGTGCCGGGCCGATCTCCGCGAGCAGGGCGGATTCATGTGCCCCTCCTACACCGCGACCCGCGACGAGAAGGACTCCACCCGAGGTCGCGCCCGGGCGCTCCAGGAGATGCTCAACGGCACAGTCGTGGCACCCAGTTGGAGTTCGCCTGAGGTCCACGATGCTCTCGACCTGTGCTTGAGCTGCAAGGCGTGTGCGAACGACTGTCCCACCGGCATCGACATGGCGACGTTCAAGTCCGAGACCCTCCACCAGACGTACAAGGGGCGTCTGCGTCCGCTCAGCCACTACACGCTCGGCCGGCTGCCGCAGTGGCTCAGACTCGCCGCACCGCTGGCCCCGCTTCTCAACCTCGCTGGCCGCACCCCTGTGTTGCGCAGGCTCATGACGGCGATGATGGGGGCCGACTCCCGCCGTTCGCTGCCGACGCTGCCTCGCAAGCCGTTCCGCTGGAAGGCGTCGCTGGCCATCGGGGAGCGGACGGGTGGGCCCAAGGTCCTGCTCTGGGTCGACTCCTTCTCTGATGCCATCGCCCCGGACATCCCCCGCGATGCCCTCGAAGTCCTCGTCGCTGCGGGCTGCGACGTCGAGGTCGCCGACCCCGGGGCCTGCTGTGGTCTGACCCTGGTCTCCACCGGCCAGCTCACGGCCGCCAAGGCCAAGCTCCGCAGGACGCTGGACCTCCTCGTGCCGCACGTCCGAGAGGGAAGAACGGTCGTCGGCATAGAGCCGAGCTGCATCGCCACGCTCCGCTCGGACCTCGTGGAACTCATTCCCGACGACCCCCGAGCGACTGAACTCTCCCGCGCCGTCAGGACCGTCGCGGAGTTCCTCACCTCCATCGGCTGGACACCTCCACAGGCAGCCGAGAAGCTCCTCGTCCAGCCACACTGCCACCACTACTCCGTCATGGGATACGGCCCGGACCGGGCGCTCCTGGAGGCGATGGGCTGCGACGTGGAGACCTCCGCCGGATGCTGCGGTCTCGCCGGGAACTTCGGCATGGAGACGGGGCACTACGAGGTGTCCGAGAAGATTGCACGGGACGGCATCCTCGCCAAGGCGTCCGAGAGTCCTGACCGCCGTATCCTCGCCGACGGGTTCTCCTGCCGCACTCAGGTGCGCGATCTCGCCGACCTCGACAGCCGCCACCTCGTGCAGGTCATCGCCGAGGCCCTCCGGCACTCGACGGCGACGGGGGAGGTGCCGTCGTGATGCGGGCGTCCTCGTGGGAACGGCATGTGGCATCGTGCCGAAGGCGACCGGGTCCTTGCCACACCGCCCGTCGGCCTCCGGGACCACCACCGTTCCCCGCAGTCCGACGTCACCGACCGATGTCGGCAGCGGCACTGCCGGCTCTGTACCGCACCCCGACGCTGACCAGGGACAGGTCCACCTCACCGGGCTTCGCGGCTTCCGCGATCAGACCCTCCAGCAGGGCCTCGAAGGTGCCGACGTCACGCCACTGCCGGAAGCGGTTGTGGACGGTCGACCAGGCGCCATTCCGTCGGCATCTGCCGTCGCTGCCGCCCGTGCTGACCGCCAGATCGCGCTCGAACTGCTGCCGCAGCTGCTCAGGGTACGGACCGTACACCGATTGGCAGGTATGGCTCGATGAACTCCCACGCACTCAGGATCGGTCAGTTGCACTCGCGTCACACACCATGATCTGTCGGATCAGGACGCGACCGTGAGAGCGAAACCCGCAAGCTGATCGCACCCGATAGGCGTTTTAGCCGTACGGGTTGAGTGCCCAGAAGCGGACGGTGTCGCTGCGACGGTCGAACCACAGATAGGTGGAGTATCCGCTACCGTCACGGTCGAGCTCGTGCGAGCGAACCCATTGCGGGTTGCCCCTCGCCCTTAAGCGGCTTTTCGAACCACGAGGAGAAGTCATTGGCCGGCCCCTCGGAGACGAAGGCGTGGGCCGCCGTCAGCTCGGCAAGTTTCCCCGGTGCCAGCCGGGCGAAGCCCGAGATCACCAGCTCCGGCGATGGTATGCCCCGGTCGTTGTCTCGGCTGCTCACCCACTTGGCGTCGGTGAGCGGACCCAGCGGCGGGAACGCCCGCTGGAGCGGTGCGGTGTCAGTGTGCCAGCCCCCCTTGGCCCCGTTCGCCACCTGACGCAGGGCCCACCAGGCGGGCAGGACCGCCAGCCCCGCCCCGATCCCGATCACCATCCGTCGCTCCAACGCGATCCCCCTCATGCCTGACTTCGGGGCACCATATCTAACTGGCCGTTCTCTATCCGTTCGTGTGCTCGGTCTGCTGCGAACGGGGGCCTGGTTCGGGTGAGTTGGCCGACGTCAGGGCATCAAGGAAGGGCCTCTTGGTAGCTCGCGGCGAACCCGTGGCAGCTAGGCTGCGTACGGTCCGCCAGCGTATGCCTCACCCGGCTGACGACAGGCCCCGCTTCGCAGCGGCGGTGATGTGACGGCGGGTCACCTTGGTGACCTCGTCCCAGAACGGCTTGGCGCTGAGGTAGGTGCCGAGCGCGGCGAGAACGCCGAGGGAGACGTCCACGCTGAGCCGTCCCTGCTTGGCCCAGTAGACGTCCTGCAGGTCCAGCAGGAGGGCGAACTCGTCCGTGATCAGGGCGGTTCCGGCGCCGTAGGCGGCAGCGACCGCGGGATGACCAACGGCCCGTTCGTCACCGCGTACGGCGATCAGGCCGATGCCGGCCAGCGCGGCAATGCCGAAGTTGTAGTGATGCAGGTGCTCGCCACCGGCGGAGATGTTGCCCCAGGGCAGCCATCCGCCACGGATGCCGTGGGTAATGAATCGCACTGTGCCCCAGGTCGTGCCGAAGGACGTCCACATGACGACCAGTGACCTCTTGGTCGGTGTGAGATTCCGGTCCGCGGCCTGGCGCCAACGCTCGACCAACCGCGGCCTTCCCGTCACTGACCCGCTCATACCCGCCGCCCCCCGCCACGTGCACCGGCCGGCACACGGGCACCGCCTGGGCCGACCGCGGCGGCGACGTCGTTCGTGCAGCGGCGCCAATCATCCTCGCGCTCCATCACGCCTCCTTGTGCGACGGTTGCCTTCCCCTCCAGCGGCCGGCCGCACAGAGCACGGCCATCACGATCGAGAACGTGCCAGATAGCAGGCCTGGTACGTTCCCCACCGCCAGGTATTGGGGCCCATGCGCGCCGGACCAACTCACCCTGATCACGCCGGATGGAGTCAATGAGCTTCCAGCGGGCCGCCACCCAAACCGGCGACCTGAACCCGGAGTGAAGCGCGCGGCCCGCCAGCCCCTCCCGTGGCGCAGTACGCCTGGGGGGTTGGTATGGCGGGCATCGCGTTCCCGCAGATTCGGACCAAGACACAGGACTACGGGGAGCTGAGCAATTGATTCGGCGACGGCACCTGGTTCTGCACCGGGGCGCCCGAGCTTGCTCCCGCGCCCTTCACCTTGTTGATGACGTTCTGGTAGTTGTTCACAGTCGCGTCGGGGGAGTCGCTCTTGTGGAACTCGTGGGGCAGGTTTTTCAAGCCCTCGATAGCCGCGGTGAGCGGTGCGAGCGCCTTGGAGAGAGCGGGGTCGGCTTGGGCGTTACGGGCGGCCGCCTTGAGCCGGTTGTACGCGAACGCGCCGGCGAGACCGGCCTTCACGAGAGCCATCGTGCGACCGTGATGGCCTTTCTTCAACTTGCCCGCCTTGAAGGGCTTCACGATCCACTCGTAGGTGGCACCCGCGGCCAGACCCGCGTCCACCGCAAAGCGGGTCTTCGCGAGCTTTCGTTCCTCAGTGGTGGGGCTGGGAGTCGGCTGGGCGACGGCACGTGCGTCTTGGGGAGCGCTGCGGCTGGCGGCGTAGGCCGTTGTGCCGAAAACCAGGGCGCAGCAGAGGGCGAATGTCACGGCGAGGCGCCGTATCGGTACGATCACGGTCTCCTCCAGGGAAGCTTCGGGGAGCGTCTCCGGGACACGTCGTCTGCGAAGTGCACGACTCTCCCAGAGTCACCCTGGATCGACAGCTACGCCATTCGGGCAAGTCTGGTGCTCACCGGCTTCATCTCGACGAATCCGTTCCGCCATGACCGAGGGAGCAGTCACAGGTCGACCCGTGCCCTTGACCTCCTCATGGAAATCATCAGCTTGTGGACGAAGCCAGCGCGCCCAACCCCCAGCCTCAACAAGGACGGTTGGGAGAGTGAGCTTTTCACCTCCTGGAAGTCCAGCAGGAGCCGCTCCTGGCGCTGCTCGGTTCACAGGATCCCCACCCTCCCGGATCAAAACGGCGGAGGAGACGAACCCATGGAAAAGGGGACTGTAAGAAATTCGGCTCTGTTCCGTAGTCGGTGGTGACGGCCGGTTGCAGTCATTGGAGAAGGATGCGATGGCGGAGGAGGTCGAATCCTGCTCGGCCGTGCATCTGTCGCATGATCCTCTTTGTTCGGGTATTGACGCCCTCGGTCCGGCCGTTGTGGTGGGGCAGGGTGAGGCCGGCGTTCACGGCGGCGCGGTCGAGTTCGAGGCCGTTGCAGAAGCTGTGCAGGTGGGGAAGGTCGGCAGTGCGGACGGTGGTGATCCACTCGGTGAGCTTGTCGTTGTTGCCCTGGGCGGGGTTCAGAAGTGCAGCGAACTCGCCGGTGAGTCGGGCGAGTGCGGTCATCTGCGGGCAGGCCGCGGTGAGGAGGCCGAGCAGGTCGGTGTCCTTGGTCCACAGGTGCTCGGGGTGGGTGAGCAGGAGTCGGGCGAGGCGGCGGGGGGTTGTCACGGGACGGTCGCCTTCGGCACGGCCCTGGTTAAGGTAGCGAACGAGCAGGTTGGCACTGCCGGTGTAGCCCAGTTTCCTGATCTCGTGCAGGAGGTGGGTGACGGGGACGGCCGGGTTGTCGGACCGGCGTCGGCGCAGGTGCTCGCGGTAGGGGTCGACCAGGGTGGGCCGGTATCGCGGGGCGATGCGATCGGCGGACGGTTCGGGCATGCGGGCGTAGCGTTTGACGGTGTTGAGGGCGAGGTTCAGTCTGCGGGAGCAGTCGAGCAGGCCGACGCCGGAGTCGAGGAGGGCGTGGACTTTGTGCCAGCGCTCGCGGATGGTTTGCTCGCGGACGCCGCCGGTCCGGGACGGGTTGACGACGGCCCAGCAGGGGGCGTGGGCGCGGACCTCGGCCAGGACCTTGTCGCACAGGTTCCGCCACAGATGCCAGCGGTCGCTGACCTGCACCGTGTCGGGCAGGGCCCGGCGGATTGCCTCGGCGTAGGTGGCCGAGCCGTCTCGGCACACGACCTCGATCCCGGTCTTCCCGCGCAGCCATGCCTCCAATGTGGCGGCCTCGCGGTCGGGCAGGACATCGACGCGTTCCCCGGTCTCGGCGTCGATGATGATCGTGGCGTAGCGGTGACGGCGGCGCAGGGCGAAGTCGTCGACCCCGATCACCCGCGGGTCTCGCACCGTCGGCGGGGGGATGCGCCGCAGCAGGCGCAGGGCGGTGGCGTAGGAGACGGGCGTGGCTAGGAACCGGGTGAGTCGGGAGGCCGCCCGGCCGCATAACTCCTTGACCACCTCCGAGACCTGGCTGGTCAGACGCGTGGTGCGGCGTTGAAGGCGCTCGATCAGGCCAGGAACTTGTTCGCGGAAGGTCTGCCGCCGGCAGCCCAGGACCGGGCAGACCAGGCGCCGCACCCGGACACAGGCCACGACCTGCCGACCGTCCACCGGCACATCCGCCACCGTCCGGAGGTGATACCCATGCACCTTCCCCGTCGGCACCCCGCACACGGGGCAGGGCACCGGAGCATCCCGGGTCCGGGCGATGACCCGGATCACCTCGCCGTCATCCGCCACATCCTCGATGACCAGCGCCGAGAGCCCTGAAAACACCATTGCCACAAGGGAGTTGACGTAT
This sequence comes from Streptomyces sp. NPDC096193, assembly GCF_040302905.1. Classification (NCBI taxonomy): domain Bacteria; kingdom Bacillati; phylum Actinomycetota; class Actinomycetes; order Kitasatosporales; family Streptomycetaceae; genus Streptomyces; species Streptomyces sp. NPDC096193. The sequence continues at coordinate 71,653 of NZ_JBEOSJ010000024.1, read as the reverse complement.
CGCATGTAGCGTCAACGACGCCCGTCACCTGCCGTCACCACCGACTACGGAACAGAGCCGAAATCTTTACAGACCCGGACCTGAACAACCCGCACAGACCAACCGACCGAAGTACTGACTTGGGGAGCGCAGAGGGGTGCCGGCGCGAGCGGCGCCATGGGGGCGCGAGGCTCAGAGGGCGAAGGCGCGAGCAGGGCCGCAGGACAGTGGCACGACGCCGCCGCGGGGGTGCGAGCAGCGGCGGGTGCGGCATAGCGGAGTGCGGTGTAGTGGCGGTCGTCTGTCGGCGCAGGGCGGCGTCTGCGGCGACCACCGCTGTCACCTCACGGCCGTTGGCCTCCGGGCCGCCCCGGAGGGGGCGGCCCGGAGGCCGAGGACGGTGAGGTGTTCCGGCAGAGGATCCGCGTGGCCGTGGACCGTGGACCACGCCCGCGCCCTGTGCGTGTCGCGCCGCGGGGCTCCTGCCCGACGCGCCTGGCGGGCGATCCGGCGGAGGCGGTGCCCGTCGCTCCGGCGGGCGCGTCCTCGGCGATCCGGTGGAGGCCCCGCCGGCGATCTAGCGGGTGGACCCGGTGTGCTCCCGCACGGTCGCCGGCTCGCTCGCCGTCGTCGCGGCCCCCGGCTCGGCGTTCTGCTTCGCGAAGCCGCGCCGGCCCGGCAGGATCGCGAGGACGATCAGTGTTCCGGCGGCCATGATGATCCCGCCGATGAGGCTGGTCTGGGCGACGCCGTGGGCGAAGGCCTGGTGGACGGCGTCCACGGCGGCCTGGGCCTGCTGGGGCCCGGCGGAGAGATCCTGCGCGACCCGCTGCGCGACGGCCAGGCCGCCGCCGACCGAGTCCTTGGCGATCTCCATCGCCTCGCCCGGGAGCCGGTTGCCCACCAGGTCGGTCAGCTCGTCCCGGTAGGCCGTACCCAGCAGCGAGCCCAGCACCGCGATACCCAGCGCCCCGCCCAGCTCCAGCGCGGTGTCATTGACACCGCCGCCGACGCCCAGCTCGGACTCGGGGAAGGAGCCCATGATCGTGTCGGTCGCCGGGGAGATGGCCAGTCCGAGCGCGAGGCCCAGCATCATCAGCGGCACCAGGAAGTCCCCGTACGTCGAGCCCTTGTCGATCTGGGTGAGCAGGAACATGCCCGCCGTGCCGACGGCCAGGCCGGTCACGACCATGGGCTTCACCCCCAGCTTCGGGGTGAGCATCCCGGTCAGCGCGGACCCGAGGAACACCGCACCGCCAAGCGGCAGCAGCCGTACACCCGTGTCCAGGGCGCCGTAGCCGAGGACGAACTGCAGGAACTGTGTCGAGTAGTAGATCACGGCGAACATGCCGAAGAAGAAGAACATCACCGCGAGCATCGAGCCGCTGAAGGGCCGCAGCGCGAACTTTCGGACGTCCAGCATCGGGTGCGGGTGCCGCAGCTCCCAGGCGACGAAGGCGACCAGACCGACACCGGCGACCACGGCGGCCGTGACGGGGCCGGCGCCCCAACCGGAGTGCGGGCCCTCGATGGCGGCGTAGATCAGGGAGCCGACGGTGACGATCGACAGCAGACCACCGACGTAGTCGATCCGGCCCATGCCCTCCGCCTTGGACGGCGGTACCAGGGCGAGCGCGCCGAACACGGCGAGGACGGCGATCGGCACGTTGATCAGGAAGGTCGAGCCCCAGGCGTGGTCCTCAAGCAGCCAGCCGGAGACCAGCGGGCCGACGGCTACCGCCACCCCGGAGGTCGCGGCCCAGGCAGTGATGGCCTTGGCCCGCTCGCTCCGGGGGAAGGTCGCGACCACCAGGGACAGCGTGGCCGGCATCACGACCGCGGCACCGACACCCATGATCGCGCGGGCCACGATGACCAGTGAGGTCTCGTCGACCATGCTCCCCATCACCGAACCGCCGGCGAAGATCAGCAGACCCAGCACCAGCGCGCCGCGCCGGCTGTACTTGTCGCCGATCGCGCCCAGCACCAGCATCAGCGCCGCGTACGGAACGGTGTAGGAGTCGACGACCCACTGCAGATCACTGCTGCTCAGGCCCAGGTCGGTGGTCATGTCGGGGGCGGCGACGATCAGCGACGTGTTCGCCATCACCGTGATCAGCAGGCTCAGGCACAGCACGAGCAGCGCCCACCAGCGCCGCGCGTAAGGCCCGGCCATTTTCTCCACGGGGGTGTTCGCTAGGAAGGGCATCAGTAGCTCCTGAGAGGGACGGGGCGGACGAGCGGAATCACTTAATTGCCCGTGAGGGGAGCGGGCGACGGGCTGAGATCTCAGGGCTTCGAGATCATCCTGTGGCCCCGTGTGGGCTTGCCTCGGCGATCCCCTGGAGGGCCGCGTCGGTGTCCGCGGTGGCCAGCATCCTGTTGATGTAGTCGGCGGCCAGTGCGCCGGCCGCTGCGGAGGCCCCGACCTGGGCGACCGGATCGGTGGCGTTGCCGGCCACCCACACACCCGGCACCTCGGTGGTGCCGGCCATACCGGCGGCGAAACCGCGGCCCATGTTGTTCGGCAGGTCCTGCACCGGCAGGCCCAGACCTTCCAGGCCCCGGGTGCGGGCCTGCATCCGCGGGACGACCGCGAGGACGCGGCGGGCCACGACCTGACCATCGGCCAGGCGCACCCCGGCGAGGGCACCGCCGGTGTCGTTGACGACCTCGGTGACCGGGGTGTCGATGACGCGGATACCGCGGGCGGCGAAGCGGGCGCGGCTGTCCTCGTCCAGGTCGGTGCCGTGGGTGAAGTAGGTCAGGTCCTCGGTCAGCTGACGGAACAAAAACGCGGGGCCGATGGAGGCCGGGCCGGTGGCGAGGATGCCGATGGGCTCGTCGCGCATCTCCCAGCCGTGGCAGTACGGGCAGTGCACCACACTGTGCCCCCAGTGCTCGGCGAGCCCGGGCACCTGTGGCAGCACATCCGTGAGGCCGGTGGCCACCAGGATGCGGCGGGCGGTGATGTTTCGGCCGTCGGCCAGGGTGACGGTGAACCGCAGGTCCCCGTCCGCCGACGGGGCGGCGGACTCGGCCGAGACCACCTCGCCGAACACGACGCGTCCACCGTACTGGCGCACCTGCTCCCGGCCCCGTCGAAGGATCTCGGACGGCGAGGTGCCGTCCAGGACGATGAAGCCGTGCATGGCCTCCGCGGGCGCGTTGCGTGGGGAGCCGCTGTCGATCACGACGACCGAGCGGCGGGAGCGGGCGAGGATCAGTGCACCGTTCAGCCCCGCGGCGCCCCCGCCGATCACCACCGCGTCGACGGTCCCCTCGACCAGTGCGTCGCTTGCGTACGGAGGAGTCGCCACAGCCATGGCCTCCTGCGTTTCCTTAGCAGTCATGGTTCGGTCAACCCTTCGAGTTCTGGGTGGTTGGAGGGGGTCAGCTGTTCAGAAAGCCGTGGATGTGGTCGGCGACCGTCTTGGGCTGTTGTGGAGAGTGCGGCCCCGGTTTGCTTGGGACGTTCGTGATGTACAGATCCAGTACGGCGATGAACTCGCCGTCGCCAGGATCGCGAGGATCAGGCCGTGCCTTGCCGGCCTGGAAGGCGTCGCAAGGCCGGGCGGCGCGGAGGAGTTCGAAGGCATGGGTCGCCCTCAATCGCGCCGGGCGTGCACGCAGCCTGTCCGGTGAGCTCAGGACCGTTGTGTACTGGACTGTCATAAACCTAGTCGGTTCTGTACTGGGTTGTCAAATACGGTGGGTCGGCTTTACCTTCGGTGTATGGCGAGACCACGAAGCTTCGACCCCCACCACGTCCTGCATGCCGCCGAGCGGCAGTTCCGCACCTCGGGCTACAACGGCACGAGCGTCGACGACATCAGCGCCGCCACCGGCCTGGGCCGCGGCAGCCTCTACGCCGCGTTCGACGGCAAGCACGGCGTGCTGCTGCAGGCGATGACCGGCTACTTCGCCCGGCTGGCGCAGGGTCCGCGGAAGATGCTCGCCGGACCGGACGAGGACGCCCTGGAACGACTGCACGCATACCTGCTCCGCGCCGTCCACGGGGTGCCACTCGCCGCCGACGTACCCCCCGCCCCTGACCGGGCGGGGGCGGCCTGCTTCGCCGCCAAGATGGCCCTGGAGATCGGCGCCTCCGACCCCGAGGTGAAACGCCTGGCCAACGACTGCTTCTCCGTGGTCGCGACGGCGGTGGCCGAGTGTGTGCGAGCGGCGCAGCGCAACGGCGACATCGACCCCGACGCGGATCCCGACGACCTCGCGTACCTTCTGCTGACCATCATCCGCGGGACCGATGTCGTAGGCGCGTACGGCCACAGTCCCGCCCGCCTGACCTCGATTGCGGAGAGCGCGTTCGCCTTGCTGCCTCGCCCGCGCCACCGCTGAGAAGGGCACGGCCGGCCTCGTTGCACAGGCATACCTTCTCCTGGTGGGCCGCGTGTACGCGGTGGTCGCCAGGCTGGCCCCCGCGAGCGCAAAGGGCCGCTACCTGGCTGTGTACGGCACCAGTTGGGGTATCGCAGGGATCGCAGCACCTCTCCTGGGGACGCAACTGCTCGAGCATGCCGGACCCGCCGGGCTGTGGAGTGCGATGGCACTCGCATGTGCTGCTCGCGGTCCTGCAGGCAGCTCTGGTCCCCTACGTCACCTCCAGAGGTGATGACGACCAACGCCGTTCAACACCTGTCGAGTTGAGCTGAAGAACGACGGTGCGCGGGGCATACCGCAGGGTTCGAATACGTACCGGAACCCACCTACGAGATGGGCTCTGCGCGATCTACCTGGCACTGTGCCAAGTCGAGAACTCAGCCGCCGAAGCCATCACCGGGTCCCGGCCCACGCGTCAGGCGGGCCTCCGTGCTCACGGTGCCCCAAGGACGGTTCCATAACGGCTGTGGCCAGACTGCTTCCGTAGGTCAAAGAGTCGAGGCGATCCGTAGTCCTTCAACATGTAGGACTTGACAGAGAAGATGAAGTGCGCCGGCTGCTCCACAGCCAGCCGGGCGGCCGTCGCGGACGCCGGTTCATCCGCTGCTGCAGCGCCGAGAAGTCGAGACGCCCGCCGGTATGGATGACGACCTCACCATCGAGAACGACGTCCTCCCCGAGGGTCGCGGCCGCGGCCGCGATCTCGGGGAACGCACCGGTGAGAATCCCGCAGGTTCCGGGACTGCAAGAACACCTTGCCGCCATGGGCGAAGACCAGCAGCCGGCAGCCGTCGTACTTGGGCTCGAACACCATGTCCCGGGCACGGCCCCGGGCGCGGGCAACCGGACCAGGGCCTGCGCCGCCATCGGGACCACCGGCGGACGAATACTCACATTCCCCTCATACCCTCTAGAGGTCAGCAGTCCTCCGGTGGCGTACGTGGCACCGAGCGTTGCTCGCCAGGCCAGTTGCCGTATCCGGCGACGATGCGCGCCCCACGACGGTGCTGTTTAGCTCACAGGAAGATGGCGTCTGAGGCCTCGAGCCTTTGCCTGGGTCGTAACCGCGGGTGCCCTGCCCGGCGGTCGATGCCGCTGGGGCTGACTGTAGGTCGATGGGACGGTTCCCCAGACGGCCGGCACCGGCCATGCCCGATTACCTCGAAGTCCGACACGCGGAAACCTATGTCGGCTGGAGTAGACATTGGGTGGTGGTGTAGTTATGGTTTCTCTCGTAGCCGAGATCAGAAGGGCCCGGGAGACACGAACTTCCGGGCGGTGGTTCGCAGTTGCACGGCGGTGCGGCGGTGGAGTTCCGGAGCCGGAGTGGTTGCAGGATGGCGACGGGACTGACGGCCGGACCGGGTGGCCCGCAGTGATGAGGGGCCGCCGTGAGTAGTACCGCAGTGGCAGTACCTGTAGGTGCAGTTCGCAGTACTCAGCAGTGAAGTCAGTGAGCAGTACCTCGGTGAAGGCGTTGGCTGCGGGCGCGCGCACTGGGAGGTTCGGCAGTGGGGTTCCAAGCCAGAGCGGATGCAGGACGGGCGACGGGGCTGGCTGCCGAAGAGTGGCGCTATGGCAGGTCACCAGTAGTTCGCACCACCAGCAGTACAGAGCAGTACGCAGTACCAGCAGTACCGGTTTTAGGGTAAGTGATTCCAGAGGGAAGAACGGAGGAGCCAGGCGCCATCAGGATCGCCCGGGCGGAGTGTTGAGTCCGGGTACCGCAGGACATCGATAGTGAGGTGGTCTCCGGTCGAGCAACCGCGATCCCCGCATTGCCCGCCCTCTCCCGGGTGGGTGTGCGGACACAGAAGGCCGGCGCAGTACCAGGGCCGGCAGATGGTGTAGCAGTTCCTTCGGGGCCCTGGTGCCATACGGCACCAGGGCCCCTCCACGTTTCGCAGAGAGGTGCAATGACAGCAGACGACTCGTACGGCCGTCTCGATGACGACGACTACCCCGCCTACACCATGGGCCGGGCCGCCGAGATGATCGGCACCACCCAGTCCTTCCTCCGCGCCATCGGCGACGCCCGCCTCATCACCCCGCTCCGCTCCCCGGGCGGCCACCGCCGCTACTCCCGCTACCAACTGCGCATCGCCGCCCGCGCCCGCGAACTCGTCGACCAGGGCACCCCCATCGAGGCCGCCTGCCGCATCATCATCCTCGAAGACCAACTCGAAGAAGCCCAACGCATCAACGCCGAACACCGCCGCACCGCCACATCAGCGAATCCAACAGCCGCCTGAGCCAGCCCGAACTCGCGGCTTTCCCGGCAGTCTTATCGCCAGCCCTCATGCACGAAGCCCGGAACGATGCAGCATCCGGGCACGGGAGTGGTCCGCATCTCCGCCCGAGGCCCCTTACGGTCTGGTTGAAGACGATCCGAGGTTCGTCAACGAGTGAGGTCGTTGGCGTCACCCTGCCCCGATGTGCAAACAGGGCAGGGAGCGTCGATCCCGCAGCGTTGGCGGATCAGGTCGTCTTCGTCGCGTTCGGTAGATCGTTCGAGGCTGAGCAGCCCGGCGAATGTCTGTAGTTGTCGGCACCATCAACGGTCCCGCGCCCCGCCGCCCCGGCGAGCTGTGCCGGGACGGCGTGCCGTGTTGCATGCTGGGTCCGGGACTGGGTACTCGGACGCTTTCGTGTCTGAACAGAGGAGGGACATGGACGACGTCGGCGTTCCTGGCAGGGAAGGTGTTTCCCGTGTCCGGGCATCAGACGGGGTCTGGCGCTCTGCTCGACGCAACGCTGGAAAGGCTGCGGGCGCCCGCCATCGCGGTCGATGACGATGGTCTCATCGTCGCGGCCAACAACGCTGCCCTGAGCTTGCTGGGCTGGGCCGCCTGGGAACTCGTTGGCCAGGACTTCCACGATTTGCTGCACCGGGACAGATACGGGCACTCGGTGCCGCGCACTCGCTGCCGGATGAGGAAGGCGCTTCTCACGGGGGACACCCGGCATGGCGATGCCGAGTGGTTCGCCCGTGAGGACGCCACTCTCGTCCAGTTGTCGTGGCTGGTCACTTCCTATAACGCCGGTTCGGACGTGACAGGTGCGCTGGTGATGCTGTACGAGCCGAAGCAGGATGACTCGAACGACATCGATGCCGAGCACTCCGCTCCGCTGACGGAACTGGACCGCCTGACCCTGTTGGCGGAGACGACCACGCAGCTGACCTCCACCCTGGACGTGGACGAGGGCCTGCACCGACTGGCTGCCCTGACCGTCCCCCGGCTGGCGAACTGGGCTGTGTTCGACGTGCTCACTGAACGTGATGAAGTGCGACGTGTTCTCGTGATGGAGCACAAGGACGGCATTCTCGTCGAGCGGGATGACCTGGAAGGTCCGATTCCTCCCGTCCCGGAAGAGTCGCCGATGCCCCTGTCGCGGGCCCTGCGCGGTGCCGCCTCCTCTCTCGCCGGTCCCGCCACCTACCAGGGCCCGCCGGATTCGGGCATCGCGGTCGAGCAGCAGCGCTTGTTCACCGAGACGGGCATGCACTCCGCTGTCATTGCCCCCATCCGCGGTCTGCGCGACGTACTCGGCGCCCTGACCCGGGGCCGCGCACAGCGTCAGGACGCCTTCACTCCCGCCGACCTGCCGCTACTGGAAGACCTCACCCGCCGGGCGGGCCTGGCGCAGGTCCGAGACACGGTGCAGGAGGTCTGGCCCTCGCGTCCCGTACAGATGCCAATGGTTCCTGTGCCGTGCTTGGGACGAGAAGGCACATAGCGGCATCGACGGGGCAGGCGTACTGAGAGAGCCGGTACATCACGACGAGGGCCGAGGCGACATGAAGGACAGGGGCTATGGGGCCATGCACGCTGTGCGTGGGGGAGCGACGTACGACGGGACCTCGGAGTCGATCGCAGCAGCACGGTACTTTGCCACCCGTTTTGTCGCGCAGCTCCATGACAGACACGGCGTTGCGACACAGCGGGAGGCTGTTGGGTCGCTGCAGCTGGTGGTCAGCGAACTGATCACCAACGCATGCAAGTTCGCGCCGGGCTCTACGTCGCTGGATCTGGAGTTCGCTGGCGGGAAGCTGGCGATCACGGTCTCGGATACCAGTACGACGATGCCCGTGGTCATGGCTGCCGATCCAGGCCGCGTAGGGCAGCACGGTCTCGAAATCGTGCGGGCCTTGTGCGACGGTTTCGAAGTCCAGCGCGAGCCTGCAGGTAAACGCATCCGGGTCCTCTTGCCCCTGCGGACCGCCATCACCTGAGACCTGCTCCCACTGGCTCAGCTCGTCGGCCGGACGACCTACCCGGCCTGCCGGTCAGCGAGCTCTCGGCCAGTATCATCACGGCCACTGAATGTGGGGTGCCTGAAGGTGTGTGCGCAGACGGATCGCCGGGCAGCCTGCAGGCCTCGGGTGTAGGTGGGCACGGTCTTTCCGGCACGTCCCGGACAGGCCGGTGGTGAGTTCTACGGCATTGACAGCGCGGGCGCTGACGCCGGAAGGGGACGGGCGGAATGGCTGGACGGGCGCGCTACGTGGTCGGGGTGGTGGCCTTGGCGGGGGTCGCGGTCCTGGTACTGGGACGGACCTCGGGCGACGATGGCGATGCCAGCGGATCCTCCGCGACCCCGGCCTTCTCTGTCGCCCCGGGGTCCTCCGGGCGGCCGGTCACCCCGACCGCCCCGGTGCCTGAAAGCCCGGCGGAGACGCGCCTCGACCTATTCTCGTTCGACGGATTGTGCCAGGAGGAGGGGAGCCGTCCGGTCCTGCGGGCGGCACGCGTATCGGCGTCGGGCCCGCGCCCTGTGATCGTCCATGTCAACGGGTTGCTGCACCAGTTCGAGGGCCGCGGCGCTTACGACCGCGCCGACCCGTTCACACCGCTGCCCGAGCGGGTGCAGATCGTCGCCTGCGCCTGGTACGAAGGGCTGGGCAAGCTCCTCAAGGTGTGCCGGTACGATTCGCCCGTCGAAGCGGGCCGGGAGATCTCCCATTACGAGGGCCGGTACGCGGTGCGGGTCCTGGAGGCCCGCACCGGCCGCCTGCTAGGCACCCATCGCATGGTCGGCCGCACCTCCGCCGCCTGTACACCGTTCGTCGAACGCGGCGCGGACGCCGAGGAGTTCAGGGCACCCGGCGACGCCGCATTCCGACAACTCCTCGGCCCGTACGCGCGCGGCGAGAAGCCCTGAGCGGGGTGCCGTACGGGACCGATCGCGACGACAGCGTGGGCGCACCCGGCAGGATCCGGACGACGGGCTGCAGTGACCCGAGCCGGAGATCCATGGGCAGTTGCGGCCGGACACTCGATGCCTCAGCGAGGTTGAGAGAGGCTCGTTCGCAGGCGCCGTCGGATCTCGCAGATGAACCGCAGGCGGCGATCTACCGAAAAGGTCCCGGCTCAGGTCGCTAGTTGAGGATGCCGAAGCCGCTGTCGGTGAGGGCCGCCACAGCGGGATGGCTGTGTGGATGGCGTAGGCCCTCGGGGTGTCTGCCCTGGGCGCGGTACGCCGGAAGACCCACCGCGACGGCAATCCCCCCGACGGCGAACCCAATGCCGGCCGCGAGCGCGAACACCGTGCCGGATTCGCTGTATTGATGAGCTGGGCTACATGGAACTGGACTGGACCGCCACGGCGCCGAACTCCTCTTCCAAGTCCTGACGGAGCGCGAAGAGAAGAACAGCGTCGCCATCGCCTCCAACGAGTCCTTCGGTGGCTGGACCAAGACGTTCACCGATCCTCGCCTCTGCGCAGCCATCGTCGACCGTCTCACCTTCAACGGCACGATCATCGAAACCGGCATCGATTCCTACCGCCTCGCCAGCACTCGGGCCCGAGCCGAAGAGTCCGCCGCCAAGGTCAGCTGAGACATGACGGCTCGCCCGCCCTCACGGGCGGCGGGCCGTCCCGCACCACCTCTCACTCGGCTCCCCTCGAACAGGTGCCACAGGCGAGAGCCGGCCTCACGAGCCGGGCTCCGAATCCGTTGCCAGGCGGGCATGAAGCTCCACATCGAAGCGGACGCCGTCGTATTCGAGCTTCTGGCGTTGCCGTCCTTCTATTACGAAGCCGGCAGCGCGAGCCACTCCGCACGAGGCGGGGTTGTTCAGTCGGTGCCCGAGCTCCAGGCGGAAGAGGTCCGCATCGTCAAAAGCCCAGCGGGCCACAGCACAGCAGGCAAGCGAACCTATGCCTCGGCCCCGCGCTGTTGCCGTCGTCCAGTAGGACACCCATCCAGTGGCATGGCGCCGATTCACCTGGCCGACACATACCTGGCCGAGAACGAGACCACTACCGTCCACGACAGCGAAGGAATACGCCGAGCCTGCAGCCCACTGGTCATCATGAGTCTTTACCCACCGCTCTGCCGCCTGGTCAGAATCAACGGGTTCGCTGGACTGACCCCGCATGAGGGGATCCGCGCACGCGGTCATCACCGCCCCGATGTCCTCGGCCTTCCATCTCCGCAACACCAGGCCAGAGGATGCCTCCACGAGTTCTCGCACGATCGCGAGTCTCGCGCAGTAGCCATCGCCTGTCACGTCAGTTCCACTAGGGCCGACGACTCCGTCGTGAAGCCAGACCTTCTGAAACGCGCCTGCCAGGGCCACCAGCCAGCCACCACAGACAGCGCCGTCATTTTCATCGACATCCAGGCAACCAGAGATCACCAACCGCCTCCCAACACCATCCAAATTCGCTGTCCCTAGAGATTCACAAAGCCAGACGACAAGGGCGACGACAAGAAGATTGTCGTCGAGGGGGCACCTGCCGCCCCGAAGCACGCCCCGCCACTGCAGATCGGTACCGCCTACGAGTGGGCAGGCGAGGACGACGACGGCCCGTACAAGGGCACCAGGACCTCCACTACGCCCCCTTCGACGGCTCCTTCCACTGCGCAACCTCGACATCCGGCGCCGCGGCACCCTCAAGGCCTGGTCGAGCGGGCGAACGGCTATCTGGAGACATCGTTCTTGCCGGGCCGGGTGTTCAGCTCGGCCGCGGACTTCAACGTCCAGCTGGCCGACTGGCTCACCAAGGCCAACCGGCGCATTCATCGCACTTTGCAGGCCCGGCCGTGCGACCGGCTCGAAGCCGACCGGTCGAGGATGCTGTCGCTGCCGCCCGTCGCTCCGCTGGGCTGGTGGAAGGCGTCGCTGCGGCTGCCGCGGGACCACTATGTCCGCCTGGACACCTGCGATTACTCCGTCCACCCACTCGCCATCGGCCGCCGCATCGAGGTCGCCGCCGACCTCGACCAGGTCCTGGTGACCTGCGACGGAGTCGAGGTCGCCCGCCATGCCCGCAGCTGGGCCAGGCACCAGACGATCACCGATCCCGACCATGCCGCCGCTGCCGCGGCCGGCCGCAGGAAGGCCGCCACGAAGCAGGCCCCTGCGGACCTCACCGAGGTTGAGGAGCGGTCGCTCGACTCCTATGACCGCCTCTTCGGCGTCATCGACGGCGGATTGACAACCGGTGAAGGGGCAGCGTGATGAGCTCGAACAACACGAAGCAGGCGGGCAGCAACCGCGATGTCACATCCGAACTCATCTATCTCACCAAGGCGTTGAAGGCTCCGGCTCTGCGAGATGCGGCCGCCCGGCTCGCTGATCGAGCCCGTTCGGAAGAGTGGGGCCACGAGGAGTATCTGGCCACCTGCCTGCAGCGGCAGGTCGCCGCCCGTGACTCCCACGGCGCTGAAGGGCGCATCCGCGCGGCTCGTTTCCCTTCCCGCAAGTCGCTCGAGGACTTCGACTTCGACCACCAGCGGTCGGTCAAACGCGAGGTCATCTCTCACCTCGGGACGCTCGACTTCGTCGTGGGAAAGGAGAACGTGATCTTTCTGGGGCCGCCCGGAACCGGCAAGACTCACCTGGCCACCGGGCTGGGGATCAGAGCTTGCCAGGCCGGTCACCGGGTCGCGTTTGCCACCGCCGCCCAGTGGGTCACCCGCCTCGCCGAAGCCCACGCAGCCGGCCGCCTCAGCGACGAGCTCACCCGCCTCGGCCGGATCCCGCTGATCGTGGTCGACGAAGTGGTATACATCCCGTTCGAGCCCGAGGCCGCGAACCTATTCTTTCAGTTCATCTCAGGCAGATACGAACGCGCGTCCGTGATCGTCACGAGCAACAAGCCCTTCGGACGCTGGGGGGAGGTCCTCGGCGACGACACCGTCGCCGCAGCCATGATCGACCGCCTGGTCCACCACTCGTTTGACAGTCCCCCCGTCCCTGGAATCAAGGCTTGGGCGCAGAAGCCAAGGCCCAGTTCTTCCTCGCGTACATCTACGCGCCTCTAAGTGGCCTTGAGGCAAGACGAAGCCCTGGACAGATGTGACGGCCGTCCAGGGCTTGGCCCAGCCACTCCGAAGTGGGAGCGCTTAGGAGTTAACACGGTCCAGTCTGAGGCCGGACGGGAGTTGGGCTGGTGTCCGTGGGCCGCGTGTCGCGCGACTGTGCAAGTACTGGCCGGAAGCTTCTCGTTTGAAACCGCCAGTCATGCGTGGCCCGTATCGGCCGGTGGACGGCAACGACACTCGTAAGGGTGAGCTTGTCGGGTGTGGAGGCGGGCATGTGCAGGTGATGGGATTCTTCGGAGCCACTGAACGTGCCCTGGAGCAGTGGACGACGACCGCGTGGCGGCTACTGTTTCCGACGAGAGGGCGGTAGTTGGAGGTCGTGGCGATACTGCACCGACGGTGCGACGACAATGCATTGATCCTTGGGCGCCAGCGCGTCCTGGCACCCAACGCCTACATCGTCGAACTGCTACCCGAGATCCACCGCCAGCTCGCGGCCAGCGCAAGTCCACTCGAGCTGCATCTTGTGAACCAGGTGTGCCGGCATGCCGCAGAGCAGGGCTATACGTTCGCAGGGCCCGTGGTCGTAGACCTGCGCCCTGCAGCAGGCGCGACGCCTCGGTTCCGTATTCATAGCCGCATCGCGCCCGCCGAACCCCAGGCTCCCCAGCTGGCCACTTGGACGTGAACAGCAGACGATCGGCGACGACCGCTACCGAGCGTCGGCGGCAACGTTCGGCGCCGCACCTCCCTCCCGGCAGCGTTTCGCCGCAGAGGGCTCTGAGGAACAGGACTGCCCTCTGGGTCGGGCTCAGTGGTCGGTGAGCATGCCCGCCCGGAGCTTGGCCAGGATGCGGTTGAGGAGTCGGGAGACGTGCATCTGCGAGATGCCGAGCTCGTTGCCGATGTCGGCCTGCGTCATCTCCTGGCCGAAGCGCATCTGCAGGATGCGGCGCTCGCGGTCGTCCAGCTGTCCGAGCAGCGGCGCGAGAGCGTGCAGGTTCTCCGTCAGTTCCATCGCGGGGTCGATGTCGCCGAGGATGTCGGCGATGGCGCGGCCGCCGGTGCCGGTGGGGGCGTCGTCGTTGTCGGTGTTCGGGGTGTCGAGGGAGCCGGCGGTGTAGCCGTTGGCGGCGACCAGGCCCTCGATGATCTCGTCCTCGCTGAGGTCGAGCAGCTCGGCGAGTTCCTTGACCGTCGGGTCGCGGTCGAGCATGCCGGCCAGTTCGTCGCGGGCCTTGGTGAGTTCGGTGCGGAGTTCCTGGAGCCGGCGGGGCACATGGACGGCCCAGCTGGTGTCGCGGAAGTAGCGCTTGATCTCGCCGACGATGTACGGCACCGCGAAGGTGGTGAACTCGACCTCCCGGGACAGTTCGAAGCGGTCGATGGCCTTGATCAGGCCGATGGTGCCGACCTGCGTGATGTCCTCCATCTCGCCGTTGCCGCGGTTACGGAATCGGCGTGCGGCGAACTGAACGAGCGAGAGGTTCATCTCGATGAGGGTGTTGCGCGCGTACTGGTATTCGGGTGTGCCCTCTTCGAGGGTCTGCAGCCGGTCGAAGAAGACCTTGGACAGGCTCTTCGCATCCCTCGGCGCGATCTTGCCGGCATCCTCGACCCACGGCAGGTCGCCCACCCACTGCGGGGCCCCGGCCGTCGACTCTGCCGAGTTTGGCAGGCTCCGATGCATGAGCTGCGACATAACGGTTCCCTCCCTTTCCCCGGTGTGGCATGCACCGCCTGCCCGGACGAGCGGCGTCATCCACAAGATCTGTCGTGCGTACTTCCTGCGTCCCCTGGTAGGCCGCTTAGGCCGGCGGACAGCGAGCCGACCCAGGATCCTGAGGACCTTCCGGGCACGCCACTCCACTGCCTTCCTCAAATGCTGTTGCCGGGGAGACGTTAACCAAGAGGTAGACCGAATGTCTACTTCCGCCATGGCAGATTTTCTGTGTGGAGAAAGCCGGACTTCTGTCTCCTGGCCACTCGGTCCGCACCAGCGACCGGCGGGGCGTGAGGCCGCGCGTGGGCCGACCGTCGCGGGCGCGGTGAGAGGGCCGATGACCGCCTCGGCGGCATGCCGACCAGGTTGTGTCCGTCGATGACGAGCAGTCGGCGGACCGTTGAGGGTTTTCGCCTCGGCCGGCTGCATCGCGAACTTGATCGACACTTCAGCCCGGGGGCCGAGGACACCGCCGATGGCGGCTGTACCTACGCCGAGCATGGGCGACGACGCCCCGGCGATGGATTTGTTCGAGGGCATGCACGCGCTGGCCCCTCTCCCCGAGCAGCTGGATGACCGCTAGGGGAAGATCATTGAGATGCGATTCGGTCAGGAGCTCACCCAGGCACGGATGGGCGAGGAACTGGGCATCTCCCAGATGCGCGCATCCCGGCTCCTCGGCCACACACCCTGACTCGGCCTCCGCGAAGGCCTCTTGGCCCACGGCTGGGGGCGTGTGACAGCGGGCGCGATGACCGCTGGCCGGTGGTGGACTCCACCGTGCGGTTTATAGGGCGCTCCTGAGCGAGGCCCCCTGAGCCGTCGGCTGTCTGATGCGAACGGCTGAGCACGATGATGGGGCTCTGGCCTTGCAACGTGGCTACCCTGCGGGTGGCAACCGGGCCACTGGCTTTGCAATATGCCAAGCCCGCCTGCCCGTCGTGGCATGAGGTGTGGGCTTGCCGGGCGAAGCGTGTGCTTTTCCGTTTGCTGGCCGACTGCGTCTACCACAACGTCCCTGTCGAACTCACGAAGGAAGACCGGACTGGGCAGACGCTGCAGCTCCGCCGAGGCCACGACACCCACCCCGGGCCACACTCTGGCTGCCCCGCCTTGCCGGCCGAGCCGATTCCGTTTGAAGGAGATCCGCCGCTTGGCGCCGTCTGAGCTTGGCTCATTCGCCTCCGGGTCGCCTGATGGCCGGCAGGACGGGGGACTGGTCGACCTCGACCCGCACGCCACGAAGCAACTCGAGCTGGCGATCCCCGTCTCCCGGCGCAACGGGGCATCTCCCGGCCTGGGCAACGACAGGCCAGTCAACGCCAGTTGGCGTGGCACTCGCTATCGCTTGCCGATGATGCGTCCGTGCGGGTCTGGTTGAGGGCGAGGCGGGCCCGGCCAAGCGGTCGGACAGGCGGATGCCGGTGCCGAGCAGCATGGGTGCGAGGGGAATTGAGAACTTATCGATCAGGCCGCTGTCCAGGTACTCCTGGATCGTCTCGGCGCCGCCGGCGATGCGGATGTCGCGGCCGCACGCGGCCTTGGTTCGCCTGGTCAACCAGCGCCAATTGCGCGGAACACCCGCTTCTGCGGGGTGAATCCACCGCATTGATACGAGCCTCCTACGACCGCCAGCGGCAGCACATGAATCCCGCCGACGTTCCCACGGCACACACGGTGGTGGGGCAAGCGCACCGGCTGCTCCGGCTGCTTCACGCCGGCTGCCAGATCCGGGACAGGGCCGTCGGGGTGAGTACCTGCTCGGGCGTGCCCTGCCCGACCAGCCGTCCGTCGCTGAGGAGCAGGCAGGCGTCGGCCGAGCGGGCGGCCTCCAGGTCGTGCGTCGCCTGGACGACGGTCGTGCCGTCGGCGACCAGATCCGTCAGCAGGGCCGTGATCCGCTCGCGGGCTTCGGGGTCGAGCCCGGTGGTCGGCTCGTCCAGGAGCAGAAGGTCGGACTGCTGGGCGAGGCCCTGGGCGATCAGGACGCGCTGACGTTGCCCACCGGACAATTCGCCGAGCTGGCGGGCGCCGAGGCCGGCGACGCCCAGTCGTTCCATGGCGGAGTCGACCACGGTCCGGTCCTGCCGGGTCAGCCGTCGCCACAGCCCCCGCTCGTCCCAGCGACCCATCTGCACGGTCTGCCGCGCCGTGAGGGGGAGTGTGTCGCCGACGGCGCCGCGCTGCGGGACGAAGGCCGGTGGGCGGCCTTCCGCGTACTGGAGATGCCCGCCTGTGGCATCGATCACGCCGGCGAGTACGCCCAGCAGCGTGGACTTCCCGCTGCCATTCGGTCCGACGAGCGCCGTCATCGCCAAGGCCGGTATACGAGCACTGAGTTGACGGAGTACCGGACGGCCGGGGTAACCCGCGTCCAGGTCGCTGAACCGGATGCGCACGTTCCTTGGCTCGTCGCTGGGTGGCGCCGGTGGGTGTTTTTTGAACATGGTTGTCATTGTAGGGTCCTCGTATGGAGTGGTTGACGGCGCCTTTCGAGGTGGCCTTTGTGCAGCGGGCCCTGTGGGCCGGGATTCTGGTGTCGGCGATATGTGCCCTGGCGGGGACATGGGTGGTGCTGAGGGGGATGGCGTTCCTCGGTGACGCCATGTCCCACGGCCTCTTGCCGGGCGTCGCGGTCGCCGCGCTGCTCGGCGGCAACCTGCTGGTGGGGGCTGTGGTGAGTGCGGCCGTCATGACGGCCGGTGTCACCGCCCTGGGCCGCACTCCGAGGCTGTCCCAGGACACCGGTATCGGCCTGCTCTTCGTCGGCATGCTGTCCCTCGGCGTCATCATCGTGTCGCGCTCGCAGTCGTTCGCCGTGGACCTCACCGGGTTCCTCTTCGGCGACGTCCTCGCCGTACGCGAGAGCGACCTGGTCCTCCTAGGGGTGGCGCTGCTGCTGGCACTGGTCGTCTCAGTGCTCGGTCACCGTGCCTTCCTGGTCCTCGCGTTCGACGAGCGCAAGGCCCGGACGCTCGGCCTGCGTCCCCGACTGGCGCACGCCGTGCTGCTCGGTCTGCTCGCCCTGGCCATCGTCGCCTCCTTCCACATCGTGGGCACGCTGCTCGTCCTCGGCTTGCTCATCGCCCCACCTGCGGCAGCCCTGCCCTGGGCGCGCAGCGTCCGCGGCGTCATGGTCCTCGCCGCGGTCCTCGGTGCGGCCGCCACCTTCGGCGGCCTGCTGCTCTCCTGGCACCTGAGCACCGCGGCAGGCGCGACCGTCTCGGCCCTCGCGGTCAGCCTCTTCTTCCTGTCCCACCTGGCATCCGGCTTCCAGCACCGACATCGTGGACGCCGCGCCGACCTCCCCGCCCGGACCGCCACATTCACCGCGAACGCCCCCACGACCCGACCGAACGAAACCTGAGGCGATCTCCTTGTTCGTCCGAAGAAACGTCACACCCCTGATGCCGGCACTCCTGTCCATGGTCCTGCTGACCGCGGGATGCGCGGGCCAGGATGACGCCAAGTCCAGCCCCGAGAGCCCTACTTCCCCCACCACCCCCCACGGTTACGTCGACGGCGCCACCGAGGCCGCCGAGCAGCAGTCCCGGCTCCTTCTCGGCGACGCCGGCACCGGCGACACCCGAGTGCTGGACCTCATCACGGGCAAGATCCACGACACCACGCGCAGAGCTGGTGTCACCGAACTCACCACGGACGGCCGTTTCGGCTACTTCCACGGCGCCGACGGTACCCACGTCCTCGACAGCGGCGCATGGATGGTCGACCACAAAGACCATGTGCACTACTACCGCGCGAAGATCCAGGAGTTGGGCGAACTCCCGGGCGGCACCGGCACAAGCATCCGCAGCGACGCGGGCGTAACCGTCGTCACGGCAACGGAGGGTAAGGCGGGCGTATACCCTCGCGCAGATCTGGAGAAGGGCGCCCCCGGCACCCCCGACCAGCTCCCGGGCACCTACGCCGGCCCCGTCGTGCCGTACGCGGAACACCTGGTCGCCCTCACGCGCGACGGCGACGCTCCCGCGAAGGTCGTCGTGCTCGACCGGTCCGGCAAACGCGTCGCCACTCCGGAGTCCGAATGCGAGGACCCGAAGGGCGATGCGGTCACCCGGCGGGGAATCGTCCTCGGCTGCGCCGACGGCGCCCTGCTCGTCCACGAGGACGGCGGTACCTTCACCGCCGAGAAGATCCCGTATGGCGAGGACGTGCCGAAGACGGAGCGGGCCACCGATTTCCGGCACCGGCCGGACAGCACCATGCTCACAGCACCCGCGGGGCAGGACGCCGTCTGGGTGCTGGACGTCACCGAGCGTGCCTGGAAGCGGGTGGAGACCGGCCCCGTCGTCGCCGCCAACACTGCCGGTGAAGGCTCCCCGCTCGTCGTCCTGGAGACCGACAGAGCCCTGCACGGCTATGACATATCCACCGGCAAGGAGACCACGGTCACCGCACGTCTGCTGCAGGACCTGCCCAAGGCCGCCACCGACGGAGCCGCGACACCGGTGATCGAAGTCGACCGGAGCCGTGCCTACCTCAACGATCCCGCGGGCAAGCGCGTGTACGAGATCGACTACAACGACAACCTCCGTGTCGCGCGTACCTTCGACCTCGACATGCGGCCGTCCCTGATGGTGGAGACAGGCCGATGAGCGCGCGTGCGCGAGCCGCGCGGGTGCGCGCCCTGCTGCTGAGCCTGGTCACCTTCTGCGTCGTCGCCGGTACGGCGACCGGCTGCGGGGGCGGCGACGAGCAGCCCCGGGTCGTGGTGACGACCAACATTCTCGGTGACATCACCCGGGAGATCGTCGGCGACGAGGCGGACGTCAGCGTCCTGATGAAGCCCAACGCCGACCCGCACTCCTTCGGCCTGTCGGCCGTCCAGGCCGCCGAACTGGAGAATGCGGACCTGGTCGTCTACAACGGCCTGGGCCTGGAGGAGAACGTCCTGCGGCACGTGGAGGCGGCTCGCGCATCGGGAGTGGCCACCTTCGCGGCCGGCGAGGCGGCCGATCCCCTGGCCTTCCATGTCGGCGAGGAGGGCGGTCCCGACGACGAGGCCGGCGAGCCGGACCCGCACTTCTGGACCGACCCCGACCGCGTGCGCAAGGCGGCCGGACTGATCGCGGATCAGGTGGTCGAGCACGTCGACGGCGTGCGCGAGAAGGCCGTCCGGGACAACGCAGCACACTACGACGGACAACTCGCCGACCTCACCACCTGGATGGAGAAGTCCTTCGCGACCATCCCCGAGGGCCGCCGTGCCCTGGTGACCAACCATCACGTCTTCGGATACCTGGCCGAACGCTTCGGCTTCCGGGTGATCGGCGCGGTCATCCCGAGCGGCACGACACTCGCCTCACCCAGCTCATCCGACCTGCGCTCCCTCACCCAGGCCATGGAGAAGGCCAAGGTGCGCACCGTCTTCGCCGACTCCTCCCAGACCACCCGGCTGGCCGAGGTCCTGCGCCAGGAAATGGGCGGTGACGTGGACGTCGTCTCGCTCTACTCCGAGTCGCTGACCCAGAAGAGCAAGGGCGCCGGCACCTACCTGGAAATGATGCGCGCCAACACCTCGGCCATAGCCGAGAGCCTCGCTGACTGACCCCCTTCCCATCCCCGGGGGCCGGCGTACCGCCGGCCGCTGCACCACCCAATCCCGTGCCCTCAGGGCCGGAGAGGACATACACACAATGAACAGGTCGATACGCGCCAGAATGCTCACGGGCACGGCCCTCGCCCTGACGACGTCCATGGCGCTGACCGCCTGCGGCGGCAGCGACGACGCCTCGTCCGACGCCGAGCAGACCAAGCAGACGAAGAGCAGCAAGGCCACCGCGGTCAAGAACCCGCTCGTCGCCTCCTACGACGGGGGACTGTACGTCCTCGACGGCAAGACCCTGAAGCTCGCGAAGACCGTCGAGCTGGCCGGTTTCAACCGGGTCAACCCAGCAGGCGACGAGGACCACCTCGTCATCTCCACCGACAGCGGTTTCCGCATGTTCGACGCGGCCCGGCAGACCTTCACGGACGCCGAGTTCAAGGGCTCGAAGCCCGGCCACGTCGTGCGGCACGGCGGCAGGACGGCCCTGTTCACCGACGGTACGGGCGAGGTGAACGTCTTCGATCCCGCGGGCCTGGCCGGCGGGAAACAGCCGCAGGTCCGAAGCTACACCTCCGCCGAGCCCCACCACGGCGTCGCCATCGAACTGACCAACGGCGAACTCGTCAGCACCCTGGGTACCGAAGAGAAGCGCACCGGCGCCCTCGTCCTGGACAAGAACAACAAGGAGATCGCACGCGCCGAGAACTGCCCAGGTGTCCACGGCGAGGCGGCCGCCAAGGGCGAGGTGGTCGGTCTCGGCTGTGAGGACGGCGTCCTGCTCTACAAGGACGGCAAGTTCACCAAGGTCGACGCCCCCGACGACTACGCCCGCACCGGCAACCAGGCAGGCAGCGACGTCTCCCCGATCCTCCTGGGCGACTACAAGACCGACCCCGAGGCGGAACTGGAACGGCCGACCCGCATATCGTTGATCGACACCCGCACGGCGAAGATGAAGCTGGTCGACCTCGGCACCAGCTACTCCTTCCGCTCGCTCGCCCGTGGCCCGCACGGCGAAGCCCTCGTGCTCGGCACCAACGGTGTCCTCCACGTCATCGCCCCAGAGACCGGCAAGGTGGAGAAGAAGATCGCAGCAGTCGGCGACTGGACCGAGCCCCTGGACTGGCAGCAGCCCAGGCCCACCCTGTTCGTCCGCGACCACACGGCGTACATTTCTGAACCGGGCAAGCGCCAACTGCACGCCTTCGACCTGGACTCAGGTGAGAAGCTGACGTCCGTGACGCTGCCCAGGGGCACCAACGAACTGTCCGGGACGGTAGACGGTCACTAACCGGTCTCGCCCCATCACTCCCCACGAAGCGCCCGCCGGCCCTGGGCCGCGGGCGCTCCGTGCTGCCCGCCTCAGGAGCTCACGAGGGCCACAAGGAGCGTCGGCGTGCACCCCTCTGGCGACGTCGGTGGCCCTTTCCCGCCCGGCAGACCGGGTAGACAGTGAACGAGATCCTTACGGCTGCTGGCGGCCGCGCCCAGGAGATTTCTTCCCATCTGTCTCCCCGCACGGTTGAACAGCCCGGGCGTCAACTGCTTGTGCAGCGGGTCGCCGCAGCTCTTCTTCCTTCGTCTTCGTGGGTCGATGGGCCGACGATGCGCGGAAAGACGTGGGTCATGCGCAATCCGACTGCTCTGCGGCGCGGCGCGCTACGAGTGCACGGCGAGTCTCTGTCCAGCAGGCACGGGACGCCCTGGACCGTCTCGGCGACGGCGCCGGTTTGAGTTCCCTTCGCTCCTGCCTGATGGCAAGGCGCCTCCGCATACCTCAGGGTGCGCAGTCCTGTCAGCCGTCGTTCGAGTGCCTGCTCGGCGGCGTGTGGGTCCCCGCCTCGTGCGATCCAGTGTGCGGCCTCGTTCATCGCGCCCGATAGCAGTTGGGGCAGGGGCTCCACCGGCTGGTCGGCGATGATCCCGGCTGCGGCGAGCGCCACCAGGACATCTATGAGGTGCCGGCCGGAGGAGTCCTCGTCCAGGGCCCGCCACTCGCCCCAGCTGAGCACGGTCGGCGCGTCGAGGAGCAGGATTTTACGAACCGCCGGGTCGGTGCCCGCTGCCAGGAAGGCTTGGCAGCCGGCCCGGAGTTGCTCCCAGAGGTCCTCGTACTGCTCGGCCGCTGTCGCGACTTGCTCGCCCAGTTCCTGCTGGACCTCGGCGACGACGGCCCGGAAAAGTCGCGTGACCGCCCGCTGCTCTGCCGGCAGCTGGGCCTTGGGGCGCCCGCCGAATGCTTCAGCTCCTGCCGGGAGGCCCCGGGGGGCCGGCCTGGCAGCGGGGCCTCCTGGCAGGAGCGGTCCCGGTCACCGTCCGAAGACGGCGGCCGGGCCATCGGTCTCCGTATCGCGACCGCTGGCGCTGAGAGGGATCATGGTCCGGTCGGCGCGAGGATGCTGACCCGGTTCTGGTATTCGCGGCGGGCCTTGCGCTGGGCCGGGACCGCCGGGATGCCTTGGCCGCCGTCGAGCGGCTGGTAGCGGGCGAGGAGCCCGAGGCACACAGCAGGAACGGCGGGCCCGGAGGCATTTACCGAATCCCAGCGGCGAAGTGGATCACTGTGCTAACCAACCATGCTTGTTCACGCCGATAGCCGCTGTACCGATGTTCCCCGAGGCCGACTCAGCTGCGGCGAGGGTCGCACCGTCGCCTACCGGGTCACCGGTAGAGCGTCCACTTCTGGGAAGGACCGCCGGTGCACCTGGTGAGATTGACGTGGCGGATGCCGTTGCTGTCCTCCGGCTGCTCGCCGAGGCAAGTCTTTGTCACGTCGTTGATCAGCTGGAAGCCTGTGCTGGTGTAGTACGCATTCCACAAGGCTGCCGGGTCGCTGGACGAGCATGGCTTCATCGTTGCCTGACCGCCGCGGGCGACCAAACACAGCCTGCTACCCGCGTTTTGCCGCATTGCGGAGAGCTGGCCGATGGTGTCGTTCATCAGCCAGGTCTGGTACCCACCCTCGTTGCACCCCGTCGCGTAGGGCAGGGGCCCGTAGTCGGCCCGATAGTCCAGGCAATTGTGCGTGGCCTTGTTCTGCAGATGGTAGTAGGCCGGCGCGGCGTTTGCTGGCGGGGTATGCAGTCCCCACCCCAGTACAACGGCCGTACCCACGGCGGCAACTTTCTTCCTCAACCTAGTCCCCCTCGGTTTGTTCCGGCGGAACAAGGTGCCACGCGGAAGAGTTAAGCAGCGGATACCAGAGCTTCAGAAGGCCGCAGCCAAGCTTGGCTGGATCCTGCCAACACAGTCAGCAGGGCCGAGGAGCCCGCCGAACCTCACCGGAAGCCCGTCCCGGCACGATCGGACCGTAGCCAGCCCCGGCACCCGCCCGTCGATCTTTCCGCGAACCTCGGTGCGCTAACCGACCAATGCGCGCGGATTCTCGCCCTGGGCCGCTGCCGGAGCGATGCCTGTGGCGACGGCGATGGACCGGCATGACCGTCCGCGCCGGCGAACGGTCTTCTGTGGTCGCCAGGTGAGCGAGGTCCGGGCCGGACACGCCCCTGAGGGAACGTCTGGTGGTCCGCACTCCTGAGGTCTGTGCGGGCCACCGGTCGTGTTGGCCTGGGTGTTGTGGTCAGTGGTCGGAGGGCAGGCGTTCTCTGGTCTCGGCGTCGTGGGCAGGGCCGGTCGGTGAGAGGCGGATCATCCGGGAGGGCCTTGGTTTCCTTCCTTTTCCAGCTCGTCCGGCCGACTGCTACCTGGGCCGTCACGTCGGCGAGGGGGTCTTTCACGGGTAGTGCGATCTCGGGGGACTTGGAGTAACCGGTTGTCCTGCGTACCGACGGCGCTTTCTCCGTTCGCGTCGATGCGCAGATACTTCGCGTTGCGGTATGAGCCAACGAGGGCTGGCGGACGACGGAACGATTGCACGCGAAGGCGCACTGGACCGGGTGCCGCCAGTCTCCACACCTGTCGTGGAGGCAGCCCGGACGCGGATCGCTGAGACGTTCGACAGTGTGCGGCTGCACAGTGCCTACCTCTACGGCAGCATCCCCCGCGGCACCGGTCCACGGGTTACGTGGGTAACCTTGCCACCGGCCCCGAAGCTGTTCGCCGACGCGGCTACGACTAACAAGCATCGGCGCCTCCTGCGGGCCCGCGGCATCACACCGAAGATCGCTCTGGGCAAGGCTCGCTGGGTCGTCGAGGGACCGTCGCCTGGCTCCGCCAGTCCAAGCGACTTCGGATCCGCTGGGAGTTGCGCGCCGACCTATACCTCGCCTGCAACAGCATCTGCTTGAGACGACTCCGAACCTCATTCTCAAACGGTCGGTAAATGGCAGAGCTGGGCATCAACTGGCTCAACGCCGTCAAAGACCAGGTCGCGGGCATCGGGCAGATGGTCGTCCCGGGCACCCCACGCGACTCCCTGCACATCCTGGACGCGCTGCTGAACCTGGACGGCGGGGTCAAGCCGGAGATGGTGGCGACCGATAACGCCTCGTATTCCGACATGGTGTTCGGACTGTTCAAGATCCTCGGCTACAACTTCAGCCCGCGGCTTCGCGATCTGGGCGATCAGCGGTTCTGGCGGGCCACCATGCCCGGCGTCGAGACGGGCACGTACGGCGCGATGGAGAGCCTGGCCCGCAACCGCGTGAATCTGAACAAGGCGATCACGCGCTGGCCGGACATGCTGAAGGTCGCCGGTTCCCTGGTCACCAACCAGGTCCGCGCCTACGACCTGCTGCGCATGTTCGAGGGACACCCGACCCCGTTGGGGGCGGCGTTCGCGGAGTATGGGCGGATCGCCAAGACCGAGCACCTGCTGCGAGGCGACCCGGTCGACGACATCTACCGCCAGCAGATGAACCGCCAGCTTACCGTGCAGGAGTCGCGGCACAAGCTGGCCCGGATGTGTGTCACGGCAAGCGCGGCACCATCCACCAGGCGTACCGGGACGGGATGGAGGACCAGCTCGGGGCGCTCGGCCTGGTCCTCAACGCCATCGTGCTCTGGACCACGAAGTACATCGACGCCGCCGTTGCACAGCTCCATTCCGAGGGCCACGAGCGGTGAGGTGAGGACACCGCCCGGCTCTCCCCGCTCATGCACCGCGATCTGAACCTGATCGGACGCTACAGCTTCACCGCAAGCGTCCCGGCCGCCGGAGCCCTGCGTCCGATGCACGACCCGGACGCGCCGGAGCTGGACGAGGACGACGATGGCGGTGACCAGGAGTAGGCGCCGGCGGTGGTGGTCAGGGTGCGGAAATGTCGACGGACTTGCTCTTGAACTGGCCCGCGATGACGGTCTTCATCACGCGCTTGCCGACTTGGTTGCTGGTCAGCTTCTGTGTGAGGGCGCGAACCGTGATGTCCCGGCGGGTCTGGGGAACGAACATCGGCAGGCCGTCTGTGCGGCCGAGGTGTTGCTGGGTGGCGATGAAGGGCCGCAGCCTCTGGTCGTATTCGCGTAGGGCCCTGGTGATGTTGTCCGGGTTGCGTTGCAGGGTGGTCCCGAGGAAGTCGGCGCCGGCCAGAGCGCTGGAAGCGCCCATGCCGGAGTAGAGGGTCAGGCACCAGGCGGAGTCGCCGAGGAGGACGACGCGGTCGGTGTACCAGGCCGGCATCACCACCTGGTGGGTGGAGTCGAAGAGAACGTCGTCGGCCCGCTCGAACTGCGTCAGCAGGTTCTCCAGCACGGACCCGGTGGGCTCGGGTCCGAAGGCGTGGCGCAGAGACTCGACGGGCGGGCGGCGGAACTGGGCATCCTCGTCGTCGGTGCGGTAGTTGAAGAGCACGCCGGGCTGGTGGTCGGTGAAGGGGAAAACCCAGACGGAACGGCCGGGCTCGGCCAGGATCATGCCGTCGTTGGGGCGGAAGCCGGGCACAGGTTCCTTGAGGATGGTGGCGCCGATGATGTGGTGGAAGGGCTGCAGGTAATCGGAGTCCGGTCCGAAGGCCAGGCGGCGGACGGTGGAGCGCAGCCCGTCGGCGCCGACGACAAGGCCGAAACGTTCGGTGGTCTCGGTGGTGTTCTCGCCGGTGGTGGTGGCCAGGGTGACGTCCACGCCGTCGGGGTGCTCGTCGATGGCGACGGGGGTGGTGTTGTACCGGATCTCGGTCTTGGATGCGACCTGGTCGTAGAGGGCGGCTTCGATGTCCCCGCGGAGGAGGAGGCGGGGTTCGCCGGGGAGGTCGCCGTAGCCCATGCTGGGCCGGCGGCGGCCCCCGCGGTCGATGTCATAGGTCACGCTGGCGGGGTCGGTCCGGTTGCCGATGGCGTCGAGAACGCCCATCCGCTCAGCGGTCGCGCGGCCGGTCTCGAACAAGCCGATGAAATATCCGGCGGCACGGCGTCCGGGTGCGCGTTCGACGACCACGGGCTCCCAGCCGATCTCGTGCAGCCGCATGGCCGTGGCCAGTCCTCCGATACCCATGCCCACGATCAGGGCGCGAGGCTTGTTCATCAGGGTCTCTCCTCCGTGTGAGGGGCGGTCTTTGTGGGTTGGCGACGGTGCCCCGGCTGACTGACCGGCCTGCGGCGGGAGTGCTTCATCGATAGCGGCAGTCACAACAATCTCCACCTAAGGCGACAGTAAACGGAGAACCAATCTCCGCTTGGGTCTCCATCGTAGCACCTAAGTGGAGAAGTCGTCTCCATATAACTGCTATAGTGGATGCATGAGCCGTGAAACCGCCCCCGCCCCACCCGCCGATGAAGCGTCGGCCCGCCCGCTGCGCGCCGATGCGGAACGCAATCGTCAGCGGATCATCGCCGCAGCTCAGCACGTGTTCGCCCAGCGAGGGCTCGACGTCACCCTGGACGACATCGCCCACCACGCGGGCGTCGGCGTGGGCACGGTCTACCGGCGCTTCGCCAACCGCGAGGAACTGGTCGAAGCGATCTTCGACACAGAGATCCAGCGCATCACCGACATCGCGGAAGAGGCCCTCACTCACCAAGACCCCTGGGACGGGCTCGTCCACTTCTTCACCACGGCCAGCCAGGACTTCGCCGACGACCGCGGACTGAGAGAAGTGCTCCTGGTCGGTACACACGGCAAGGACCGGGTCGCCGCTGCCCGTGAACGGCTCTCGCCTGCGATCGCTGCCGTCATCGAGCGCGCCCAGCGGCATGGCGCACTCCGCGACGACATCGAGGTGACCGACTTCCCGCTCATCCAGATGATGCTCGGGACTGCGACGCAGTTCAGCCAGGCCGGCTCGCCCGGCCTCTGGGAGCGCTACCTCACCCTGATTCTCGACGGCCTCCGCACGAGCCGTCAGGTCCCCACCCCCCTGCCTCATCGTGCACTCGGTCAGGAGGAATTCGATCGGACGGCCGGCGCCGTAAGAGTGCTCTGACCGAATGCGACCGGGCCCTGCGCCGAACCTGTTGCCCGACTCGAACCGGGCAACCTGGAGCCCCGCCACCAGCCGCGTGTGCAGCGCGGGTCCGACAGGGGCGGCGCGCTCCCAAGCCCTTCACACGAGGCCATCAGCTCGCACCGAAGCAGACCGCGAGTTTGTCGAACCTCTTGGCGACCGCCCGGTTGCCCTTAGAGGATGTCTCGTGTGGTGAGTTTTGCGAGTCTCTTGTAGCAGGTCAGGGTTGCGGCGAGGCCGAGGAAGTGGCTGCCTTTTCGTTCGTACCGGACGGTGAGGCGGCGGTAGCCGAAGAGCCAGGCGATCGATCTCTCGATCTTCCAGCGGTGGCGGCCGAGGCATTCGCTGGACTCGATGCCGGGCCGGGCACTCCGTGAGATGAAGTTCCGTCTGCGGAGCCAGCGGAGGTGTTCAGCGGAGTAGTACGCCTTGTCCGCGCGGACCTTCACGTGCCGTCTGCGCTGGTCCGCGCCGGGAGCGGACGGCGGGTATGCCCAGGACCAGCGGCTTGAACGCCTGACTGTCCTGCAGGTTCGCCCCCGACACCGCGACGGCCAGCGGCAACCCCTGGGCCTCGGACAGCACGTGCACCTTGCTGCCCTTCTTGCCCCGATCGACCGGATTCGGCCCGGTCAGCGCCCCCCTTTCGCCCGCACCGACGCGGCATCGACAATGGCGGAAGTCCAGTCCAGCTCGCTCTGGCGCCGAGCTCGTCGAGCACCGCCCGGTGTAGACGACGCCATAGACCGGCTTTGGTCCACGCCGCGAATCGACGATGCGCGGTGGCGGGCGAGGTGCCGAACGTCGGAGGCAGGTACCGCCAAGCGCAACCGGTGGTAAGCACGTACACCACCGCCGTGAACACCCTCCGGTCCGCTACCGGCACTGTCCCGACGCCCTGCTGTCTGGGCCGGAACGGCGGTATCAGCGGTGCGGTTGGCGTCCACAGCTCATCGGGGACCAGGTCGCGCGCAAGATCCACTGCCATAGGGACGATCATCCCCAAGAGGGCTCACGGTCCAGCGGGGCAGTGTGGGAATAGCAGTTGGGCACCGAGTCCCACGGCTTCTACCTCTTCTCCGAGCTGGCAAGACCGTTCGGGGACGACCCCACACTCGACTTCGTCGTGAAAGCTCGCGGGCAATGGGTGAGCATCGAGACCTTGGTGCGGACGTGGGACGGCGACGGCCTTGACGCTTTCCTCTCCTCGTTGGTCGAGGACTTCCGTGGCTGGGAAGGAGCTCGCGCCTGCCGCTCTCTGGAACGCGACCTGACGATCTCGGCGGAACACCACACGGGCGGCTACGTTGTGGGGTATCCACGATCGACCTCCGTGAGAGGAGTGGCACTTCGAGACCACCACCGTGCACGCGGCCGGCGAGGAGATGCGAAACCACGCCGCCGAGTTTCACACATTTCTCACGAGGATCGTTGAGTAGCTGAAGCACCACGTGAGACATCCTCTTAAGCCGGTTGACTGAAGCCGCTGTCCAGGCGTAACTCCTCCAGCCTCCGTAATGCCGGCCGGAGTCGGCAAACGATCGTGTCGACAGATTGCCGACGCATCCAATGAACCCGTGCAGTCCGGGGGTTCGCCTCGGCTGAATCCAATCAGATCCGATCGCGACTGCTGACAGGGTTTTACGACGGATAGGGTCCACTCCTCCGTACGGAAGGGACCCCTTGGTGGCGAACCTGGTCTACGAGCGGGTCTCGACCGACCAGCAGTCCACCGCCCGACAGAACCTCGTCCTCGACGAGGCCGGGGTCGAGGACCCGGTCGTCTTCGAGGAGGACCCTGGCACCTCCACCCGCCTCCACCCCCTCCAGCGCCCGAAGTTCCGCGAACTGCTCACCTACGCGCGGCCAGGCGACACCGTGCGCATCTCCACACGCTGCGCCTGCACCGCCCGCAGGGCCAGGGAGATCTGGATCCAGCTGACCTGCGGAGACCGGCCGGGGTGGGCCAGAATCGCGTCGCAGGCCCGGGTGAAGGTCTCGGTGATGGTACGAGGGTTCGAAGTGCGCGGGTGATGCCCATCGACAAAACTGTGAAGAGCACCACCTGCGTCGTACGGAAACCCTCGTTCATAAAAGGTGACGAACCTGGCCACATCGACGCCGCAGTGCCCGGTCACGTACTACCCGATCGTGACGCAGCAACTGTTCCGGTCCAACGCCGAACGGGTCAAGGACAAGCCCTACGCGAAGTACTTCTCCGGCGACATGCGGCTCCGCGAGGAGGTCCTGCCGCACCTGAAGCAGGCATTGGCTCCGGAGGACACGCTGACCTCCCGGCCGGAGGACCTCAACAAACTCCTCGACCCCGGCTACCTCCGGGAGGAGCTGGGGTTCGGCCTCACCCAGACCGGTCACCCCTACACCGCTGGCCTCAACCGCTTCCCGCGCTGTACCACGGAAATGTTCACCTGGTGGATGTGGTGGCACTCCGTCGAGCGCGAGCGCTACTCCCTGTGGCACCCCTACTGCCACGTGCAGACCATCCCCCGGAACCAGGACGTGCTCACCAAGCCCGGCCTCGGCGACTTCGAGCGCATCGTCGGCAACACCCCACGACATCGTCGAGTACATCGGCTCGCAGCGCATGGAGCTGGTCGCGCACTTCGTCGAGCCGCACGAACTGGGTTTTGACGCCGACCGTTTCGAGGCGGTCGGATACAGCGGCTACGCGTGCTCGGCCATCGAGGGCGGTGTCATGATCCACCTGGCCCGCGAGACCGGGGACGGCTTCGAGCTCCGCAGCCGATTCATCTTCGACCGGGGGGCCGAAGCGGCCCCCGACGACGAGGCGGGGGGCGCCGGCCTCGCCATGGCCTACGAGCTGTTCATCCATCTCCAGAGCGAGTTCACCCACCTGTCGACGTTCCTCGCCGACCTCTACGGCGAGTTCGGCCAGCGTCCCTGAACCCGTCACGAAAGCCCTTGGGGCCGGTCTTGTACGCAGCCGAAGCGCTGCGTACAAGACCGGCCCCAAGGGATGTTGCCGTTTTCGGCCTCAAACGACCGGCACCCCCGGGCGGGCGGATGGGGGTCGCCGTGGCGCCCCCTCCGCGGTGAGCGTGAGCAGTTTGCGTCGGCGGTTCTCGGGGTCGACCTCGCGGGCCGGAAGCCCCGCTGCTCCATCCTGTGCACCAGGGCGGCCAGGGTGGCCGGATCGATGCCCGTGGCCTCTCCCAACCGGTCCTCGGGAAGATATCGGCAGTTCGGGTCGATTCTGCCAGCCGCGTCACGAGGCCCCGGGTGGTCAGCCACAGCACCCCGTTCGGGCCGTACCTGCCGACCAGCGGGTAGGGCCCGCACCCCGACGCCGCGGCACCGTGTTGCCGGAGCTGGAGATCGGACCCCCGGGCCTGACCCGGGTCGAGAAGCTCCTCGTCGCGGCGCGGGGCAAGTGGGAGAAAGAAGACGTTCTGCGCCCGCCGGTCGCCAGGGCGAGGCGGGCACGGCCCGGCTCGCGCGTTGCCGTCAGGAACGAAGGGTGCGCAGGCCGGTGCGGATTTCGCTGACCAGGATTTCGGGCTGTTCCAAGGCCGCGAAGTGCCCGCCCTTGTCGGCCTCGCCGTAGTGGATCAGATTGCTGTAGGTGTCTTCGATCCAGCTACGTGGCACGCGTGGGATGTCCCTCGGGAAGACGGTCACCGCGACCGGAAGCGCCACCTTCGGGCCGGCGAAAGTGAGCGACTTGTTCTCCCAGTAAATTCGGCCGGACGACGCTGCGCTGTTGGTGAACCAGTAGAGAGATATCGCGTCGAGCATGTCGTCGACGCTGAGAGCATCCTCGGCGAGCCCGTGATTGTCGGTCTTGGACTGGAACTTCTCGTAGATCCAGGCCGCCTGGCCAGCGGGAGAATCCGCGAGGGCGAATCCGACCGTCTCCGGCTTCGTGCCCTGAAGGTGGTTCGCCCCCCCGAGATCGCCGGCGTAGAGGGCGAGGGTCTCCACGGCGTAGCGCTGTTCGGGCGACAAGGTCTCGGGTATCTGAGCGGGAAAGGCGTACTGGGTGTTCAGATGAATTCCGAGAAGCCCCTCAGGTTGCATGGCCCCGAGGGCGGTGGTGACGACGGCACCCCAATCGCCGCCTTGCGCGGCCCATCTCGTGTAGCCGAGACGCTTCATCAGCTCCACCCACGCGCTTGCGATGCGCGATACAGTCCACCCGGTCTCCGCAGGCTTC
This sequence comes from Streptomyces sp. NPDC096193, assembly GCF_040302905.1. NCBI lineage: Bacteria > Bacillati > Actinomycetota > Actinomycetes > Kitasatosporales > Streptomycetaceae > Streptomyces > Streptomyces sp. NPDC096193. The sequence goes on along the minus strand of NZ_JBEOSJ010000024.1, from coordinate 40,174 downwards.
TGGGAGAACCCGAACCCGGGGAGCGACGGGACGACGACGTCGAATGAATCGGCGGCGTCTCCTTCGAAGGAAACCGGATCGGTCAGCGGGCCGATCAGCTTCAGGAACTCGACGATCGAGCCCGGCCATCCGTGCGTGAGTATCAGCGGCATCGAGTTGGGATTCTTGGACCTGAAGTGGATGAAGTGGATGTCCAGCCCGTCAATCTCGGTCAGGAATTGTGGGAAGCGATTGAGGTCGGACTCGAAACGTCGCCAATCGTAGCCGCGCTCCCAGTAGTCGACCAGGGATCTGGCGTTCTCTACGCGAACCCCTTGCGACCAGTCGCCCACCGTTTCCGGATCCGGCCATCGAGTTCTGGCCAGTCGCTGCTTCACGTCGTCGATCTCCGAATCCTGGATCGAGACGGTGAACGGGCGGAGGAGGGCCGAGGTCGGCGGGGTCGATGCGGACATTGCCTTCTTCTCCTGGGCTTCGAAGCACAGTGCAACTCTCCGTTGCGCACCAGTGTGCAGTCTATTTCACTGCGCACTGGTGCGCACAATGATGTCGTGCCCGCCGAATCCTCCCGTGTGCGCTCGATGAATGGGTCGCTGAGCCCGGACAGCTACGAATCGGAGGGGCAGGACAAGCAGGTCGCTTCTGTTGCTTCGGAGGAAAGGATCGACCTCGTCGCGCAGATGGAACATTAGGTCCCGTTGTCGGCGTACACGTGAACGTTTCCAGCCTCGTACGGATGAAAAGGGAAGTTACTGATGTGGTGAGACCTGCTGCTCGGAACTCTGCTGCTTGGCCGAATACGGGCGGCGGAGGGAGCTGGCAGTGGTCTTACTGATCGTTTCAGAATGAGGTCGGATCTTGTGTTCGGCGATCTTGGTCGCGAGGGTGTCCGGAGTGCGAGCTGATCTTGTTCCTGACGACATGTGGGAGCGAGTGGCCCTGCTTCTGCCGCCCGCCCCTGAGCGCCGCCGCTACCCGGGGCGGCCGCGGGTTCCCGACCGGGCGGCACTCGCCGGCGTCATGTACGTGTTGCGAACCGGTGTCGCGTGGCGCGATGTCCCCGCAGAGGCCGTGGGCTGCTCCGGGGTAACGGCCTGGCGCCGGCTGCGGGGCTGGACCGAGGCTGGCGTCTGGCCACGACTGCACGCCGCTCTGCTGGCCGCGGGACTGCGTTCATCGCTCATGCGAAGTCCCTTTCCGACCGGTATCCAGGCTGGGCCGAGATCCTCTCGTGAAGGACTTACGGGACGAGAAGTCGTTCCAGCTCCACGGCGATCGCGGTCATTCCAGCTTCGTTGGGATGGAACGACCCGGCCGTGCGCATCATGTCCTGGATGAACGGCTGCACCCACGGGTCCGCCGAGCCGAGTGCATGGTCAAGGCTGAGTTGAGACGCGAGAACGAGATCAGTGGCTGTCTGCTCTGCGGCGTCACGGAAGACCTTGCCGATCGCGTCCTGGATGACGAGGAAGGTCGCGACCTCTTCTTCCGTGAAAGGCGTCCATGAAAGCGAGTCATCATCGAGCACCGTCAGATAGTCCACCAGCACGACTCGCGCAGCGGGTGCCACCCTGCGCGCCTTCTCAATCACCCGGGCGAGACCAGCTGTCGCCTGTTCGATCGCGTCATCCGTGGGTACTTGTATCCCGCTCGGAAACATCTGACCAAGCATCGGCACGAGAGGTGAGTCCGGTTCGGCGTGACGCCATGCCGCATAGAGCATCGCGCCAGCGAACTGGAGGTCATTGCCGCCTGCGGTGATCGTAACGGCGTCCGCATCCGAGGGAACGCCGTCGAGTTGCGGTGGGTAGGAGCGGCCGTCGGCCATTTGCTGGGGAATGTCGATCACGTTGGCGGTTGTGGCGCCCGAGACCGTGAGATCGACCAGTCGCGCGCCAAGACGATGGGCGAGTTGGTGGGCGTAGTTCTTCTCCGAGCGCATCGCAGCAGCTTCGGCGACGGGCTCAATTCCGGGTCCGGCCGCGAATGAGCTTCCAAGGGCCGCAACAAGACGGTATTCAGTCACGGCCCAATGCTGTCACACTTCTGTAGCTGCGAACTGAGCATGAGGTCTCGCGCGACCCCAACCCGTTCCATACGGCGTCATCCCCCCTGAGCCCGTGGCTGAAGGGATTGTCCCCGGGCCGCCAGCGTCTCCGCAGGACGGCATTCTGAAACGATCAGTTAAACCCGCAACGTTGGCTGGAGTACGGCTTCACCGGGAACTATCAGCGGGTCAAAGGCGAGCGGCCAGGACAGACCCACTTCGTGTCCCACCGCAGCCACGGCAGCGGCCGTGGCCAGCACCAGTCCGGTGCCAAGGAGCATGATGCCGCGCACGTTCGTCCGGATCTCGCGGAGCGAAGTAGTCAGCGATTCCCAGTAGAGGAGAGGAGGCAGAAACAGCAGCAGAACGACCTCGGGAGGCAGGACCAGCGTGCGGAAGTCGGGGATGAGACCGAGCAGGCAGCCGCCCGCCACCAGCATGACCGGCTCGTTCCAACCCAAGCGGCGAGCCAGCCACGTGATGGCCACCACAGCCGCGAGGATCACCACGGTGACTTCGAGGCCATACATTCGGCACCCTTCTCCCGGCTGCTCCTCGCAGCCGTGTCGCAGCCCTCGCCCGGGCGCGCCACAGGGGTACGCGGTTTAGCCCTGGGCAAGTTCCCCCCAAGGCACCGACATGCATGAGTGTTCAGCCGGGTCCCGGGCGCCGGTGAGCTTCTGGTTCACGCAACGGCTTCCGCGACGAGGGCCATCCGCTGAAACAGCGGACGCGCGGTGGCCGCCAGGATCGGTAACGGCGGTCACGATGAGTTGCCCGTATCGGCCCGCGCCCAGTACACGTGCTGCATGCAGCGCGCTCGGCCATCACATCCCCTCCGGGGACGGGCCGGCGACCGGCGTGCCCGCAGCCATGATCTTGTCGATGTCCGCGCGGTCCTCCTCAGTCAGCGAGATGTCCGCTGCTGCGAGGCTCTCGTCGACGTGCTCGGCCCGCCGAGTGCCGACGATCGCCACGTGAACTGCCGGATGAGCCAGCGTCCACGCGATGGCCAGTTGGCTGACCGTCATGCCTCGGGCGGACGCGAACTGTTGCAGTTGTCGCACGACGGCAAGGTTCCTGCGATACGTCTCACCCTGGAACACACTGCTCTTGCCGCGCCAGTCGTCGGAGGGGAAGTCTGTGTTCTCGTCGAAGGTTCCGGTCAGCAGGCCGTGGGCCAGCGGACCGTAGACCAGCACGCCGATGTTGTACCGGCGGGCGTAGGGCAGGATCGTCTGCTCGATGTCGCGGCGGAACAGGTGGTACGGAGGCTGGACCGTCTCCACCGGCAAGGTCTCGGCGAACTCAGCCATCTGCTCGGTGTTGTAGTTGGACACGCCTACATGCCGGATCCTGCCCGCATCGACCAGCTCCCGTAGCGCACCGGCGGTCTCGGCAACTGACACTTTAGGGTCTGGCCAGTGGACCTGATAGAGGTCGATGTAGTCGATGCCGAGCGCCGCCAGGCTGGCGTCAACGCCCCTGCGCAGTGACTCGGGACTGGCATCGCGAGCGACACCGTTGTCCGTCTCGCGCAACCCGCCCTTGGTAGCGATCACCAGCTCGTCGCGATTCCTGCCGAGCTCGGTCCGAAGGGCGTCGCCCAGCAGCCGTTCTGACGCGCCGAAACCGTATGCCTGCGCGGTATCGAAGAAGTTGACTCCTTGCTCACGCGCCCGGCGGATGGCGGCCTTGGCCTCCTCCTCGGCGAAGCCTCCCCAGTCCCCGCCCAGCTGCCAGGTCCCGAACGCGATGCGGGACACCTTCAGGCCGGACCTGCCCAGCGTAGTGGTGCGCATGGCTACCTCCTCAGGCCAGATTGAACATCTTCCGATTTACGCCACCAGTCGCGGCGTTCTCTGGCTGTGCCTGCATGGTGACCAGCAGATACGTCGAAAGGCCAATTGGCGGATCGATAACGGCGATCGGGCCGATGCCTGCACCCACTTGGCCTCGATCGACGCCATGGTCCTCGATATTGATCACGGGGCTTGCTTCCGTTCGCCCGTCACGACGTGGGTGGCCGCGCTCGTCCGGCGTCGGTAGCCGAGAGCCGATTGTTGGACACAGCGGCGGCGACGAAAAGGAGCAGTGCCAGGCCGGGAGCTGCAGCAGTTTGCGCATGCGGTGCCTCCCAACGGTCCTCTGCGTGCGAGGGCCCGCAGGCGACCTACGGCGGTGGCTTCCGCAGGTAGTCGACGGCGGCGAGGTCTTCGCTGTCGTGTCCGGCCTCGGCGGTTGCTACCAGGCGGTCCCGGACAACTTGGAGCAGCGGGCTGGGGGTGGTAACCGCCGCGGCTAGGTCGATGTCCTTCAGGGCGAGTTGCACCGCGAATCCCGGCGCGTACGAGGCGCTGTCCATGAGGCCCACCTTCTGCAACTCGTACGGCATCGCGAGCGGGCCCGCCTCCAGCACCCGGACGAAGGTCGCGTGGTCGACGCCGAGAGCGTCGCACACCGCAAGGACGTCGCTCATCGCGACTGTCGAGGCAGCCATCCAGGCGTTGACCGCCAACTTGACGGCGCTTCCCTCGGTCCCTGTCCCGACATGCAGCACGGACGAGCCAAGATCGTCGAGCACAGGACGCGCCCGCGTGAGGGCGTCTTCGGTTCCGGCGGCCAGCCATACAAGTTTGCCCTGCAGAGCGGGCACGGTACTTCCCGAAACCGGTGCATCGAGGTAGGCAACACCGTGATCACTCGCCAGATCGGCAAGGGCGCCGGCGCTCCGCGGCCCTACCGTACTCGCCTGCACCCACACGGCATCTCTGTCGAGCCGGTCGATGGCGTCCGACATGACCTCCGCGACAGCATTGCCGTCACGGAGCACAGTGATGACGACTGACGCTCCGGAGACCGTATCGCCTACCGCGCTCACTGCTGTGACGCCGGCAGCGCCGTCCGCCACCGCGCGGGCCCGTTCCTCCGTACGGTTCCACAGCCTCACCTCGTGGCCGGTATCTCCGAGCCGCGTTGCCATCGCGCCGCCCAGTGCGCCTGCTCCGAGAACCGCGACGGTGGAAGCGTGAGCCATGGAGAACCCCTTACGTGTTTCCCCTTATCCATGTTCCACCGAGAAGCCGACCTTTTCCCGCCGAAGGAGCGCACCCGCCTCACGAGTAGCAAGTCAATGATCGGTCACATACCGGATGGGGCGACCGGAGGGTCGACGCCACGCGCTGACCCAGGCCGATACCGCTCACGTGCCGCAGCAAGCCGCGATGCTTCCGCCTCGATGGAATCGGCGCGTCCGAGGCAGGAAGACCCTGCCAGCGGGCCGCCGAGGTCCTTCTGGTCCCGCGCCTCGTACATGGACCTTGGTCAGGCGTGCAGGCTCATGGGGATATCTGCTTGGTCATGCTGGTCGGCATCGGCTCTGCCGGCGTAGACCTGCCAAGGGTCCTGGCCGGGCCCGTGGCCCCAGGGCCTTCCTGGAGGACGTAGCAGCCGGTGCCGACCTGCTCCACGTCGGTTTCGCAGCCGGTAGCGCCAAGCCGGAGGGTGGCGGCCTCGGACGCCTCGGAGGAGTCGACTTCGACGCCGAGGTGGTCCATCCGTGTGGCCTCGTTGAACGCGGGACAAGGTGAGCCTCATATTGCGTCTCCGCCCACCTGGTCTGCTATCTGTTCTGATCGGCCACAGTGCGCCGGTCACCGGCTGCCCACGTGGAACTGCACCAGCTCGCCCGCGACTACAACCGCCACCACAGAGAGGCGACGGCACCATGACGGATCACCACAGCGTCCGGCAGAAAAGTGCCCCCGGCTACATCCGGGAGCGGATCTCGGAAACCGGCGCGGGGCCGAATATTCGCCAGGTCCGGCGGCTCCTCGTTCTGTATTCCACCTCGTCCGTGGCCTACCACCCCGCCCGCCTCGAGACCGCGGACTGATCAACTCGTGCGGCTTCTACGCCGTGTCCAGGCCCCAGTAGCCCGCCACCACCGACCGGTGGGTCAAAGAAGCAGAGCAAACGCCGAGCCACCTCCCGGCCCGCCACCCGCCGCCGGACTGGGTGCTCGAGCACAGCGGCAAGGACAGGACCCCGATGTACGTCCATGGCGGCCCTGCAACATCAGCCTCGGCACCCGCCAGATCATCACCGCCCAGGAAGTCCGCGTGATCACCGACGGCTTGCGCGCCTGCGTCATGTACTGCCACACCGAACTCGGCATCGTCGCCCAACCGACGCCGCATACAGAGACTGTCAGGCTGCGTCCCATTGATGCGCACGACCGCCGCGCCATTCCACCCATCGTGGATCGTCCAGCACCTGCGCCGCATCCAGGACACCGGCGGCTTCCAGGAAGACGACGAAGTTGTGGTCGGAGTGGGCGAGGCCGAGGATCTCGTCCCGGCCGTGGCGGTGCGGTGTGACCGGCGGCCGCCACCGGTCGACGGCGGATGCACAACGATCGGCGCGCTGCTCATTCCTTCTATTCCCATGATCGTTAGGCTCGCTTCCGCGGCCGGACCGCCGTCTTCTTCGCGGCACGCTTCTTCGGTGTGTCATGCACGGTGACGTGCTCACCGCTCCCGGCCGGGGACAGCAACTGCCGCCACCGCCTGTATCTGCTGGTGGGGCAGTGTTCTTGAGGGGACGTCATCTGCTTCGTCGACCGCCCGCCACGTCGCCGCGACCGTCCTGACCGCCGGCGTCCTCGTCTCGGCCGTCGCCCCGCCGGCCTCCGCCCACGACGGTGATCGTGACCGTCACCGTCAGCCTCGGGTCGAGATCAGCCGCGTCCAGGCCGACAGCCCCGGCCGCGACAACGGCTCCAACCGGTCACTGAACGCCGATTGGGTCGAGATCACCAACAACACCCGGCGCGCGGTGAACCCGGGCGGCTGAACCCTGCGCGACCGCGACCGCGACGGCAACCGCTACCGCTTCGACGACGTCCGACTCCAGGGCCGCGCCAGCGTGCGCATCCACACCGGCGTTGGCCGCGACACCCGCAGCGACTTCTTCCAGGACCGCCGCACCTACTCTGGGAGAACCCCTCCGACACCGCCACCCTGCGTGACGACCGCGGCCGGACCGTCGACACCGAGTACTGGGGCCGTCACCACCACCGCCCCTGACGCGGCCACCCGCACCTGACCGTGGGCCGCTCCAGGGACGGTGTGCCATCGGCACGCCGCCCCGTCGTTGTGTCCGTCCGGGACCGGCCCGGCAGGCCGGCATGCCAGGGGTAGGGCATGGCGCGAGGTCATCGGGTGGTGACCGGCCTGAACGGTGGCCTTACGCAGCTCGTACTCTCCCCTCTGCAGGTCCCGGAACGCTGGATCAGCCGTGCGTCATCGCGCGCATGCGGCGGGCGTTCATCAACCGGGCCAGGGACCGTTCGGCGCCCCAGTGCCGGGGTAGCAGCACGAACCCGGAAAAGTCCTCCGGCCGGGGCCCCCATGAGCCCGGTTGGCCCAGACGAGCGTGACCTCCCGGTGTATCGGGCGCAGGCGGAAGAGGACGTCCTTCGCCGCCTGGGAGTCGTGCGGGTCGCCCTGGACGACCACGACCCTCAGGGGCGGTGTCGACCACGGGCTGGGGGCTGTGGCCGTCGAACCTCTTGTCTGGTCGTAACCGCGGGTGTCCTGCGCGGCGGTCGATGCCGCTGGGGCTGTTTGTGAGTCGATGGGACGGTTCCCCGGACGGACGGTGCCCGATTACCTCGAAGTCCGACACTCGGAAATCTGTGGCGGCTGGAGTAGACATTGGGTGGTGGTGTGGTTATGGTTTCTCTCGTAGCCGAGATGAGAACGGCCCGGCAGACATGAACTGCCGGGAAGCTGTATGTAGTTGCAGTTCGCAGGGCGGTGCGGTGGTGGAGTTCCGAAGCCGGAGTGGTTGCTGGATGGCGACGGGGCTGACGGCCGGACCGGGTGGCCCGCAGTGATCAGGGGCCGCCGTGAGCAGTACCGCAGTGGCAGTACCTGTATGTGCACTTCGCAGTACTCAGCAGTGAAGTCGGTGAGCAGTACCTCGGTGAAGGCGTCGGCTGCGGGCGCGCGCACTGGGAGGTTCGGCAGTGGGGTTCTGAGCCAGAGCGGATGCAGGATGGGCGACGGGGCTGGCTGCCGAAGAGTGGCGCTATGGCAGGCCACCAGTAGTTCGCAGTACCAGCAGTACGCAGTCCCAGAAAGTAGTTGATCAAGAGGGAAGAGCGGAGGAGCCAGGCGCCATCAGGATCGCCCGGGCAGCGTTTTGAGTCCGGGTACCGCAGGACATCGATAGTGAGGTGGTCTCCGGTCAAGCAACCGCGATCCCCGCATTGCCCGCCCTCTCCCGGGTGGACGTGCGGACACAGAAGGCCGGCGCAGTACCAGGGCCGGCAGATGGTGTAGCAGTTCCTTCGGGGCCCTGGTGCCATACGGCACCAGGGCCCCTCCACGTTTCGCAGAGAGGTGCAATGACAGCAGACGACTCGTACGGCCGTCTCGATGACGACGACTACCCCGCCTACACCATGGGCCGGGCCGCCGAAATGCTCGGCACCAGCCAGAACTTCCTCCGGGCCATCGGCGACGCCCGCCTCATCACCCCGCTCCGCTCCCCGGGCGGCCACCGCCGCTACTCCCGCTACCAACTGCGCATCGCCGCCCGCGCCCGCGAACTCGTCGACCAGGGCACCCCCATCGAGGCCGCCTGCCGCATCATCATCCTCGAAGACCAACTCGAAGAAGCCCAACGCATCAACGCCGAACACCGCCGCACCGCCACATCAGCGAATCCAACAGCCGCCTGAGCCAGCCCGAACTCGCGGCTTTCCCAGCATCCTTGCCGTTGCCCGGCACGCTTCAGCGTCCCGGGCAACATCGACTTCAGGTCAAGCCCTCGTCCGGGGCACCCCGCTGTGCCGATGGTCTGACCGACCTGGCGCCCGCTCGCGGACGGCAGCAGCGATGTGTGGATCGCCACACCCCGACGTCGTTGTTGTCAATTGGTGATGTCATCGATGCGGATACTCCGCTGGCAGAGGGTCGCGCACGAACCCGGTGCACCGCTCGTCACAAGCGCCCATGGTCTCGAAGTTCCGTCGAGCTTCGGTGAGGCTCAGCCCGCCATTTGGCCCGCCGCGAAGCCGATCTGCGTCGTGGTCATCCTGCCCGTCGTCCTCCCAGAAGCACACGGAGCAGATCTCGAAGTTGCCGCGCTCGCCAAGCGTCACGAAGCCGCAGCAGGGGCAGCGGTACGGGCCGTCTTCGGCCTTCCCCTAAATGTTCTCGAAAGGAGTAGCCACAGCGGCATCCTCCCTTGTCGTAGCTGCCCATCGCCACTGACTTGATGCGAACTGGGGGCAGCGCGGTGGCTGAGACCTACTGGGCTTGCCGGGAGCTCGCTGGTGGATCCCCACTCTCGTTTCGGCGCTGCTGACAACTGCTTTGTAAGTTCGACCGGACCGTCGTCGCACCTGTTCATACCTCGGGCAACGGCGCCGTCGACGGCTGCTCGGTCCTGCTGCTGCCCCGCAGTCGTTGATGTCAGCCGTGGATGGCACGGTGCCCCCTGGATGCGAACTATCAGCACGGCTGGCATCCACGTCAGCACGGACGGAGGACGAGATGTTGCTGCTCCGATCACTCGAGGAGAGGCTAAGCAGGGCGTCGCCAGGTCTCAGCGAGCGCGGACGGGACCGCGCCGGTCGTGGTGGACGGAAGGAGCAAGTGCGATGAGGGTCATGCTCAGAGCGCATCTGGACACCCAGATCTCGAATGAGGCACTCAAGAACGGCGCACTGCAGAAAACCATGCAGTCGATGACGGAACGGCTCAAGCCTGAGGCGGCCTACTTCGGCCCCAGCGAGGGCGGACGGTCCTGCACCTTCGTCTTCGACATGCAGGACAGTTCACTGCTGCCCACCATCGTGGAGCCGCTCTTCGAGGGACTCGGCGCGAAGGTCGAGATCCAGCCGGTGATGAACAGCGAAGACATGCAAAAGGGTCTCGCCGCGCTGCAGCAGGGCTGACCTCTTCGGCCGCCCACAACGCTGACCCGACGGCATACAGCACCGCATACGTCAGCACCGCAGAGACGGAGACCGGAGCGCCCGCACAGGCTCCGAGGCGGGCCCCAGCAGCACGGTCAGACCCCGACCCGCGAAGGCATGCAGCGCTGGCCCGTCCACCACCGGCACGCCCTCACTCGCTGGTGGTGTCGGCGTGCGCTGCCGACACCCAGCCGGCATAGGCCGCCCACCCCGCACGGTCCTGCGAGCCCGTCTGGATGTGCGCAACTCTGTGGCCCGCCCGCGGTGCTGCCGTGCCGTCAGCCGGTGGTGCGCACGCGATGGATGCTGTCCAGAGCGGCCGCACCGCCGGCGGCCTTGTCCACGACGTAGGCGGTGCCGCGATGCAACACCACGTGGTTGGTGTTCGTGCCGGTCGGCAGGACCGCGAGTGCCGTGCCCCGGCGTGGGTCGACCGCGGTAGTTGTGCCGGATCCCCGGTTGGCCACGTACACATGGCCGGCGCGGTCGTCGTTGGCCACCGCGAGACTCTCCACGCCAGTCAGGATCTCCTTGATGACGACGCCCGCTCGCAGGTCGACCACGGACATCGATCCGGCACCCTGATTGGCGGTGTAGGCGGTGGTGCCGTCGGTGGACAGTGCCACATCGATGGCGCCCTGGCCGACGGTGACGAACGTGGGCGTTCCCGCCGCGGGTCGGACGACGATCAGGCGGCTGTTCGTCAGGTCGGCGGCGAGAACGGTGCCCGTGCGTGTGTCGACGGCCAGACCGGCGGGTGTGGCACCGGGAATGATGATGCGCTTCTTCTCCTGGTAGGTACGGGCGTCGAAGGTGACGAGGCTGCCGTCCTCCAGTCCGGCCGTCCAAACCAGGTCGTGACGGGAGTCGATGACGACGTCCCGCGGATGCTTCACTCCTGGCACCGTGGCGAGATGACGACCGGTGCGCTGGCTGTATACGGCGAGGGAGTTGTCCACCGTGTTGGTGGTCCACACGGTGTTGTGCTCGGCGGGAATCCCACCGAACTGGTGACCCACAGTGTATTGTTCCGCGCCGAGTAGGCGGACTGGTAGAGCCCCTGTGCCAGTTCCGCAGAGTCCACCTTGTGGTGCGCTTGGCGGGTGTGGACAGTGCCCAGGGGTACGGCTGATGCCGCGCTGACCGGGCCGAGCGCGCAGGTCGCGGAGACGGCTGCGGCGAGCAGGACGCGGCGCCGGATGAACGAGCGGTTGGGGGACATGGCAGGTGACTCCTGTAGGTGTGTTCCGGGTGGGGGAGTGTGGTGCGGTCGGTGTGTCAGGTCCCGAGTGCGTGGAGCCGAGAGGTGATAACGGACGCGACCATGTCGAGCTGCAGTGGCTGCGTCATCTCGGCGTGCCGACAGTCCAGAGGGTGCTCGACCAGCCGCCCCGTCACATACGGCAGCCAGGCGAAGGGAGTGAGCCAGCCCTCCGGCCGGGGGGCTGCTGCCGTGAAGAACAGCAGATCTCCTTCGTAGACCTGGTGCCGATGGGTGCGCATCAGGCGGGCGTTGTTGGTCACTACTCCGAGGACGGCGGTGAGTACCCGTTCGGGCAGGGCCGCCAAGGCGCTGCCCTCATTGCGGAGGGTGGCCAGGACCTGGTCCCGGGTGAGGGCCCCTGTGCCGCCCTCGTAGCCGGCCATGCGCAGGAGGGCGTTGAGTGCGTCGGCTTCGGTGGGTCCGGCGAGTTCGCGCCACTGGTCGGAGGGGTAGGCGTCCATGAGAGCGAGGAGGTCGACCTGTTCGCCGGCCCGCTGAAGATGGACGGCCACGGTGTGGGCAATGACTCCTCCGACGGACCAGCCGAGCAGCCGGTAGGGCCCGTGAGGCCGGACGCTGCGGATCTGAGCCGCGTAGTCGGCGGCCATCTCGTCCATCGTCGCGGGGAGGGGTTCGTCGTGCATCAGTCCGCGGGCCTGCAAGCCGTGCACGGGCTGCCCGGGGCCAAGGCGGCAGCAGTCCTGAGTAGCACCAGCTGAGCCCGCCGGCCGGGTGGAACACGAACAGCGGGACACGATCGCCGCTTGCCCGTAGCGGCAGCAGCACCTCCAGGGCCGTGTCGGCGCCGCCGTCGCCGGTGAGGCATTCGGCGAGGGCGGCCGGTGTCGGAGCGCGGAACACGTACTCGGCTGTGTTGAGGGCGGGGCTTTGGGGGTCGATCGCCTGAGCGAACCACATGCCCTGCTGCGCGGCCGTGAGCGGGAGCCCAGCCGCGGCTCCCTGTGCCGGATGGGCAGGGGAGTAGTCGGTGGTGCGCGCGGCCGTCACGTGTGAGCTCCCATCAGGGCGGCCCACACTTCGATGGCCGGACGTTCGGCGAGGTCCACGAACGAGATCTCGGCCGCGTGTTCCCGCCGCCACCACTCGACCAGACTCATCAGCCGGACCGAGTCGAGTCCGTGGTCGCCGAGGTCCTCGTCGTCGGGGATGTCGGTCGGGTCCTCGCCCAGGACGTCCGCGACGTCCTGACGTATCTGCTGCACGGTCAGCGCCATGGTCATTCCCCTTGGGTGAGGATCGAGTCGGTGGTGGTGACGACGGCGCAGCGGCCCGCGGCGCCACGCAGTGCCGAGCGGTGTTCCCGTTCGCCGAAGTCGGCGACGGCGTCGGCGACGACGAAGGCCTCGACGTCACGCATCCAGGCGTCGCATGCCGTCGCGATCACACCGATGTGGGCGTAAACGCCGGTGATCACCAGTTGGTCGCGGCCGTGGCGCTCGAGGAGGGCGGCGAGGTCGGAGCGCACGAAGGCGCTGTACTTCCATTTGGTGATGACGGTGTCGCCGGCCTGCGGAGCCACTGCGTCCGCGATGGCCGAGGCGTGTGGGTCGTCGGGCAGTCCAGGGCCCCAGAAGTCCTGCTGGAGCCCACGCTCCTGTGGGCTTTGGCCGTCAGGCTGGGCGGAGTAGACGACGGGTATTCCGTGGTTCCTGGCGTGTTGCGTCAACCGGCCCGTATTGGCCTGGAGTTCACGCACCGGCCTCGTAGGCCGACAGGAAGTGGTTCTGCAGGTCGTGGACGAGGGTGGTCGAAGCCCTCGTGCCGGTCCGGGATCACATAGGCCACGGCCTCGGAGAACTCGCAGAAGTACCGGATTTCCGTCTCCCGGTGGGCGGGCAGCGCGAAGACGGGTAACGCGCCGATCCGGAACAGCGCGAACACGACCTCGAAGAACTCGGCGACGTTCGGGAGTTGCACCACGGTGGACAGCAGTTCGCCGGTGCGCGGGTGGCGGGCGGTGAGGTCCATCGCGGAGAATGCGCCGTCGTGGATGCGCAGGGCGAGGCGGTCGCGGTGGAGGGTGTCGAGCACGTCGAGGATGTGCCCAGTGCCGCGTACGAGGCGGAACATTTCGGAGATGTGGACGGTGTCGCCCGGCCGCGCGTACACGAGCAGCTCGGCGAACTTCGGGCGCTGAAGCGGGTGGAGGCGGCTGGAGGTGCCCGCGGCTTTCTCGAAGGCGATCGGGTCCTCGATCCCGGCCTCGTCCAGGACGAAGTTCTGGTGGTCGGTCGACTGCTGGTCGGTCGACACCCGCTTGTAGACCAGGTTGGCATGCCCCTCCCCGCGTCAGCAGCCGTCATCGGATCTGATTGGATCTGCGCCGCCGTCGGACCCCCGAAAGCCTGAGTTCATTGGACGGCCGCCGCGCCTGTCGTCATTCGTTCGTTTTGCGTCGCCGAGTGGGGGCGTCGCGGATGTTGAGCATTGCGCGCCAGTGTCAACGTTCCGGCTTCGGGTCAGGCCGGCGGGTCGGGGTGTATCTGGCGAGCATGGTCTGGACGGCCTGTTCGACGGCATCGTGGATGTCTGAGGCTGCGGGGTTCCAGTCGGTCAGCAGCATGCGGGGCCACAGGACGTAGTTGGCGATCATGCCGAGGAACTGGTTCGCGGCGCTCGCCGCGTCCGGGACATCAGCGTTGCCCGCCTCGTGCTCGGATTCCAAGTAGTGCTGAACGGAGGTGAAGTAGGGCAGTTTGCCGAGCTGGAACTGCATCCGTCCCAGTTCGGGGAAACGAGGCAGTTCGGCGATGACGATCCGGAACAGGGCTGTCATGCCGGGCTGGCCGACCAGGTCGGCATACCGGTGGCCGACGGTTGTCAGTCCGGCACGCAGATCTCCGGTCTGCGGCCGCGCGGCAGCGTCGTCGGCGTCACGCTGCCAGGACTCGGTGACGATGGCCTCGAAGAGGGCCGCCTTGGTGGGGAACCGCTTGAACAGGGTGGACTTCGAGACCCCGGCCGCTTCGGCGATCCGAGCTAGTGAGGTGCCGTCGTAGCCACGATCCAGGAACAGTTCTGTGGCTGCGGTGGTGATCGCCTCGCGTTTCTGCTGAGCGAGTCTGCGGTGGTGTGCGGAGAGTTCTGCTGCCATGCGGACAGTATGCCGCAGACCCGAGGCGAGTCACTTGACTCGCCTCGGTAGTCCTGCTTACGGTACGAGAGCAAGGCGAGTCGCGTGACTCGCATCCTATCTGTGGCGCCCGGGCGAATTCCGGTAGCCGCGCGGTGGAGGAACAGTTCATGACGATCGACAAGATCGCTTTGGTGACCGGTGCGAATCGCGGCCTCGGACGTGGCGCGGCCATCGCTCTGGCCACACGCGGGGTGCGGGTCTTGGTCACTCACCGCGGTGATGCGGCCGGGGCTGAGAAGACGGTGGAACAGGTGCAGGCGGCGGGTGGGACTGCCGCTGTTCTCCGGCTCGACATCAGCGACGTCTCCTCTTTCGCGTCCTTCACCTCCGAACTGAGCGAGCAGCTGGAGCGCTGGGGTACTTCGCGGCTCGACATCTTGGTCAACAACGCGGGAGTGGGGATCTTCGGACCGCTGGAGGACGTCACGATCGACGACTTCGACACGGTGATGGGCACCAACGTCCGGGGCACGTTCTTCCTCATCCAGTCACTTGTGCCGCTGCTGACCCAGGGCGGCCGCGTCATCAACGTCTCGACGTCACTGACCCGCCACACCAGCCCCGCCACCTCGGTCTACTCCGCCTCGAAGGCCGCCGTCGAAGCCTTGAGCCGCACCCTCGCCGCAGAACTCGGCCCGCGCGGAATCCGGGTCAACTCCATCGCCCCGGGGCCGACCGCCACCGATTTCAACGGTGGAGCGATGCGGGACGACGCCGAGATGCGCCAGGTTCTTGCCGGACAGACCGCGCTCGGCCGCGTCGGCGAACCTGAGGAGATCGGCGACGCCATCGCCACGCTGGCCTCCGAGGGCCTGCGCTGGGTCACCGCCCAGCGAATCGAGGTCTCCGGCGGCGCCCTCCTCTGAGCGACCGAGCGACGGCCTATAGAGACGCAGGCAGCGACGGCCCCGACTCACTCCCAGCCGGTCTCGTCCTCGTCCAGCTCCGGCGCATCAGGGTCCCGAAGCGGGCGCAGGACGCCGACGGCCGGGGTCGAGGCGGTGAAGCTGTAGCGGCCGAGTGTTGAGGTTCGCGTGCTTGAGCGGGGAGACGCGGGCAATGTCCTCGTCCAGGACGTCGTGCTTACGCTCCTCGGCCGGCAGCGCCCGCAACTCCTCGACGGCGGCATTCAGCACCAGCCCGAGCGCTCCGGGGTGACGCTGCGCCATCACCCCGAGACCGAGACCGGTTCATCGGAAGGGGTGCGCGGGCCCGGCATGGTCCGGGTGGTCAGATCCAGGTCGAGGCGCCGGTTCATGTCCAGCTCGAACGGGTCTGTAAAGATTTCGGCTCTGGCCCGTAGTCGGTGGTGACGCCGGGTAGCCATTCGCAATCATGATCTTGTGATAGATGTCAACTCGCTTGTCAGCACGGTGTTTTCCGGTTTGGCGGTGCTGGTCGTCGAGGACGTGGTGGACGGTGGTGACGCGGTGGTGGTCACGGCTCGCACTCGGGATGCGGCGGTGCCGTGTCCGGTGTGCCGGACGCTGACGGTGAAGGTGCACGGGTATCACTGCCGGGCGGTGGCGGACGTGCCGGTGGACGGCCGCCAGGTCGTCAGGGCAGGGGCCCGACTGGTTGCGCTCGTCGACGAGCGCGCGCCACAAGGGCCCGGGGCAGTGCACCCTCCGCCGGTCATCACCACAGACCGGAAGGACCAACCCTGATGTTCAGCAAGTTGTCCCGGCGCATCCTCGTGTTCCTCGCGGCCGCGCTCGCCGCTGCACTCTGCATCGGCGTGCTCCTGGGAGGCCTCATCGCCCATGGCGGCGGGGGCACACCCAACCCGGGCCCGACAGCGACGCCGACCGAGCCGACCGACGCACCGACGGAGCCGACACAGGAGCCGACGGCGCAGCCGTCCCCGACCAACCCGCCGTGCAGCAAGCTACGAGGACGAGTCGACGTACGCGGAGTACGAGATCGTCGTCCACGACAACGGCACCGCCCAGGTCGCCATCTCGTACGTCAAGGTCGACGACGTGGTGACGATCCTCGACCTCCTCGAGCAGGCGCTCGCCGCGCGGCGCACCGACTGACCCGCGAGGTGACGTGACGCGGCATGCAGGGCCTGACCGCGTCACGTCACCTGCACAGAGTGCGGTTCAGCGCATGTGGCAGTTTCGCCAGAGCCGGCCGCTGCGGGAGAGGAGTCCCCGCTCCTCGAGCCGGCCGAGCTGGTAGGCGACCGACGAGGACGACGTCAGGCCCACACGCTGCCCGATCTGCCGGATGCTCAGTCCTTCGCCCTCGTCGGCGATGTGGTCCCGAATGCAGCGCATGATCTTCGCCTGCCGTTCTGTCAGTGCCTGCTCCATCGGTTCCTCGCCCTCTCCGCCTGGCGCATCGCTGGTGGATCGAATTACAACACGGGTTCGATTTTCTCCGCATCCGTCAACCGCCGACAGGCAGGACTGAGCTGTCTCACCTGCTGCTCGAGCTCACCGCGGCGGACCACCGTTCAGGTACCGACGGCCCTCCAACAACAGCTCATCGACGGCATTCGTAAGTGCGTGCCAGTGCCAGGGCTCGCCTGGCCCCGGCACTCCAGCGATCATCGGCACGGGGAAGGGTGACGGTGCTGTGAGGGCACGCGCGGCCGCAGCGATGCGCGCAGCAACGTCGGCAAGGTGATCCGGGCCCTCGAGAGAAACCCTGCCCACCGCAAGCTCGAGGGTATTCAGCGCTGCCCTTTTGGCATCCCTGTGGCTTGTGTCAGTTCGATGTGAACGAGCGACGGTGATGAAGCTCTGCGCTGTGCGGTACAGATCGGCATATGCATCCCGTTGAGCCGCACGGCGCACGGCGTCGACGGAGCCGCGGTATGTGTTGCGCCCCTGCACTCGACCGGCCGCCCAGGCTGCGGCACCGGTGATCAGAACTGCGGGCGCACCGATGAGTGCTGCTACGACTTCGGACTCCATGTGCGCGGAGTCTATGGACGGTAGACCCGGTGACGGAGCGGATCGTCGAGAATGGGGTGAGAGTGATCGAGTCACGCCCCCGGCCCGCCACGCCGACCGATCCAGGCGGCGACGACTGTCGCGATACCCGCAATGGCAGCGGACATGATGATCTCCATGAATTCCCCCTCGGAATGGTGGCCGTCGAATGACGTCCCGAGCACAAAGTTTGGTCCGCTGTAACTGGGTAAAGCAACCTGCCTTTTCTGGAATCGTTGCAGGTCAGGGCGCGAAAGGTGACGGGGAAACCTTCTAGGAATCCGCATATAGCGGCGCCATCCTGAGCTGCGACCGGCACGGACGCGCTCGCCCTTCCCGCACGTCCCGATGCGGCCCACCCGATTTTCCACGCTATGGATCACAGGAAAATCCAGTTCTTCCAACCAGGTTTCTAACCAGGTTTCTGCCGCTGGCGACCCCAGGAACCGGCGCGCGACGTAAGGCGCGGCCGCCGTTCACTCTCCCCGCCTCGCCTCGGTCGTGATCACCTGGGCCGCGCTACAGCGGTCCGACGCCCGGGGCAGGCGAGGAGACCAGTGCTGTGGCACGACGGCGAACCGGACCCACCGATGTGGTGCGCGCCATCGTCTACGACCGCGACGGCGGCGCATGCGCACGCTGCGGCTCGCGTCAGGACCTGACCATCCACCACCGCGTTTACCGCGGCATGGGCGGAGCGCGAGAGCCCTGGATTTGCCTCCCAAACTCGTCGACATCACCCATCCGTGGAACAGGGCACCTCCCAAACCCATCGACAAACGACGTCGCTAGTGCCGCATCAGGCAAGGTTCGCCCTGGAGGCGGACGCCATCCGGCAACCTGCCTGGCGGGTCCTCATGGGTGCCGCCAGGACTATCCCGGCGTCCCGCCGGGTGGCGGGATGACGCCGAGCTGCTGGAGGAATCCGAGAAGGTCCTTGTCCGACCACTTCTCGGCGAGCCTGCCGTTTTCGATGCGGTGCATCACTGTCGCCGTCATCGTGAGCTGGTTACCGGTGGCGGAAATACCGGGAAGATCCCTTTCATGCACTCCACGGGCCGTCATCCGGGTCACCACTTTGTCGCCCTCCGCGATCTGGTCTTCGATCTCATGGGTCCCGGGAGTGGCCTCCCAGAAGAGGCGGAAGGCCTGTTTGAGCCCCTCGCGACCGGCCCCGAGTCCTGGAAACGGTGGCGGGGAGTGGTCCACGTAGTCCTCGGCCACGAGATCGTCCATGGCCTCCACGTTGCCCTTGTCGATCTCCGCGTAGAAGCGGCGAACCAACCTCTTGTTGTCTTCGCTCGACACCGGGCTCCTCTGCGCGTGGTGTTGCACCGCCGGAGGAACCGGCGTAGCCGACCGGAAGCATGACCCGCCCGGCCACGGGGCGACACTGCCGCCGCGCCGGGCTTCTGTGTGCGATCACCCGAAAGCAGCCATGCGCGTAACTCGTCACGCCGACAACAGGGCGAACTTTGCCTGATGCGGCACTAGGGTCCGTCTTCAAAGATCATCAGGTTGGTGGATCATGGTCGGGTGATGCGCCGTCATGAACTCACTGACCTGGAGTGGGAGTTACTCGCTCCGCTCATACCGCGTGCGGCAACGGGGCGACCGCGAGTGCCGGACCGGCAGGTCATCAACGGCATGGTCTACAAGATCCGGACCGGAGTCTCCTGGCGTGACCTGCCGGAACGCTACGGACCATGGCAGACGGTCTACACCCGCTTTCGCCGCTACGCGTTGGACGGCGTGTTCACCCGAGCACTCCAGCAGATCCAGGCCGGCGCGGACGCCGTCGGCGACATCGACTGGCTCGTCCAGATCGACTCCACCATCGTCCGCGCCCACCAGCACTCCGCCGCCACCGGCCGAAAAGGGGGATCCATCGGCCGGACGAACCGGACGATCACGCCCTCGGCCGATCCCGAGGCGGACTGACCACCAAAATCCACCTCGCCTGCGACGGCCGCGGCCGCCCCCTCGCCGTCCTGCTGACACCCGGCCAACGCCACGACAGCACCTGCGCGCGCGCCCTCCTGGAACGCATCCGCGTCCCGCGCATCGGGCTTGGCCGACCCCGTTGCAAACCCGACCAGGTCGTCGCCGACAAGGCATACAGCTCCCGCGGTTTCCGCGCCTACCTGCGCAAACGCGGAATCGCCTGCACCGTCCCGGAGAAGTCCGACCAGAAGCATCACCGTCTGGGCCGCGGCCGCCGCGGCGGCCGGCCACCTGCATTCGACCGGCAGATCTACCGTCGACGCAACGTCGTCGAGCGCTGCTTCAATCGACTCAAAAGCTTCCGCGGCATCGCCACCAGATACGACAAGACCGCCACCTCCTACGAGGCAGCGGTCAGTCTCGCCTCATTCCTACTCTGGGCAAGATCAGTTTGAAGACGGACCCTAGAACGAGTCGGCCTGGCCCGGCCCCCGACTGCGGGATCAACCCCGGGGGCCAGGGGCACTTCGACCACACCCAACTCTTGCGAATTTCGCAATTCATTGCGACCATCGCAACATGCATCAGCTGAGTGAACTCGCTGCCATCGCGCACCCGTTGCCCGTGCCCGTTCCTGTGACCGGTCCGGTCGCGACCCGCCAGCAGGGCGACCCGGAAGGCGACGCGGAAGACGCCAACCAGCACATCCACGACTCGTGCGAGCCGCTCGAGGGCGACCTCCCCGACCCGGATGACGATGACGATCACTTCGTCGAGATCTGCGACCAGATCGAGCGGGATCGCCGGGAGTATGCCGAAGACCTCGAAGCCGCCAGTCACGGCATGGAGGAGGATCCGCTCATCCTGGCCCTGCGGGAAGAGTGGGGGAAGAAGCAGCAGGCGGACGCACGAATTCGCCAAATCCTGGCCTACGCGAGGGAGTTCTACCCTCCGCGCCGCTACAAGCTCGAGGAGCTGGCCCAGGCTTCGGGATACAAGTTCTCGAGCGTGCGCACCGCCTACGGTGAAAAGGAGATCACTCAGGTCGCCGATCAGATCAAGCGGCTACCCAGGCGCGCCACCACCGATGTTGAAGGGGGGCAGCAGTCGTGACGCCCACATCCGGGGGGTCCCTGCCCCATCTGGTGGCGAGGGGTGGCCGCCGGAGATGCCTCTACCAGCTGATCGCGGACGACCTGCGCGAGCAGATCCGCTCCGGGCAGTTCAAGCCGGGCGAGCAGATTCCCTCAATGCGCTTCCTGCGTGACTATCACCAGGTCGCCGACATGACGGTTCGCTCCGCGGTGCGGGTCCTTGAGGAAGAGGGACTGGCCCACACGATGCAGGGGAAATGGTCGTTCGTCGCCGACCCCCTCCCCGCCACCACTCCCGACCAAGACCGGGCTGACACGACTGCCCCCGGGAGGGTCATGCCGAGCGTCGAGTTCCTCGAACTGTCCCGCCGGATCGAGGAGCTCGCAGCCGGGCAGGCCAGGCTGCTGGAGATGCTGAGCGCGGCTGGAACACCATGAACGGGACATGCACCCCGTACGCGGGCCGTGTCGGGGTGTCGTTCCCGGGTTCTGCTTGGCGGCCTCGGTAGGCTTGCCCTGCGGCTGCTGGCGGCCGCGCCCCGGAGACCTGGGCCCATCCGTCTCCACGCTCGGGTGAACTCTGCCTGCGTCATCACCTCTCCTTGTTCAGCGGATCGCAGATCCTCTGCTTGCGTCTTCGTGTGTCGACGGGCCGACGCCGCGCGGAAGGACATGCTCATGCGCAGTCACCCCGGTGACCAGCACACTGGACGCCGCTGCAATGGACCACCTGGGCGGGCGGCAGGTTCTCGGTGCCGCCGGACGGCATCGGCGCCGCCTGGCCCGGGGCACAATCCATGTGGCCGACGGATCGGGCTCGGTAGTGAGGGCGACCAATGCGGTGCCGCGCCGCAGGTGTGTGCGCAGGGCCTCGTGGAATCCCTCTTCCTCGACCATGGGCCCGAACCACTCCTCCACCTGACCCGCGAGCTGAAGCAAGCCTGCGAAGTCGGCCTCGACCGCCACCCTGATGATCACCCCGTAAGTCTGCCACGGTCCGTACCCCCGCCGCCGATTCAGATGCGCAACAACCCCGAGAGGAGCGAGAGGAGTTGATACGGGCGAAGTCGGGGAAGTGTCCTCCTACAGGGCGATGCTCCGGGAGGCTGCACAGACGCACGGTGAGTGCCATGCGAATCCAACGGGCGCTTGCCCATACTTCCCTCGTGCTGTGCCTGGCCGTCACCTCGGGGGCCGCCGCAGCCGCTGCTGCTCAGCCTCCCCCGCCCGCACAGGCGGGTGTGCGCTTCGCGTTGCCTGAGGCGACGGGGAGACATCCGGTCGGGACGACTGAGCTGCACCTCGTAGACCGTGAACGTCGCGACCCTTGGGCGGCAGACAAAGAGCGGGAGCTGATGGTGAGCGTCTGGTACCCGGCGCGCCACACCGTCGGACATCCGGTTCAGCCGTACATGCCTGCCGGGGTGGCCCGCCAGGTCGACGAATCAGGCTCCTTCGACCTGGCCGCGCCCGGAGTGGTGGACTGGGCCGGTGTCCGCACACAGGCGACCGTGAACGCCCCCGTCGAAAACCGTGCCGGGCGGCGCCCCGTCGTGGTGTACTCACCGGGCTTGGAAGTCTCCCGGACGCTGGGCACCTCGACGGTGATCGATCTGGCCAGCCGCGGTTACATCGTGGTCACCATGGACCATACCTACGAAACTCCCGCCGTCGAGTTCCCCGAAGGACGGGTCGAGCTTCACAAACCGATGTCGGGAACCGAGGATCTGAAGAAAGTGATGGACACCCGGGTAAGAGACACCAGGTTCGTCCTCGACCAGCTGGCTCTGCTGCACCAGGGCCGCAACCCCGACGCGGAGGAACGTCGGCTGCCCAAGCACCTGGGCAAGATGCTGGATCTGGAGCGGCTCGGCATGTTCGGGCACTCCGGCGGGGGAGCCACCGCCGCACAGACCATGCACGAGGACCGTCGCATCGACGCCGGCATCAATCTGGACGGCACGCTCCAGTTCAACGACGAAGACTTCCTTCCTGTGGCACGTCAGGGCCTGGACCGCCCGTTCATGCTGATGGGCAAGACCAACCAGACCCATCTCAACAAGCCGTCCTGGCAGTCCCTGTGGAATCACTCGACCGGCTGGAAGCGGGACCTGAGCCTGGACCGGGGCAGCCACTTCAGCTACACGGACGCGCAATCGTTCGTCGCCGCCCTGGACGCACGGCTGGACATTCCGGCCCCGCTCCGCGAGCAGTACATCGGTACCGTGGACGCCCACCGCAGCACCGCAGCCCAACGCGCCTACATCGCCGCATTCTTCGACCAGCACCTGTGCGGCCGGCCACAGGACCTGCTGAACGGCCCCTCCCCCTCCCACCCGGACATCCGCTTCATCAACTGACCCCGTGAACAACACCTGCAAGCCGTGAACGTTGGTGCCTGGCGAGTCCGCCCGCAGTGCCTGCCCACAGCACGGACGGTGGGCGGCACCGAGAGCAGCCGACCTTCGGCAACGAAACGGGAGCGTGTGTTGCCTGACGCCGGCAATGCGCGGGATGGCCCGCTTCTGAAACCCTTACTCGCGCCCCTCGAATCCCATACAAAGGTGGTTGACCTGATGCGTTCCTCCCGCTGGGCCCTCGCCGCAGCTGCTGGAGCATTGGCTCCGGCGTTGCTGCTCTCCACACCGGCCCTCGCTACTTCACCCTCGGCGCCGGCCCCGGTCACCGTGGCCGGCTCGCTTTACGACGACATGGACATCGACGACCTGCGCGTGGCCATAGCCCGCATCCTTGCCGATCCCGACTGCGGCCGCCGTGTGACACGAGAGGCCAATGCCCTCTTGGACGGTGGAACGGTCGAGGAGATGCGCGCCTGGCTGGAGACCGGTTACCGGATCGCTCAGGCCGAGGACGACCGCGTCGCTCTCGCCAGGATCCTTGCCGATCCCGACAGCGGAAGGCGCGTCACGGCCGAAGTCAACCAACTCCTCGACACCAGCGATCCCGAAGCCACACGTGCCTGGCTGGAGACCGGTTACCGGATCGCTCAGGCCGAGGACGACCGCGTCGCCGTCGCCCGCATCCTCGCCGACCCCGACATCAGCGACGCTCTACGCGCGGCAGCCGGCGCGGCCCTTGACGACAACACCCCCGAGGCACTGCGCTACTTCCTGGAGACCGGCCAGTACGAGGCCCGCTAAAGGTTGTTGCCGAACGCCTGGGACAGGGCATTCCTCCTGTATGGACGGGGTGTTGCGGGCTGAGTCATTGTGGGTGGAGACGTTCACCGGCTTGCGAATGGGCCGGTTCGAGAAGTTGGTGAAGGTACTACGGGAGCGGGGAGGAAACGGTCCCGGTGGAGGGCGCCCGTGGTGCCTGACGCTGGCGGACCGGGTCCTGCTGGTGGCCGTCTACTACCGCACCAACCTCACGATGCGCCAGCTCGCCCCGCTCTTCGGAATCTCACCGGCCACCGTCTGCTGGGTCATCCATCGCCTGCGGCCGCTCCTCGCGCTGGAGCCGGCGCCGCGGCCTGTCGCGGATGTCGAACGGTTGTGGATCGTGGACAGAACCCTGGTCCCGGTCCGCGACCGCAAGGTCGCCGCGTCCTCCCGCAACTGCTTCGACTGGGTGCTCTGCGGCCTCGTCCTCCTTGATGCCGGCCAGCGACATCGCGTACCGAGGCCCGCCCTCGATCCACCAAGTAGGGGGTCCGACCTTCACCCACATCCGCTACCTCTCCGTCCAGGAGCCGGACAGCGGCTTCGAAGGGCTCGGCGAACTCATCTCCCTCGCCGCGGCGACCGGCGCGCACATGCACATCTGTCACCTCAACAGCGTCGCGGGCCGGGACATCAAGGCCTGCGTGGAACTCGTCTCGGAGGCACAGGAACGCGGTCTGCCGATCACCGTCGAGGCCCATCCCTACGGTGCGTGCTCCAGCACCGTGGGCGCGGAGGTCTTCCGCAAGGACCGGCTCGCGCGGTGGGGGGTGGAGGACGCCTCGGCGATGGAGCTCAACGGCGAACCACTAACCCAGGACAAGATCGACGAGCTGCAGGAGAAGGACCCCTGCGCCGTCATCGTGATGCACTTCCTGCGCCCGGATGACAACGACGCGGACGCCGAGATGCTGGACCTCTCCGTGCTGCACCCCGGGGCTGCGATCGCCTCCGACAGGATGCCGTGGGCACGGAAGGACGGCACGATCGTGGAGGGCGACGCCTGGCCGCTGCCGGACGACGCCTTCGCCCACCCGGCGGAGACGGTGGGCTGCTCCGGTGTGACGGCCTGGCGCCGGCTGCGGGACTGGACCGTGGCCGGCGTCTGGCCCCGCCTGCACGCCGCCTTGCTGACCGAACTGCGCCGCGCGAAACTGCTGAACCTGAACGACTGCGCAGTCGACGGTTCACACGTCCGGGCCCTCAAAGGGGGATCTCATGTCGGTCCCTCGCCCGTCGACCGCGCCCGCCCCGGCTCCAAGCACCACCTGATCGTCGACCGCCACGGAACCCCGCTCGCTGTGGCACTCACCGGCGGCAACCGCCATGACGTCACCCAACTCCTGCCGCTGCTGGACGCGATCCCGCCGATCCGGGGCCTATGTGGACGTCCCCGCCGCAAGCCCCGGCGGTTGTACGCCGACCGCGGCTACGACTTCGACAAGTACCGCCGCCTGCTGTGGAAGCGCGGCATCAAACCGCTGATCGCCCGGCGCGGTGTCGCCCACGGCTCCGGACTGGGCAAGGTGCGCTGGGTCGTCGAGCGCGCCTTCGCCTGTTTGCACCAGTTCAAGCGCCTCCGCGCCCGCTACGAGCGACGCGCCGACCTCGATCAGAGCCTGCTCGAACTCGTCTGCAGCATCATCTGTCTCCGTCGCCTTCGAAAGTCATTCTGAAACGATCAGTAAGGCCGCCGCCGAACGCGTTCACCGTGCTGCGCGGCAGATGAACACCGGGCGTACCACGCCGGAGGGAAGGATTGCCGGAGCGTAGTGGGGGCATTCCTGCGTGAGCCCGACGCGGGCTCGACGTGGGCTCAGCCGGCGGGCCGTTGATTCGTAGGTCGTCGCTCTCCTTGGCATCGAGCCCCGGTTCTCGCCCCTCGGACACGCCCAAGCGCACCGACTCCGACTCACCGAATGGCCAAGCCGGCCGCTTCCGAAACCGACCTGTCAAGAACGGGCCGACATGGCTGTTCCCCAACCGGTTCCCGTCCTCCGGAACGCGCCTGCGTCTCGCCGAAGCAGCAGGCGGGACGGGGCGGCGACGAGCAGCCACGTCCCCCATGTGCGCCTCCAGGCTTGCCGCGCCACCCCGTTTCCCGGGGTGTGCCGCCCGAGCCGAGCGGCCCCGGACTATCCGGCCGCCGACCCTCACGGAGGACACATGAGCACCATCACCCGCCGCATCACCGCGGTCGCCACCGCCGCAACCGCCATCTCGGCGGGCCTGCTCGCCATGCCCCAAGCGGCGAGCGCCGCCCCGGTCGGCTCGTGCGGCAGCGGCTACAGCAAGGTCGGCTCCTACCCGGTCACCCGCGCCTGGGAAGGCACCGCCGGCCGTGTCGACGTCTACTACTCCCGCGCGGCAGGCAAGAACTGCGCGATCACCCGCCCCAACGCCTCCCTCGCGGGCAAGGCCGGCCACATCTGGGTGTGCATCGAGCGGGCCAGCGGCGCACCGGGCCGCTCCTGCGACGGCAACAGCGCGAACTACCGCTACTACGCCGGCCCCGTCTACGTCTCCGCCCGCGGAGCGTGCATCGACGTCCGAGGCGGGCTCAACCGCAAGCCGGGAGACAACCAGCCCTTCAACGGCGGCGCACAGCGCGTCCACTGCGGCTCACGACCACATCGCCATGGGTCCAGCCCGCGGCCTGCACGCAGGGGTCCGTGAGACCACGCTTGCGGTCGCGGGCGTCGTCTCACGGCTCCTTGCTGCCTGAGCGCTGAACACCGGCGGCGGCCGCCTCGCCGGGGTCACGACCAGAACGAATCCGGTGCCGGGCCCTTCCTCCGCGGCATCCCACCACACCAGATGCCCGAACCGTCCGGCCCGGCCGGCTGGAGTGGCACGAGAGGGCCTCCCAAGGGAGCTGAGAAAGCACCGCGTCTGCGGGTGAGCCCGTCGTACGTTTCGGAGGTCGCCCCGTACACGCTGAGGGACAGCTTCGACGGCGGATTCTCGACCAGCAGGTTGAAGATCCGGTCGTTCGTAGGGGACCGCTTCCCGGACCGCGTCTTCGCGTTCGACGAGTTCGGCCCGCTCGGGATTAGGCCCACCGCGGGCTCGGGCTGGGCTGAGCAGGGGCGTCCCGACCGGCTGCCCGCCACCTACCACCGCACCCACGGCGTCCGATACTTCCACGGCTGCTACTCGGTGGGCGACGACCGCATGTGGGGCGTCAACCGCCGCAAGAAGGGTGCCGTGAACACGCTGGCCGCGCTGAAGTCGATCCGCGCCGCCCGGCCCGACGGCGCCCCAATCTACGTGATCCTGGACAACCTGTCCGCCCACAAGAGCGCCGACATCCGCCGCTGGGCGTCGAGGAGATCTTGGGGGAAGTCGTGCGGATCGAACGCGGCTGAGCTCATGGTGCGGAGCCTGGAACGAGCGACCGACAACACCCGGCCGTGGGACCTGCGCAAACGCGGTCAGGCGCTGAGGGCCTGCTCGGTGACGCGTGCGCAGGGTCGTTCGGAACGTACACCTGTTGGGGGAGGGGCATTCCGTGGCGACGAGAGTAGCGGCGGAGGTGCTGGGCGGACCGTTCGGGTCAATCAGGATGGCAAGAGGCGGCCTTGGGGGTAACGGTGATGTGGCGCCGACGGCACTGTCGGCGCCCCGTACCGCCCGTCCTCGAGGAGCGAACGTATGTCTGAACGCAACACGGTTCTGCGCAGCCTTCACGATGTAGGGCTCGCCGCCTGGTTCGGCGGTTCCCTGATGGGCGCGGTCGGCCTCAATGGCGCGGCTAAGGCTCAGGGGGGAAGCTGGGAGCAGGGGGCCAGGATTGCGAGTGCCGGGTGGGCGATCTGGACGCCGGTCAATGCCGTGGCGATCGGCGTCCATCTGGTTGGCTCGAGCGGACTGCTGGCTGCCAATGCCGCCCGCGTCGCCACCCAGCAGGGCGTCGCCGCTTCGACCATCGCCAAGACGGTCCTCACCGGAGCCGCACTCGGCGCCACCGCCTACTCCCGCGTGCTGGGCAAGAAGATCGAGCTCGCATCCTCCGACGAACCCAGTGACGCGGAGAAATCGGCGAGGCATCCTCTCGACACCGGCAAGGCCGAGCGCCAGCTCGCCTGCGTCCAGTGGATCGTGCCGGCCCTGACCGGTGGCCTCCTCATCCTCAACGCCCTGCACGGCGAGCAGCAGCGCCCCGCCCAGCAACTCCACGGCATGTGGCAGCGCTACCGCACCCTGGCCCCGCACCTGGCTATGCCGAACTGGCAGCTCTCCCGCTGAACCGGACGAAGACCCCTGCACGGACCGTAAACGGCTCCCGTCGCCCCATGGGCGATGCAGTGCCGTGCCGGATGGCGCCGGGACCGGTGATCCGGGCACGTGCCCATCGGGCCACTGTTTGTCACACGGACCAGTGCCCGACCGCACGAGCCGGAGGCGTGCTGCGCATAGGTGTGGCCGCACCGCAGGTGGGCCAGGGTCAGCAGGGCCTGCCGGCTGGCAGGCAGCCGACGCCAGCGGGTGCCGCATTGCCGGGCGATGCGCCCGCAGCCGGGCGGACAAGAAGCGCAGGGTGGAGCTGGACACGTCGATCCCGGAACGGGTAGACAAGCATGCGAAGCCTCTGGTGGAGACGGTTCTCTTGGTCGAAAACCCATCTACCAGGGGCTTCGCTGCGCTGTCAGCCCAACTGGTCAGCATCCAGGCCAGGTTGGAAAGAGCTCAATAGATGTCAGAGCGCCCCCTAGATGCGAACTATCGGCGGGGCTGTCACTGAGGTCCACTCGGCCGCTCTGGTGACTGCTTACAGTTGGCGAGGGTCACCAGCGGTCGCGCCGGTTGCTGTACTTGTGTGCTGTAGAGCAACCCCCTCAGAGCAACTGCTGTCGGTCGGCGGGTCCTTTACTGGGTAACAGCCCACGGAAAGAAATAGCCCCATAAGGTGAAGGTGTGAACTCGGTTACTTCCGCTCAACTGGTGCAGTCCTACGGCCTGGAGGACGTGATCTACTTTCCTCAGGACGCAGTTGCCGACTTCGACCCGCGCGCGGCCAACTTCCTCAGTTCGGTGGGTCTTCCCGATTTCGACGTCTTCACCTCCCGTACGGACGTCGAAGACCCCTACGAGGCTGGCACAGATGCGATCACACTGGGGAGCCGTTTCGACCAGGACGGCATTCTCTGCCCGCCGGAGAGCAGGTCATGGTGGATGCTCGGTTACCTTTTCACTTCCCTCGTAGTGCTCGACCCGAAGTCGGGCCACGTGTACGCCTTTCCGGAAGGAACCACTGACTGCATCCCGCTCCACCGCGATGTCGAGTTCCTCGTGTACGCCCTGATCGAGTTCAGGAAGCTCGAGGTCGATCACGACAACGACGTGGAGCCGGAGGAGCTCTCAACACGCTTCAAGCGGGTAGTCGGCGCTTTCGATCCCACACCGTTCTCCGACGAAGACTCACAGTGGAATCTGTCACTGGAAGAACTGGAGCACGGCATGTGGTGACAAGGCCAGCGAGGACAATGGCGGACTGCGGCGGTTCCTGCTCTAGTGGCAAGCTGCGCGTACCGCGAGGGCGGCGACGCCGAGCAGCACGGGTTCGACCGCTCGACGTACGTGCCGGCGGTGGTGATGTCCAGATGAGGAGCGGCGGACGACCGAATTCACCTCTGCCGTCTGCGGAACGAGCGAACCGGGGCCGCGGTGCTGGTGGGCGTCGACATGCTCACCGCCGTGTTGCGGCTCCTGCCCGGCAAGGCCCGACGGCTGGCTGTCCAGCCGACCTGTCCTCGCCGTCAACGGACGCTCCGCGCTTCTCCGCTACCCCCGGGCTCAACTGTTCGCACCCAGCTACATGTTCCTGGGCGAGATCTCGCGCCGTACGTTGCTCGATCGAATTACCAGATGCCGTCGATGACTTCTTCGAAGGTCAAGTGCCATTGCGAGTCCTCGTCCTCGAAGGGCAGAGCGTCGAAATCGGCAATCTCGGCGCGTAGTGCGTCGACGCGCCCTTCCGTGTCTCCATCCTCGCCGTCTTCCAACCGCTGCTGGAGCATCTGGAACTTGGTCAGGGCGTAGACGAGCGATTCGACGTCACGATGGATTGCCGTGTAGACGAGGTGTGTCTCGCCGTCGCCGAGGGCATAGACCGTGCCTGTGTCGGGGGTGAGCGCAAGGGTGGTGTCGGCGAACATGCCGAGCACGAGCCAGTCGTTGCACTCCTTAGGCACCGTGCCCCTGTCGGCGTACCACTCGCTGAGGTTGACGGAGTTACCGGCGCGGAGGCTGGCCTTGGACATGAACCACTCGGTGTCCGGCAGGCCAACGCTGCTCAGCAAGAGCGCGGCGTAGTCGTTCAGTCGGTTGTGCGTAGCGCGGTAACGGGGGAGGTAGACGACGCCGGTCAGCCCGAAGGCGATGCGCACCTCGTCCGGTGAAACGACGAAGTTCATGCTAGCCCGAAGTGGCCGGCGGGCGAATGCGGAGTCTGATGGACGAACTCCTCCCCGCATCTGACTGATCTAGACGAGCCTATCCATCCGCGCGGGTCGGGTACTTCAGCAGGCTGCCGCGTCAAGGTCCGGCGTCTTCCCGGTGCGGCAACGGCCGCCAATCGATGCAAACTCTCGCGGCTTCGGCTACGGTCGCCCGAGATGCAGAGCCACAGCCTCGGCAGCCATTCGATGCGACAGGGGCTTTGTCCGCCCCGCGTCGCTACCGTGTCGGTCCATGATGGTCCTGATCCTCGGAGGCAGTGGCTTCCTGGGCACCGAAAGATCCGGCAGGACACCGCGGCTGGCTTCACGACGTCAGCGACGTTCTCATCCCGGCCCGGCAGGGCCTCGGGTGCTCGTCTGGCATCCGCTCGACGTCCGTGACGCTGCGCGTGTGTCCTGAGTGATCGCCGACACGGCTCAGTCCGTTGCGGTCAACGCGGCGAGTGGTGCGGCGGCCCACTGGGTGGTCACTGCTGAGGACGCCGTCGGCTTGGACGAGCCGAGGGAAGTCGTTGTTGTCATGGTGGGGTGTGGTTCCGGGTTGGTGCTCGTCTCGCAACCCGGAAGCACACGTCACATGGGGTGCGGGCATACGGCCCGACGCGGTTGGCCGCTCCCGGTTCAGGCGTGGCCGTGCCCAGTGCGGGTTGCCGCCGTGCGCTCGGTGCGATGGCGGCGGGTGATCAGGAAGGCTCCGGTGCAGGCGCCCAGTGCCGCCAAGGCACCGCCGGCGATGGTCGTCATGGTGCCGGGCATTTGGCTGCCGCCGAAACCGCCCTGGGCCCCGGCGCCGACCAGCACGGTGAACGAGGCATTCGCAGTCCGGCTGCCGCACCGTACTGTCGACGTGTGGGTGCCGGGTGTGGCACCGTTATTCACCCGCGCGGTGGCCGTCGTGGTCGCCCCGGCAGGCAGCGTCACGGTTGGGAACGCCGCGGAGGTGACCGTGCCACCGGTGGTGCAGCCCGAGGCAGTGACCTGCAGCGTCGCGCCCTGATGCACCTGCATCGGGCTCACGCGCACGTTCGAGGGCCCCGGTCCCGCCGGCGCACCGCCCGCCCACGCAGCGGGCGACAACCACACCAATGCAACGGCAGTTCCGGCCAGGACGGTCCGGGCCTGTGACAACCTGCGCATGACACTCCTCCCATGGAAGAACACGCCCCCGGGCATGTCTGGCACCGGTGGGTATCCGGTATCGCGCCTCCCGTTAACTCACCATCAGCACAAACCCGTGCAACGGCACACCCACACCACCCCGCACAGACCCGAGGAACAAGCGAAATCGCAGGTCACAGGCGCGATACTCCCTGTCAGTCGCGGATGGCTTGCTAGGTCCAAACGGCCCACCGGGCAGCTGGGGTCTGTAAAGATTTCGGTGCCACACACACCGGCGCCCCCATCCAGGCGACTTGGGTTGAGCAGTTCGCCCGATTCCCCCTGTCCGGCCGTCTGCTACATGAGTTCCGTGCCAGATCCTGCTGAACAAGGCGAAGCAGGCCTGAGCCCTATGGGGATTGAAGGCATGAGTAGCACGCCGATCGTTGTCCATCCGCCGTCGACGGGTGGCGGTCGACGGGTCACGATGCACCGGCACGCTGCACCGGCACGGGCGGGACGAGATCCTCGGCCTTGCCCACTCCGACCACGACCTGGTCGTCTTCCTCGAAGCGGCCGGTGTCATGGATCCGGAGCAGGTGCTCGAGGATCCGCGCTGGGTGGAATGGCGCGGTGGCCGCCCTCATCACTGGGAGACGCTGCCTGACCTCTCGGTTAGCCGATGATGCCGAGTTCGGTGTCGGGGCGGCACAGGACGCAGGCGCGGACGCCATCGGTGATCAGCCGGCGGGCTTCCGCCGCGGTGATGTCCTGGCGGGTACGGAGGCGGGTGTTGCACGGTCCGGCGTGGACGTACATCGGTGTCTTGTCTTTGCCGCTGTGTTCGAGCACCCAGTCCGGCGACGGGGCGGCGGTCGGCGAGAGCGGCTTGGCGCTGCTCTGCGTCTTTGATCCACCGGTCGGTGGTTGCGAGCTGCTGGACCTGGACGCGGCGCAAGAAGTAGAGCAGCTCTAGCGGTGAGGGCGGCGGGGGAGGGAGTGGTTCGGACACGCTGGTGCTCCTGACCGAGGTCAGGTGCCGAGGCGGACCGAGCGCCAGCTGCTGGTGCTGCGGCTGATCAGGCCGCGGTCTTCGAGCCGTCCGAGCTGGTAGGCCACGGACGAGGTGGACGACAGTCCGAGATGCTGCCCGATCTGCCGGAAGTTCGGCCCTTCGCCGGTTTCGGCGATCCGCTCCCGGAGGCAGCCGAGGATCCGCTCATGCCGGACGCTCAGGTGATCCATCACGGCGACGTCTCCTCTTCGTTCTCACGGTCGCGGGCGACCTGGTGCAGTTCCACCCGGGCGGCAGGCGACCGGCCCGCCGCCGTCGACCAGAACGGATGACAGACCAGGCGCGCAGACAGCCGCAGCAGCCGGCGGCGCAGCACCGTGGTGCTCCGCGGCCGTGGGGCGGCGAGCGCCGCATACGTTCGGTCCCAGTCCTTCTGGACCTGCACCAGGTCATCGGGAAACACAGTTCGCGCCATAGCCAAATTGCAACACGTGTTCGATTTTCGAGGCGAGCGACGCGCAAGTCAGTCGAGGGTGGAGACGTCCCTTGGAAAGAGATCGGTGCGCATGCGTTGTGCTCGCACGTTGTGGCGCCAGCGGCCGGAGTCGATGGCGGTGTCGCCGAGGAATTCGACAACAAGGTCCGGGGTGACGCAGGTGAAGGACAACGGCTCGCGGCTACCCCAGGCGACGGTCAGCCGCATGCCCCACCACGGATTCTCAGGGCCGGCGGGTGTGAGCAGGCGGCCGATCTCGTCCCGTAGCGCGAGCGGCAGGGGAGCGGTGCGGGCGACGAGCCTCAGGCGGCCGCTGCGTGCGTAGCGGCCGAGGAGGAGCGCGTTGGGGCGGGTGATCGGTCCGGTGACCGCGCCCACGACCGCTTCCGCGGTGTCGCGGGCACGGATCTTGAACCACCGGCGCTGCCCGGCCAGGTACGGCTGCTGGGCACCCTTCGCCACCACACCCTCCACACCGAGGCCGCCCCACTCGGTCAGCCACTGCTCCGCCAGCTGGCGGTCCTTCGTAGCAGGGGTCAGCTGCCACGGCGCATGCAAGTCATGCTCTTGAAAGAAGGACTCCAGCGCGGCCCGGCGCTCAACGTAGGGCCAGGTGAGCATGTCCGTGCCTGCATGTTCCAGCAGGTCGAAGGCGATGAAGTGCGCCGGCTGCTCAGCGGGCAGCCGGGCGATCGTGCCCGGCCGCCGGTTCATCCGCTGCTGCAGCGCGGAGAAGTCAAGACGCCCGCCGGTATGGATGACGACCTCGCCGTCCAGGACGACGTCC
This sequence comes from Streptomyces sp. NPDC096193, assembly GCF_040302905.1. NCBI lineage: Bacteria > Bacillati > Actinomycetota > Actinomycetes > Kitasatosporales > Streptomycetaceae > Streptomyces > Streptomyces sp. NPDC096193. The sequence goes on along the minus strand of NZ_JBEOSJ010000024.1, from coordinate 6,697 downwards.
TCACCCAACGCAACGGCCGCGTCTGCGATCTCAGGGAACGCACCCGTCAGATCCCGCAGGTTTCGTGACTGCAGGAACACCTCACCGCCATGGACGAAGACCAGCAGCCGATAGCCGTCGTACTTGGGCTCGAACACCATGCCCCCGGGCATGACCCCTGGTGCGGGCAGCCGAGCGAGGGCCTGCGCCGCCATCGGCACCACCGGTGGATCGATCCTCATATTCTTCGCATACCCGACCTTGTCAGTCAGGTGCGAAATGGCCTCGAGCGCAGGTGCCGTCGTGTGCGGTGCCGAGGCAGATCTTGTTGGATCCCCTTCGCTGGGCTGCGCCGACACTAGGGGGCGGGCGGCGAAGCCAAGGACGCAGCTCTGTTTGCTGCCACGGCGAGGAATGCCTCACCGGCCTCCGCTGGCTGGCTCGGGATTGGCTGGCTATCTGCCTGTCCGAGATCGAGGAAATTGCTAAGTTTCTGAGTATCGGTCCACGGCACGGTGAGGACCGCCTTTTTGTGCCCTCGGACGGAAAGGCTCTTGTCGTGCCTGCTGACGAATCTCACTCCGGGACGATGGATGCAGTGGCGAAAGGTGCCACCGCCGCATCGACGGTCCAATCGCCGGGCTCCTCGGAGCTGGACCTGTTCCACGCCCTCGCGCAACCGGACCGCCTCCAGGACCCCTACCCGTTTTACGCCTGGTTGCGCGCCAACCGCCCCGTACACACCGATTTGGACGGCACCGTCTACCTCTCCCACTACGAGGACGCCATTCACCTCAGAGACCCGGATCTGCGCACCGCATCCGCTGACGACACCCGTTCCTTCGCCCTGCACACCTTCAACCAGACCCTGGTCAAGGCCGTGCCACCACGCCACGGCGAGCTGCGGCGCGTGGCCGGGGCTGCGTTCGACCGGCGCCTGCTTGCGAAGGCCGGTGAGCGGATGAAGCGGACCGCCGAAGGCCTCACCGAGCAGCTGGTCGCGACGCTGGCCGCCGAGGGCAGAGCCGATCTGCACGCGATGTACTCCCTGCCCTTCACCCAGCGTGCCGCGGCCACAGTGTTCGGGATCCCCGACGAAGACTTCGAGCTGCTCGCCGCGATGCCAGCCCGCCTCTTCGCACCGCTGTACCCCAAGAGCACCCCGGCCGCATGGGCTGAGGCCGACGAGGCCTCCCGCGCCCTGTACACCTACATGGAAAACACCATCCGACGTCGGGGATTCACCCCCGAATCGGGCTTCGCCCGCCTCGCCGAAGCAGCCGGCACGGCCCCAGACGACGAGATCACCCGCCTGTGCTGGATCCTGTGGCTGGGCTCGTACACCTCCGCCATGGCCGCCCTCGACCTCGCGATGCTCACCCTCATCGAGCACCCCCGCACCGCACCCCTGCTGCAGCAGGACGCCGACGCGTGGGTCGCCGAAGCGCTGCGCTACCGCAGCCCTCACGTCATCAACTCAGCCAACCTCACCACGCGCCGCGAGCTGGTCATCGGCACCACCACGCTCCCGCCCAACACACCCGTACGGTTCCTGCTGGCCTCCATGAACCGCGACGAGAACGCCTTCCCCCACGCCGACACCTTCGATCCCGCCCGCACCGGCCAGACACGCCACATCGCCTTCGGCGAAGGCATCCACTCCTGCATAGGCGCCCAACTGGCCCGCATGGAACTCGCCACCGCTCTTACCACTCTCAACACGCAGCTACCCAACCTCAGCCTCATCGGCCAACCCACCTGGCGCCCCTACACCACCCAACGACTCTGCACCCACCTGCCCGTGGCAGCCACCTGACCCACCGGCAACCCCCGACCCGACAGGACGGCCCCAGAGCCCAATCCTCTACGAAGGTCGCCCCATCCGGTTGGACATCGAGCACCAGGCGCCGCGGCATCTGTGGGCGGTTTACATGGCGGGTGATCTGCCGCCGGCTGCTCTCGTCGTTGCGCGCGTATTGATGGCTGGCGGGGAGGGGAGGGGTGCCTGGCTGACCTCCGGTGTGCCGTCCGCCGGGCGGCACTTGGGTTGGTCGCCCTACTCCCGCCGTCACGGATGACGGGCGCGTGAGGAGAGCGCACCATCGGCCGTGGCTGAGGGGGAGCAGCTGCTCCCGCGATGTGGCGGAGATCCGTGGGGGCGCTCCGCTCGCCGCGCCACCGTCGGACTGAAACCCGCGGCGCCTGACCGGCGCGGGGGTTCAGCTGCAGCAGTCGCAGCCCGGGCGGCACCCGCAACCGTGGCTCTCGGCACTCGCGAGACCAGCGGCCGGGGCAGCCGGGACCGCGCAGCAGCCCTTGCCCTGCCAGGCGTCGCGGCCTTCCTTCACTGCGATCACGGCGATGACGAGGGCGGCGATCGGGTCGGCCCAGGACCAGCCGAGGACGCTGTTAGCGAGCAGGCCGACGAGCAGGACGGCCGACAGATAGGTGCACAGCAGGGTCTGCTTGGAGTCCGCGACCGCGGAGGCGGAGCCAAGTTCACGGCCCGCGCGGCGCTGGCTGGCGGACAGGAACGGCATCACGGCCAGGGAGAGCGCGGCGAGCACGATGCCGACCACGGAGTGTTCGGCCTCGCCGTCGCCGACCAGGGCCCGGACGGACTCGACGGCGACATACGCGGCGAGGGCGAAGAAGGAGACGGCGATGATCCGCAGCGTGGTCTTCTCGCGGGCCTGGCGGGCGGCGTGGTCGCGGGCTGAGAACTGCCAGGCGACCGCCGCGGCGGAGGAGACCTCGATGATCGAGTCGAGCCCGAAGCCGATCAGGGCGGTGGACGAGGCGATCGTCCCGGCGGTCAGCGCGACGACCGCCTCGATCACGTTATAGGTGATCGTCGCGGCGACGAGCAGTCGTATTCGCCGGGTCAGGACGTCCCGTCGGGCCAGCGATGGACCGAGGGATATCGCGGTCAGCAGCAGCACCCCTCGTCGGCGTTCACGCAAGTGCGGTCGGTCTCGACGGCCACCACGGCGGTCCGCAGGTCCTCGAGCGCGTGGCCGAGGCGTTCGTCGGCGAGTTCATAGCGAGTGCGGCGGCCGTCGGGGACCGCCACGGCCAGGCCGCAGTCCCGCAGGCACGCGAGGTGATTCGAGAGCCGGGTCCGGGAGATCCCGATCTCCTCGGCTAGGTCGGCGGGGTAGGCAGGGGCCTTGCGCAGGGCAAGCAGGATGCGGCAGCGGATGGGGTCGGCGAGTGCACGGCCGAACCTGGCCAGCACCTCGATCTCAGGGGCGACGGTCAGCATGAAATGAGAGTACAGATATACCTGAATTCATGGAACCATGAACCCTGATGCTGCTGGATCAAGGTAATAGCGCAGGACTGTTACCGCCGACCAGGTCGCGGACCGCTACGGCGTCAGTCGAGGGACCGGGGAGCGTCTGCTCGCCGCCGCTCGTCAGCAACTGCAGGGGCGTTCCTGACCGGTCGCCGTCACAGGCCCAGCTCTTCCAGCCGCGAGCCCATCGCCCACCATCCCAACTGCCGGCCGTCGAGCAGATGGACGCCGCCCTGGCATGAAGGTCAGAGCACGTCCGCACGGCTGAAGTCGCCGCGAGGGACCACGACCCGCAGCAGGTTGTCGACACGAAGCAGACCCTCGGCTGGACGACGCCGAAACTCCGTACTCCCGAGGCAGCGGACCGGTGGACCTGGATCCTGATCGTCGCTTACACCCAGCTCCGGCTCGCCCGGCCACTCGCCGCGGACCTCCGCCGACCCTGGGAGAAACCCACCACCTCCGACCGGCTCACCCAGGCCCGGGTCCGCCGTACGACGAGACCGGGCTGCTGCGTCGACACGACTACACGGCCGAGGTCCTCAACGCCGGACCGGCCGCCCACTACAGCTCCGACTACAAGGAATTCGGCGGCATCATGGTGCCTACCAAGCGGCGCGTCTATCCGCTGGGAGAGGATGGCGTCGTCATTCGTGATATCGAACTCGTCACCATCGACATCGATCACGTCGAATTGTCCTGAAGGGGTCGGCAGCAGATTCCGGCCCAAGGGGCGACGCGGCTTCCCGCGTGACCCCCCACGCCTTGCGGCGTCTCTTGACACCCCATCCGGGTCCCCTGCTACCTGCCCGCGTGTCACCGAAGTCTCGTGCCGCGAAGTCGACGGCGGGCGTGAACATGGGCTTCAGCCGGGAACCCGGGGGAACCCTGAACTCCATGACGACCGGGGGCAAGACGTACTACTACCTCACCGACGCGATCGGTTCCGTCGTCGCGCTCACCGACGACACCGGCGCCAAGGTGAACTCGTACGCCTACAGCCCTCGCGGTGTCCGCATCCTCGCCACTACGACCGAAAACGTCCCGCAGCCCTACCGGTTCGCCAGCGGGTTCCAGGACCCGACCGGCCTCTACCACTACGCGGCCCGCTACTACGACCCCAACATCGGCCGCTTCACCAGCCCCGACCCCTCCGGGCAGGAGAAGAACCCCTACCTTTACGCCGAAGGCGACCCCGTCAACCGCATCGACCCCACAGGACTCGCAGCGTGGGATGCCCTGCCGATCGGCGACGCCATTCAAGGCGTAGGCCACCTGGCAGAAGGAGACACTAGAGCCCTCTGGGGCGACGTCGCAGGTGTTGTTCTGGGGGGTCTTACGGCAGCGGCGTGTAGAACGGCAGTCGCAGCATCCGCACCGGTAACGCTGTGGGTCCCTCGGCGCTGCGGCTGGCCGCCACGCGATCTCCTGGAGCGTGGGCCAAATAGCGTCGAACGCAGTCGGTGGCTAAGTGGTTGCCGCAGGGGCCAGAGGAACCATCACCTCTGGCCCCATGCAGCAAGAAGAAGGGAAGCGTCCACATGCCTCAAGTCGGTTGGTCTTTGGAACAGCGTGCCGTAGTAAAGCGATACATGCTCTTCACCGCACTCTTCGCCATCGCCGGAATAATACTGTCGGTGTTTCTCATTTCCGCAGGTATCGGCGGCGGTTGGGTGATCCTCGGCATGGTGGTGTGTATTTCCCTAGCAACCGTTCTTTTCGTGGGGGATATCAAGAAGCGTCAGCCGTAGAACAAGTTGGCCAGCGTCTTCACGGCGTGTCAACCTCGTTGCACGGTACCCCTGGGGCCGCGTACGTCTGGCTTGGCCAATCTCATGTCAACCGCATCGACCCTCACGGGGTTGTTGCGAGGGCGCAGAAAATAGGGTGCTGGAGGCTCTCCTCGGTGTAGCCCGGTGAGAGCCTCCATCGCATGGCGCCAGTCCTGCCGCTTCGCGGTTGGGTTCCAGGACCCGACCGGCCTCTACCACTACGCGGCCCGCTACTACGACCCCAACATCGGCCGCTTCACCAGCCCCGACCCCTCCGGCCAGGAGAAGAACCCCTACCTCTACGCCGAAGGCGACCCCGTCAACCGCATCGACCCACAAGGAACACTGAGCTTCGGAGGCATTACCGGAATCGGTGACGCTGTCAGTCTGGTGACCGACACCTTGAGTGGAGATACACAAGGCGCCAATGCGACCAAGATGGGCATCCTGATGGGCCTCGGCGTCGAGGAGCTCTGCAAGGCTGGAGCCGCGGCCGGGACCTTCGCAACACTCGGGTTGTCTCTGGGGGCCGGATTTACTGGCTGCTCCGTCGTGGCCGCGGGTGCCACAACCGCCGTCTACAGCAACTAAACACAAGGGGGAGGACGTTGCGAAGGTGTCCTCCCCTCCTCCGGGAGGGATTCGATGCGCCGAGGTGTAGTGATTGCAGGCGGGCTGCTCGCGTTCTGCTGCGGCGTTCTGCTGCTCATCATGGGACTACGCGATGGTTCGGCAGGAAATGGACGAGCAACGATTCCCATCCTGGCGGGGGCAGTACTCATCGGTGCCGGGGGATGGTTTGTCCTCTCTGGACGGGGCCGAGAATGAACCTTGCGGCGCTCATGCCCACATCGGCAGCAGGGCTGCCGATGTGGGGAATTGCCCTGATCATCCTTGTTTTTCTTACTGCCGTAGTGTTCGTTCTGTCGCGACGCCGTTAGCCGGGGTAGACATCGGCAGGGGGCGGGGCGAGCGGTCTGCTTTGCGGGATCCTGGGGTGTCAGCACCTCCTCCGTAGCCGCGGGCCGGACCGTGCCGGTTCCGCTGACACATGTCGAAGGACCTCGCGTAAACGCCCTGCCTGCCTACCGAGCGGGGAGAGGCCCTACGGCTTCACTCTCACCGGGCTTGAGCTCCCTCACGGCGGCGCCACATCCCAACCCACAAGATGCGCCCATCTTTTTCGGCCAGTTTCGTCGGCGGAAGGCTCTTGCATCTTTGGGCTGGACTGTTGTCGAACGGCAACATTGAGGGCAGTTCGGCGCCCGTAAGGAAGGCTCAAATTCGCCCGCATGTGCGAAGAGTTGGCGGGCACGCCGTGCCGTCGGTGAACGCACTGTGAAAACGTGTGCGGCTCCAGTGGCCGTGGGGGCCGCTGTGGTTTCTCTTCCTGTGGGGGGAAGTGCATGGTTTCGCGTGCTTCCGGCACGCCGTTCCGGCGTGCCCGTATGTCCGCAAGACACTCATTGACAGCGGCCGTTGCCGTGCTCGCGCTGGGAGCCTCGGCGCTCCCGGCGTTCGCCGCGCCGACACCACCGCCTACCGATCCGGGGCCGGGATCGGTGTGGGGAAAGAAGACGGCGCCGCTCACCGAGCCGCCGGTGAAGGTGGGCTCCACCAAGCCCGTACCGGGCGAGGCGGAGGCGGC
>NZ_JBEOSJ010000023.1:97189-126840 GCF_040302905.1 Streptomyces sp. NPDC096193 | reverse complement strand
CAATCAACAGCGTTTTTCGGTCATCCAGCTCACGGCGTGGTCGACCGCGTCCTTGATCGAGACCGTGCCCGACGGACTCGTCGGGCACGGCGCTCGGGGGCCGGCCGGGAAAGAGCGGTTCCCGGCGGCCGGTGGTGCGGCGATCAGTAGGTGGCCGGAACCAGCTTCGGGTCCGCGCCGTAGCTGTTGTCGTGGCGCTTGCCCTCGCTGGCGAGGAACACCAGCATGACGATGAAGCCGACCAGCGGGACGAGGCCGATGAGGATCCACCAGCCGGAGCGGTCCGTGTCGTGCAGGCGGCGGACGGTCACAGCCAGCGTCGGGAGGAACACGGCGAGCGTGTAGATGGCGCCGATGACGGGGCTCGTGCCGATGACGGCGTCGATGACCGCCAGCACAATGCTGATGAGCACGCTGAACAGCGTGAACATCCAGTACTCCTGGCGGCGGGCCCGCCCGTTGAACACCGCGTACTTCTTGAGCACGTCCAGGTACCAGTGCATTACGCCCCCCAAAGGACTGTGGTGCCTGATCCTCATGGATCAAGCCAGGGGCAGAACCTATGGGGCTTGAAGTGTGCGGGTCAAACTGTTACCTGAGACACAACGGGCGGCCGACTGACCGTCAGCTCGACTGTGCGGAAAAGCCCAGGTGGCAGGGGGGGAGGCCCCGTCGCGACGGGGGATACGCGACGGAGCCTCGACAGGGCTGGTGCCCGGAGAGTCGACGGGCACGCATGGCGCTTCGTGTGGCGTGGGACACACCAGGGGCGAAGCGGGTGGCGGGAGGGATCCCCCCTCGTGAGGCCCTCGTGAGGCACCCTCCGCCCCCGTTTTCCCTTTCGCTCCCCCGTTCAGCGGCCCCGGCCCGTGGTGAGCCGGTCCGCCGAGGCGATCGTCGCGCGGGCTTCGCGTTCGCTCAGGCCCGCGTGCACCGCCGCTTCGGTGAGGGCGTCGGCGAGGTCTTCCCCGATGCCGTTCTCGTACGCCCGGCATGCCGCCCAGAACAGACGGGTGTTGCGCTGGCCCTCGTGTGCCGCCAGGACGAACTGGACCAGGCCCTGGCCGTGCGGCGGGCGCGATCGTGTGGCGTGCCGGGAGCGCGTGGGGGGTGCGACGAGCCGGAGCAGGGCTCGGGGGCACGGCGCAGGCGAGAGTTCGGCGGTGCCGGGGGCCAGCCGGTAGGCGCCGTGGGCGGAGACCGAGCCGGGGCCGACCAGATAGCCGCCCGCGCCGCGCACGTCGATGCCGGGGGCGAGCCGGCTCGCGGAGTTCGGCACGACGACGTCCGGCGGACCGGTGAGCCACAGATGGCGGCCGCCGCTCGGGGTGAGCACGGTGACCGTCTCCGGAATGGTGAACAGATGCCGCAACGCCAGGTGTCGGAGCGCGGAGACCGAGTCGGTCGGAGCCTTCGTGTCGAGGTCGATGCCGATCAGATGGTGCGGGGGACGACCGCATGCGATGCCGTATCCGGTGGCCCAGGGCGCGGCCCCGAAGAGCGCGCGCACGCCCGCCGGGTCGGTGGTGGCGTCGTGGACACCGTGGCCGGGGAGGCCGCACTCGCCACGGCACAGGACCGGCTCGGCCTCGCCGTGGTGCGGGGAACGCAGGGCCGGAAGCTTCGTGGGGGACAGGGGGATGACGGGGAGCCCTCGCTCCGCGGCGGAGAGGGCGTGGGCGAGGGCCAGGGTCGCGGTCTGCCGGTCGGTGATGGCCATGGCTCTATTTTCGTACAAGCGTTCGAAGAAGGGAAGAGGGGAAGGTCGGCCGAAGATGTGCCGTAACGCTTCGTCCCTTGCGGCCACTGGGATGTGTCGCCTCTGTGCTGCTGAGCTGCCGCCCTGTGGTGGGGAAGGGGGGTTTATCGACATGTCATCACGCTTGCGGGGGAATCGTTCCGGGATGGGTGGTTCGCCGGGGATTCGGTGGGCAACTCTGAGATCGCGACGTCGTGACCACGATCCGGAGCGGTCGGCCAACTGCTCTGGAACCAGCCGTACTTCCGCAGTTCCGGTTCCTGGAGGAAATGACATGGCAAGCATCCGTACCGCCCGCGTCCTCGCCGCTGTCGCAGCCCTGCCCCTCACGGCCGCCCTGTTCTCGGGCGTCGCCACGGCCGACAACGGAGCGTTCGCGGACGACGGATCGAACGCGACGGTGGCATCGATCCTCGGCAGCGGCGTCGGTGGCGACAACTGGGGTAATTCGACAGCCAGTCAGCAGGTTGCGAGTGGTGCCGGCGCATCCAATCACAGCAACATCGCCAGCGTGAACGGCTCCGCGTTCACGGCCATCGACCAGTCGAAGACCGTCGTGAACTTCACGAACCTGTGGTGACGACCGGCCCGACGGGGGGTTCGATCCTGGGATGAGCCACTGGCTGCGCGACGGCACTTCGGTGCCGTCGCGCAGTCGGTTCCGGGTGGAGGTGCGGCCTCGGTGGAGCTGCGTGCGGGGCCTCGCGCGATCGCGAGCGCGGTACGACCTTGACAGGGTAGCGCTAACTGACGGACAGTCAGATACCCCTTGTCCCCCCGCGATCCGTACGCCCGGGAGGCGGCCGCCGTGCACCTCGCCCCGACGGAGCGGCAGCAACAGCTGCGCGCCGAACTGCGCTCGTACTTCCAGGCGTTGATGCCGGAAGGTCCACCGCCACCGGCAGACGCGGAGGCCCGGCGTGCCCTGCTGCGCCGGATCGGCGCGGACGGCATGCTCGGTCTCGGCTGGCCCGTCGCGTACGGAGGTCAGGGCCGCGGCGCCGACGAGCAGTTCGTCTTCTTCGACGAGGCCCATCGCGCCGGTGCGCCGGTCTCGATGGTGACCCTCAACACCGTCGGCCCGACCCTGATGAAATTCGGTACCGAGCAGCAGAAGTCGGCCTTCCTGCCCGGCATCCTCAGCGGCGAGATCGTCTTCGCGATCGGCTACAGCGAGCCGGAGGCCGGGACGGACCTCGCCGCTCTGCGCACGCGTGCCGTCCGCGACGGCGACTCCTGGCTGATCGACGGCCAGAAGGTCTTCACGAGCAACGGCCAGAACGCCGACTGGATCTGGCTCGCCTGCCGTACGGACCTGGCCGCGTCCAAGCACAAGGGCATCTCGATCATCCTCGTGCCGACCGGCGCGCCCGGGTTCTCGTGGACACCGATCGAGACCGTGGGAGGTCAGACCACGACGTCCACGTACTACGACGGCGTGCGGGTGCCCGCGGCGAACCTGGTCGGCGAGGAGAACGGCGGCTGGAGGCTGATCACCAATCAGCTCAACCACGAGCGGGTGGCGCTCGCCGCGATCGGGATGCAGGCCGAGGACTTCTTCGCGGCCGCCCTGGAGCGGGCCCGTACACCCGATCCAGTGAGCGGCAGGCGTCGTATCGACGAGCCCTGGGTCCAGTTCCGGGCGGCCGAAGCGCACGCCAGGCTGGCGGCAACGCGCCTGCTCAACTGGCGTTTGGTGGGCGATGTGGAGGCAGGCGGACCGGCCCCCGGCGACGCGAGCGGGGTGAAGGTCGCGGGAACCGAATCGGCGGTCGAGGTGTATCGGATGTGCCAGGAGATCGCGGGGGAGGCCGGACTGGTCCGGGCCGGATCGCCCGGGGCTCTCGGCACAGGTGCTCCGGGGGACGGGGAGCTGGAGCGGATGAACAGGGCGGCACAGATCAACACCTTCGGGGGAGGGGTGAGCGAGGTGCAGCGGGAGATCGTCGCGACGATGCGGCTCGGCATGACGAGGGGGCGGCGGTGACGGACACGGACGTGCCAGGGCTGTACGAGCGGCTGAAGGCGTACGAGGGCAGGGCGACCACGACGGGCGGAACCGGGAAGGACCCGGTCAACGAGCCGATGATCAGGCACTGGTGCGAGGCGATGGGGGACATCAACCCGGCGTACCGGGGGCCGGACGCGGTGGCGCCCCCGACCATGCTCCAGGCGTGGACGATGGGCGGGCTGTCGGGACACACGGCGCATTCGACGGTGCACGACGAGCTGTTCGGCCTGCTCGACGACGCCGGGTACACCTCGATCGTCGCGACCGACTGCGAACAGGAGTATCTGCGGCCCCTGCGGCCGGGCGACCGGATCACCTTCGACGGTGCGATCGACTCGGTGTCGCAGTGCAAGACGACCAAGCTCGGGACGGGCCACTTCATTACGACACGGATGGACGTCCGGGCGAACGACGAGCTCGCCGGTACGCACCGCTTCCGCATCCTCAAGTACGCGCCGGCCGCGCGAAAGCCGAAGGGCAGGCGGCCGAGGCCGGTGATCAACAGGGACAACGCCGGATTCTGGGAAGGGGTGGCGGAGCACCGACTGCTGATCCAGCGCTGCACGGGCTGCGGCACCCAGCGGTTCCCCTGGCTTCCCGGATGCCATGCCTGCGGTTCGGACCGGTGGGACACGGTCGAGGCGAGCGGCACCGGCACCGTCTACTCGTACGTGGTGATGCACCACCCTGTCTTCCCCGGCTTCGCCGCACCCGACCAGCACGGCGACACGACAGGGCCGTATGCGGTGGGGCTGATCGAGCTCGCGGAAGGCGTGCGGATGGTCAGCAATGTGACTGGGGTGCCGTACGACAAGGTGCGCATCGGGATGCCTGTGGAGTTGGAGTTCCTGCGGGTGGACGAGGAGTTGGAGCTGCCGGTCTTCCGCCGTGCGGGTGCGGGATCCTACGGGGCTGCCGGTGCCGGTACGGGTACGGCCGGCGGCTCGGGCGCGACCGGGGGCGAGGACTGACCATGGACTTCACGCTCACGGAGGAGCAGACCGCCGCGCGGGAGCTGGCGGCCAGGATCTTCGGTGATCTGTCCACGCCCGACCGGCTCGCCGCCGCGGGCACCGGGACGGACGCCGAGTTGTGGAAGACCCTGTGCGCGGCGGGACTCGTCGCCGCCGTCGAGGACATCGGCCTGCTGGGACTGGTGCTGCTGCTGGAGGAACAGGGCCGGACGACGGCACAGGTGCCGTTCGCGGCGACCTGTGCGTACGGACTGCTGCCCCTCCTCGCGCACGGCACGGACGAGCAGCGCGAGCGGCTGCTGCCCGGGCTGCGGGACGGGACGGTGGTGGCGACGGGTGCCGTCACCGACCCCGGTGCGGTACGTGCCCGCGGCGGCCCCTCCGTCGGTGCCGCCGGGCCGGCGGAGGGTCGTCTGACCGGGATCGTCGGCTGGGTGCCCTGGCTGCTCGATGCCACGCATGTGCTGGTCGCGGACGAGGACCGGTGCCTGTGGTGGGTGCGGGTCGCCGACGCGGAGACCGAGCCGGTGCACACCACCGCGCCCTGGTCGGCCGCGCGGCTCGTCCTGGACGCCACCCCGGCGGAGCGGGTCGGGGCCTCGAGCGTTGATCTCGAAGACGCCCTGCGCATCGGCGGCACGGGGCCGTATCAGCAGGTGCTGAGCGCGAGCCGTATCGCCTTCGCCGGGCTGCAGGCGGGCGTGTGCGCCGGCTCGCTCGCCCGCGCCGTCGAACACACCACCACACGCGAGCAGTTCGGCCGTCCGCTCTCCACCAACCAGGGCGTGTTGATCCGTGCCGCCGACGCCCATATGGACACCGAAGCCATTCGTGTCACGGCCTACGAGGCCGCTTGGCGGTACGACGAAGGTCTGCCGTGTGTCACCCACGCGCTCACGGCGGCCTGGTGGGCGTCCGAGGCCGGAAAGCGCGTCGTGCACGCGGGCCAGCATCTGCACGGAGGCATCGGCGCCGATGTCGATCACCCCGTCCACCGGCACTTCCTCTGGGGACGGCAGCTCGACGCGTACCAGGGCTGCGGCAGCGCAGTACTGGCGGAGCTCGGAGCGATGCTCGCGAAGGAGGGAGCCCGGTGAAGGCCGGTGACGAACTGCCGCCGCTGGAGATCGATATCACCCGGACACTGATCGTCGCCGGCGCCGTGGCCTCGCGCGACTACCAGGACGTGCACCACGACGCCGAACTGGCGAGGGAGAGGGGATCCCCGGACATCTTCATGAACATCCTGACGACCAACGGTCTCGTCGGGCGCTACATCACGGACCGGATCGGCGGGCGCGCCGTTCTCCGCAAGGTCGCCATCCGGCTGGGCGCGCCCAACTACCCGGGAGACACGATGGTGCTGCGCGGCACGATCGCCTCCGTCACCGGGGACACCGCCGAAGTGCGGGTCGTCGGCGCCAACGGCATCGGCACCCATGTCACGGGCACGGTGACGGTGACCCTTCCACCGGAGGGCACTGTATGAGCATCCGCCGCAGGGACGAACTCGGCGGGCGGGCCGCCGTCGTCGGCATCGGGGCGACCGAGTTCGCGAAGGACTCCGGGCGCAGTGAGCTGAAACTGGCCGTCGAGGCGGTCCACGCGGCTCTCGACGACGCCGGCCTCTCCCCCGCCGACGTCGACGGCCTCGTCACCTTCACCATGGACACCAGCCCCGAGATCACCGTCGCCCAGGCGGCCGGCATCGGAGAGCTGTCCTTCTTCTCCCGCGTCCACTACGGCGGCGGAGCGGCCTGCGCCACCGTCCAGCAGGCCGCTCTCGCCGTGGCGACGGGCATCGCCGAAGTCGTCGTCTGCTACCGCGCGTTCAACGAACGGTCGGGGCGGCGGTTCGGCGCGGGTGTGCAGCAGCGGGAGCCGTCGGCCGAGGGCGCGGCGCTCGGCTGGAACCTCCCGTTCGGGCTGCTCACCCCCGCGTCCTGGGTGGCCATGGCGGCCCAGCGCTATCTGCACACCTACGGTCTGACCCCCGAGGCGTTCGGCCATGTCGCTGTGACCGACCGCCGTCATGCCGCCCGCAACCCGGCCGCGTATTTCTACGGGAAGCCGATCACCCTCGACGAGCACGCCGCCTCGCGCTGGATCGTCGAGCCGCTGCGCCTGCTGGACTGCTGCCAGGAGAGCGACGGCGGTCAGGCGATCGTGGTGACCAGCGCGGAGCGGGCCCGTGATCTGCCGCAACGCCCCGCGGTGGTCGTCGCCGCCGCGCAGGGCGCGGGCCGGGCACAGGAGCAGATGACCAGCTTCTACCGCGACGACCTCACCGGACTGCCCGAGATGGGAGTGGTCGCCCGGCAGCTCTGGCGGACCTCGGGCCTGGTGCCCCAGGACATCGACGTGGGGATCATCTACGACCACTTCACCCCCTTCGTGCTGATGCAGCTGGAGGAATTCGGGTTCTGCGGTCCCGGCGAGGGGGCGGAGTTCGTGGCGGCGGACGCGCTGCCGCTCAACACCCACGGCGGTCAGCTCGGGGAGGCCTATCTGCACGGGATGAACGGGATCGCGGAGGCGGTTCGCCAGATACGGGGCACCTCGGTGAACCAGATACCGCACGCGGCCAGAGCCCTGGTCACCGCGGGCACCGGCGTTCCCACATCCGGGTTGATCCTGGGCGCGGACGGCTGAGCGAGCGGGCTGAGCGGTGGCCCGGCCGCCCAGCCCGCCGTTCACTCGGCACATGCGCCTACGGAAATGCGCCGCCGCCGTCGCCCTCGCACTGACCGCCCTGCTCGGTCTGCTGCTGGCACCGGAACCCGAGCGGCCCGCGCCGAGGGACACGGCGTACGCGTCCGCGGTCGACGCCCCGCCGGGCGACGGCGCCCGCGCGGCGCAACCCCCCACCGACAGAGAGGCCGACGCCCCTACCGACGCCGACGCCGAAGCGGACACCAACACCAGTGCCGAGCGCCACAACAACGCCCTGCCGAAGAGCGACGCACAGCCGGACAGCAACGCCGACGCTCCCGCCGAGGGTTCCGGCGCCGTCGTCGACACGACCGCCGACACCGCGCTGACCTTCCGGGGCCTGGCGTTCGACACCTGCCAGGCACCGCCCCTGGCCGCGATGCGTGCCTGGCGCACCTCGTCCCCGTACGGCGCGGTCGGTGTGTCCTACGCCGGCCGTGGGCGGCGCTGCCCGCAACAACCCCGGCTCACGCGGGACTGGGTCGCCGAGGTGCACCGGATGGGCTGGCGGGTGCTGCCCGTGTTCGCCGGCTCGCAGTCCCCCTGCGTCCGGGACGAGCGCAGACGCGCCGCCGTCATCGGAGCGAGTCCCGGCGCCGAGGGGCAGCGCGAGGGCAACGAGGCGGTGGAGCAAGCCTGGGCGCTCGGCATGGCCAGAGGCAGTGCCCTCTATCTCGACCTGGAGGCGTACGACGTGGACGACGTGGCGTGCGCCCGCGCCACGCTCGACTTCGTCCGTGCGTGGAACCGCGAGGTACGCCGTCGGGGCTATGTGCCCGGCTTCCACAGCACCGCCGACGCGGGGGTGCTGCACATGGAGCGCGCCCGGCTGGCCGGCACGGGCGACCTGCCGTCCGCAGTGTGGTTCGCCCGCCGGAGCCCCGAGCCCGCCCTGTACGAGGACCTGTACGACGAGCAGGTCCTGAACCCGTATGCCTGGCGGCCGAAGCGGCGGATCCACCAGTACGACGGCGACGTCACCGAGAGCCACGGCGGCCACAGCCTGACCGTCGGCCGGAGCATGGCGGACGCTCCTGTGGCGCGGATTCGCCCCTGAGCGACTCCCGCCGCGGCCCGAGCGACCCGTGCCCGCGGCCTGAGCGACCCGCGTACCCGCCGGCGGAGTGACCCTTGGCGTGGCCTCGCAGGCCCGTGTCCGCCCCGGCGGAAGGGCAGCTTCCCCTGACCCGAGGGCGCACCGCCCCTGAGGGTCTCCTCCACCTTCAGGAGGTGAGGCCGGCACCGGCCGTACAACCTGAGGCGGACATGCCTTCGGGACCTGTGGCCGATCCGCCGAGTAGCACCCGCTCCTAGCGTGGACCTATGACCACGCCAGTCTGCACAAGCGTCTCGAGGCCCGCCGTGCCGGTGCCTCCGTCGTACGGCGCCGGCCCACGGCATGCGCCCCATGCTCGCTATTCGTCGTTCTCGTCGTACGTACGGGCGCGGGGGCCCGTGCTGCTGCGTACCGCCCGCTCGCTCACGGCGAATCCGAGCGACGCCGAGGACCTGCTGCAGACCGCGCTCACGAAGACCTATGTCGCGTGGGAGCGGATCGAGGACCACCGGGCGCTGGACGGTTATGTCCGCCGTGCCCTGCTCAACACGCGTACCTCCCAGTGGCGTAAGCGCAAGGTGGACGAGTTCGCCTGCGAGGAACTTCCGGAGCCGGAGACCGTTCCGACGGCGGACCCGGCCGAGCAGCAGGTGCTGCACGACGCCATGTGGCGCGCCGTGATGAAGCTGCCGGACCGTCAGCGCGCGATGGTCGTCCTGCGGTATTACGAGGACCTCAGCGAGGCCCAGACCGCCGAGGTTCTCGGGGTGTCCGTCGGCACGGTCAAGAGTGCGGTGTCACGGGCGCTGAGCAAGCTCCGCGAGGACCCGGAGCTGTCGCCCGTGCGCTGAACGACGGTTCCCCTACCCGGGGGTAGTGACATACCGCGCGGTACGTGAGCAGAATCTTCCCACCCTTACTGCCACGTAGCGCTAGCGCCCATCGGGAGGACGCCGTGCTGAGCACCATGCAGGACGTACCGCTGACTGTGACCCGCATCCTGCACCACGGGATGACGATCCACGGAAAGTCGCAGATCACCACCTGGACCGGAGACGCCGAGCCGCAGCGGCGCAGCTTCGCGGAGGTGGGCCGTCGTGCGACACAGCTGGCCAACGCGCTCCGTGACGAGCTGGGGGTCGACGGAGACCAGCGGATCGCCACCCTGATGTGGAACAACGCCGAGCACGTCGAGGCGTACTTCGCCATTCCCTCCATGGGTGCCGTACTGCACACGCTCAATCTCCGTCTCCCCGCCGAGCAGCTGGTGTGGATCGTCAACCACGCCGCCGACCGGGCCGTCATCGTCAACGGCTCCCTGCTCCCGCTGCTCGCCCCGCTCCTTCCGCACCTGCCCACGGTCGAGCACATCGTGGTCTCCGGCCCGGGCGACCGCAGTCTGCTCGCCGAGACCGCCGCGACGGTGCACGAGTACGAGGACCTGATCGCGGACCGGCCGACCACGTTCGACTGGCCCGAGCTGGACGAGCGGTCCGCCGCGGCGATGTGTTACACCTCCGGCACCACGGGCGACCCCAAGGGCGTCGTCTACTCCCACCGCTCGATCTACCTCCACTCGATGCAGGTCAACATGGCCGAGTCGATGGGGCTGACCGACCGGGACACCACACTCGTCGTGGTCCCGCAGTTCCATGTGAATGCCTGGGGCCTGCCGCACGCCACCTTCATGACCGGCATCAGCATGCTGATGCCGGACCGCTTCCTTCAGCCCGGACCGCTCGCGGACATGATCGAGCGCGAGAGGCCCTCGCACGCGGCGGCCGTTCCCACCATCTGGCAGGGACTCCTCGCCGAAGTCACCGCCAACCCCCGCGACCTGACCTCCATGTCGCAGGTCACCATCGGCGGTGCAGCCTGTCCGCCGGCCCTGATGGAGGCGTACGACAAGCTCGGCGTGCGGCTCTGTCACGCCTGGGGCATGACGGAAACCTCCCCGCTCGGCACGATGTCGCACCCGCCGGCCGGTCTCTCGGCGGAGGAGGAGTGGCCGTACCGCGTCACCCAGGGCCGTTTCCCCGCCGGCGTCGAAGCCCGACTGGTCGGACCCGCCGGCGAGGTCCTGCCGTGGGACGGCGCGTCCGCCGGTGAGCTGGAGGTCCGTGGCGCCTGGATCGCGGGCTCGTACTACGGAGGCGCGGGCGGCGAGGACTTCAAGCCCGAGGACAAGTTCAGCGAGGACGGCTGGCTGAAGACCGGCGACGTCGGCCTCATCAGCCCCGACGGTTTCCTCACCCTCACCGACCGGGCCAAGGACGTCATCAAGTCCGGCGGCGAGTGGATCTCGAGCGTCGACCTGGAGAATGCGCTCATGGCCCACCCGGAGGTCGCCGAGGCCGCGGTGGTCGCGGTGCCCGACGACAAGTGGGGCGAACGCCCGCTGGCGACGGTCGTGCTCGTGGAGGGCTCGACGGCGGACTACGAGTCACTGAAGGCGTTCCTCGCGGAGAAGGTCGCCAAGTGGCAGCTGCCCGAGCGCTGGGCGGTGATCCCGGCGGTCCCGAAGACGAGCGTGGGCAAGTTCGACAAGAAGGTGATCCGCAAGCAGTACGCGGACGGTGAGCTGGACGTCACCCAGTTCTGACGACTGCGTGAAGGGGGCGGTGTTTCACGTGAAACACCGCCTCCGACGCGTGAGTTGACGCCGTCGACCAAGGCCCCGACCACGGACCTCAGCCCAGGCCTCCGGCCACGGCCCCCGATCACGGCCCTCAGCCAAGGCCTCCGGCCACCGCCGTCAGTTCGTGCCGATCTTCGCGAGCAGGTCGACGATCCGGGACTGGACCTCGTTGCTGGTCGAGCGCTCCGCGAGGAACAGCACGGTCTCCCCCGACGAGAGCCGCGGCAACTCGGCCCGGTCCAGGCCCGCCGAGGTGTAGACGACCAGAGGCGTCCGGTTGAGCTGGCCGTTCGCCCGCAGCCAGTCGATGATCCCGGCCCGGCGGCGGCGCACCTGCATCAGGTCCATCACCACGAGGTTCGGCCGCATCTGGGTCGCGAGGGTGACGGCGTCCGTGTCGGCACCGGCCCGCGCGACCTGCATTCCGCGGCGCTCCAGCGTCGCGGTGAGCGCCAGCGCGATCTCCTCGTGCTCCTCGATCAACAGCACGCGTGACGGGTGCTGTTCGCTGTCCCGGGGGGCCAGCGCCTTGAGCAGGATGGCCGGGTCGGCTCCATAGGCCGCCTCCCGTGTGGCCTGACCCAGTCCGGCCGTCACCAGAACGGGGACCTCCGCGGCCACAGCGGCCTGGCGCAGCGACTGCAGCGCGGTCCGGGTGATCGGCCCGGTCAGCGGGTCGACGAACAGGGCCGCGGGGAACGCGGCGATCTGCGCGTCGACCTCCTCACGCGAGTGCACGACGACGGGGCGGTAGCCCCGGTCGCTCAGGGCCTGCTGGGTGGAGACGTCCGGCGCCGGCCACACCAGCAGCCGGCGCGGATTGTCCAGCGGCTCAGGGGGCAGCTCGTCGTCGACGGGCTGCGGTTGGGGCCGGTTGGCCACTTCCACCGCGCCTCCGGGACCGTCCAGCGGCTCCGGGCCCTCCGCACCTTCGAGGGGCGCGCCTATGGCGTACGACCGGCCCTCGGAGCGCTCGGCCGGGAGCAGCGAGCCGTTCTGCGCCTGCGTCTGTCCCTGGGTGGGCGACTGTCCCTGCGGCTGGGCCTGCGCCGGAGCGCCCTGCGTCTGCGGATGCGGGCGGGCGGCGCCGGCGGCCTGCTCCGGGCGCTCCCCCTCGGCGGACCGCGTGCCCAGCTTGCGCCGGCGTCCGGCGCCGAGCGTCTGGTTCTGCTTCTCGGCGATCTGCTGCGAGAAGGGCACACCCTGACCGAGTGTGCGGACACTGAAGGCCCGGCCCTGCGAGGCGTCCGCCGGTACCGGCGCCTCCGCGGGCAGCGGCTGGGCGACACGCGCCTCCGCGGCCCGCGCCGCCGCCTGCTGCTCGGCGGCCGGCTCCTCGAACGCGGGCATCGGCAGGGCGACCGATCCGGTGCCCTGCGAGGTCGAGGCACCCGACTGCCCCGGTGCCGCCTCGTCCTGCGTCGCCGCGTGCTGACCACCCGTACCGTCGCCGACGGCGCGAGGGTCGATTCCGCCGTCGTCCGGGGTGTCGTCCCCCCACCCGGGCGGGGCGTCCGGCATCGCACCCCCGGCCGGCGCCTGCGGCTGCGACCGCGCGCGCCGCCGACCCGTCGGCGTGGGGTGCTGCTGCGGCGGCGTGTGATGGTCGGCACCCGGCTCCGTACGGACGGAGTCGTGCCGGCCCGGCAGCGAGGCGTCCGCCTCACCCGCCGTCGGCGGGACGCGATCGGCCTCGGCAGGCGGCAGCGCGAACGGCGTGCGCGGCGCTTCCGGCTCGGCCGGAGCCGTCGCCAGTGCCCTCCTGGCCCGGCGGCCTGAGGGGCGCGTCTCGATCGCGGTCGAAGCGGAGGCGGCCGGGGCGGAGGGAGCCGCGGGCAGCTCCGGCATCGCGCCGTGCCGCGCGCGACGGCCCGAGCCGGGCCCGTCGACGGAGACACCCTGCGGCGGCACCGTCTCGCCGAGCGCGGCGCGTCCGGACTGGGCGGCGCCCTCCGCGGCCGTCACCACGGAGCCCTCGGTCGGCCTGCCACCACCGGCGGTGATGGCGACGGACTCCTCGGCAGGGCTCGGCCGCCCGCGCCGGCGACCGGTCCCGCCGGCGCCCGCGCGGGCGGCATGGCCGCCGCCCGAGTCCTGGGCCGGGATCAGTTCCTGCTGCGGCTGCTCCCCGTGCGCACGACGCCGGCCCGTCGGCGGCGCGGCCACCGGGTCCTCCATCGCGACGGGGCTCTCCAGGAAGGCGTCCGTCGAAGCCCGCCGCGCTCGCCGCCGTCCACCGCCCGACGTGCCGGGGGAGGGCTGCGGCTCCGGAGGCGTCTGCTGCTCCGGAAGGGCCAGCATCGCGCCGTGCCGGGGCGGCGCCACGGTCCCCGAGCCCTCGCCCAGCGGCAGTTCCAGGACGTACGCGCTGCCGCTCATGCCCGGGACCTCGTGCGTCTGCAGCACGCCGCCGTGCGCGCGCACGATTCCGCGCACGATCGGCTCGTGCACCGGGTCTCCCCCGGCGAACGGCCCCCGCACCTCGATCCGTACGACGTCACCGCGCTGCGCCGCCGCCACCACGATCGTCGAGTCCACATACCCGCCGCCGGGCATCAGCCTGGCCTTGCCGGTCGAGTCGACCCCGGCCACGTCCGCCACCAGGTGCGCGAGCGCGGTCGCCAGGCGTCCGGCGTCCACCTCGGCCTCTATCGGCGGAGCGTGCACCGCGAACTGCGCCCGACCGGGGCCGATCAACTCGATCGCGCCCTCGACGCCGGCCGCGACGACCGCGTCGAGCAGCACCGGGATCTTGTAGAGCTGTTCCGCACCCGTGTCGAGCCGCTGGTAGCCCAGGACGTTGTCGACAAGTGTCGTCATCCGGGCATAACCGGCGGCGAGGTGGTGCAGGATCTGGTTGGCCTCGGGCCACAACTGCCCCGCCGGGTCGGCGGCGAGGGTGGCCAGTTCGGAACGGAGCTCCTCCAGCGGCCCGCGCAGCGACTCGCCGAGTACGGCGGTCAGCTGGTCATGGCGGGCGGCGAGCTCGGTGTACTGCTCGTCCCGGCTCTCGATCTCCGCGGTGTAGCGGTCCGCACGGTCCGCCAGCTCGGCCGTGAACCGTTCGGTGGTCTCCTCCAGCTCCTTGGTGAGCCGCTCGGTCGTCTCCGTGAGCTCGGACTCGTGCTGCTGGGTCAGCTCCTCGTACGGACGGCGGTCGGTGAAGGTCATCACCGCGCCGACGAGCTGGTCCCCGTCCCGTACCGGCGCGGTCGTCAGATCGACCGGCACCTGCCGGCCGTCCTTCGCCCACAGCACCTGCCCGCGCACCCGGTGCTTGCGCCCGGACTTGAGGGTGTCGGCGAGCGCCGACTCCTCGTACGGGAAGGGCTCGCCGTCCCCGCGCGAGTGCAGGATCAGCGGGTGCAGCTCCTGCCCGCCGAGGTCGCTCGCCCGGAAACCGAGGATCTGCGCGGCGGCCGGATTGACCAGGACGACGCGTCCGTCGGTGTCCGTACCGACCACACCCTCGGCCGCGGCACGCAGGATCATCTCGGTCTGCCGCTGCGAACGCGCCAGCTCGGCCTCGGTGTCCATCGTTCCGGACAGATCCCGGACAACGAGCATCAGCAGCTCGTCGCCGGTGTAGCTGCTGTACGAGTCGTATGCCTCGCGCCCGTCCTCGAGGCTCGCGCTGGTCACCTCGACCGGGAACTCGCTGCCGTCCGTGCGCCGCGCGACCATCCGTGTGGGCTTGGTCCGTCCGCGTTCGTCCGCCGCCTCGGGGCGCCGCATCGAGCCCGGGATCAGCCGCGAGTCGAAGGCGGGCAGCAGATCGAGCAGCCCGCGACCGACGAGTGCGGTGCCGGGGGTCTCGAAGAGTTCGAGGGCGATGGTGTTGGCGTTGACGACCGTGCCGTTGCAGTTGACGAGCACGAGGCCGTCCGGAAGGGCGTCGAGTATGGCTGCGAGGCGAGCAGCGCCTCGGGATGGCCTGCTGCTCACGACGACGGTTCCTCCCTGACCTACTGCATATTGCGGACGGCCGGTCCCATCTTGCCCCTCGGGCTTCAGCCTGTCACTGGAGGGAGTCTAAAGGCAGGCGAGGGGCCCGGGGCGGCGGATGAGGGGGAGCTCTCACCAAGGTTGTGTGCACATGCGGTACCGCCGGGCGTTATGACCTGGTGTTCGGCAGCACCGGCTCCATCGTGCGCCACCGCGAGATTTCGCAGCCGTTCGCCCGGTTGAAGGTGGCGTCCACCCGCTGTCCCTGCCATGTGCCGGTGACCCGGGCGGTGGCCGGCCCCCCGGACTGCATGGTGCACATCTGGTCCTCGGGAACCGGCGCGAACGGATTACGCCCCTCCTGCGCGAGCTCGTCCAGCCGTGCACAGGCCTTGACGGCGGCGGGGTGCGTACCGCCGGCCGGGTCGCACGTCAGCTCGTACCGACCGTCCGTCCGGGTGTTCCCCGTGTCGGAGACGATCACGGTCAGCCGGTCGGGTGCCGACAGCAACGGCAGCGGGAACGGCAGAGGGGTCGCTCCCGCGGCGGGTACGGCGCCTGCCAGCGCGGCGGCGGTCGCGGTTGCGGTGAGGACGAGGAGGCGCAGCATGGGTGCTCCTGGATCCGGGAGTGAGGGACCGTGCGGGGGCGTGGATGCCCCGGTATCTCTAACGCTCCGTGCGCCCCGGCGTTGCGCAACCGGACCGCGCCACCCGGGCGACGGGCCCGGCGGCCGGGGCTTTGCCCTCCGGCCTGCGGGCCTAGTACCGTGGACGGCGATTGGTGACACCCCGCTCGGCTGTGTCATCATCTGCACGCACCACTCGCGCCCGCGTGAGTGTGCTGGAGGCGTCGCCTAGTCCGGTCTATGGCGCCGCACTGCTAATGCGGTTTGGGTCTTAAAGCCCATCGAGGGTTCAAATCCCTCCGCCTCCGCCAGTTGATCACCGAAGCCCCGGCCCACAGGCCGGGGCTTCGGTCGTAGTCGGCGGGGTGTGCGTCTTCGGGCGTACGTACGAGGTTTCTTGACCGCTGGAGCGCTGTTTTTGCAGGTCAGGTGGGGTGTGCTTAACGGATTTCACCTCACGGCGCGGGTCATGTAATGTTGTTCCCGCAACGCCGACCAGGCAGAAAAGCCCGGAACGCCAAGCACTCGTAGCTTAACGGATAGAGCATCTGACTACGGATCAGAAGGTTGCAGGTTCGAATCCTGCCGAGTGCACACTGCTCAAAGGCCCCACCGGTTCTCCCGGTGGGGCCTTTGACGTTCCGTAGATGACATCGACCCGGCCGGAAGACTCTCCCGGGCCGCGTCCCTGGCGTCCGGGTGCGGGCCCACAGGGCAATGCCCCGGAGACGATCCGGGGGCGTCCCGCGTCGACGCGCAGGCGGACCGTGTCAGGCGCGCTGCGCGCGGTCGTACACCTTCTTCGCCGGCGTGCCCATGATCTCCGCCTGCATCTCCGTCGGGGTCAGGGAGTCCAGCGAGCTGTTGACCGAGACCAGGACGCCCTTGCCGGTGCTGGCGTTGAAGTCGGCCAGCCATGGGCCGCCGCTGGCGCCGCCCGTCAGGTCGCAGGAGATGGCCTGAAGGCCCTGCTTCTTCTTCGGCTTGCCGACGCAGCGGAGGAGTTCCTCGCCGCGCTGCGGGCGCGTGGCGGAGTAGCCGAAAGCGGAGATCGTGCCGCCGACGGCGCGGTTGAAGGCGATGGCCTGGCCGCCCACGACGTCGGTGAGCTTGCGGCCCTTCGTGTCGGGGTCGACGACCAGCGTGGACAGGTCGTCGGTGGAGTCCGTCTCCCAGGTGCGCGGGGTCATGGCCGAGCGGACCGCGAACGCGCCGTACGGCTGCTTGCCCTTGCTGTAGGCGGGGACGAACACCATGTCGGTGTTGGTGTTGCCGGGGGACGAGCCGCGTCGTACGCAGTGGGCCGCCGTCATCACGGCCGAGCGGTTGGCGCTCTTCACGGCCGTGGCCGTGCACCAGGTGTCGGCGCCAGAGGCGTTGACGAAGAAGAGCCGCCCCACGGACTTCAGCGTGGTGCCCCGCCACGGCTTGGCCTTCGGGCCGGTCGGACCCAGGTCCACGGACTTCCCGACGGCCTTGACACGGGCGGGCGTCCAGTAGGCGAGGGCCGTCCGGCGTTCCTTGGCGGTGTACGACAGGACGGAGACCGGGTCGGCCGCCGCCGCACGGGTCTGGCCGGCCGCGGCGGTCGCCGTGGCCGGGGCGACGAGGGCGAGGGCCGTACCGGCGACGGCGAGCACCGTTGTCCGGCTGCGAAGGCACCGGATCAGGGAAGGGGCGGTCTTGGGCATCGCGGGTGTCTCCTCGGTCGGTGCGGGCAACGGACGCGGGTCGTCGGTCCGCACGGCAAGAGCGGGGAATCCACCGGTTCGGTTGGCGCTGTCGATGACCTGTGACAGATGTGTGGAGCGTTGCCGGGTCGGCGGTGATCCGCCACCAGCCGTTCGCACAAGGGGAGCTGGAGAGCCACCCTGCGGCGACCGCCACTGTCCGGTAGCGTCCGAAGGGGCCGTTGTGCACCGTTGGGTGTCCGACACGGAGGAGTCGGGATGCGCCGGATCGTTGTCGTCGAAGCCCCCTCCGTGCTCGGGCTGCGGCCCTCCGGGGTGGAGGACTTGCCCGCGGCGCTGATCGGGGCCGGTCTGGCGGAGCGGCTGGGAGCCGTCCACGGCGGGCGCGTCGAGGCGCCGGCGTACGTGGCCACGCGGGACCCGGTGAGCGGGGTGCTCAACGCGGCCGCGATCGCGCGGTACTCCGGCGAGCTGGCCGACGTCGTCGCCGGGGTGCTCGATCAGGGGGACTTTCCCGTCGTCCTCGGCGGGGACTGTTCGATCCTGCTCGGCAACCTCCTCGCGCTGCGCCGGCGCGGACGGTACGGGCTGCTGTTCCTCGACGGGCACACCGACTTCTATCAGCCGGCCGCAGAACCGAACGGCGAGGCCGCGTCCATGGAGCTCGCGCTCGCCACCGGCCGCGGGCCCGGCGTACTCACCGATCCGGAAGGGCTCCGGCCGCTCGTACGGGACGAGGATGTCGTGGCCTTCGGGTTCCGCGACACCGCGGAGTCCACGGAGGCCGGGATGCAGCCGCTGCCGCCGGAGCTGCACGCCGTCGGTCTCGATGCCGTGCGGGCGGTCGGCGCCGATGAGGCGGCCCGGGAGGCCGTCGGACGGCTCGGGGAGTACTGGGTGCATCTCGATGTGGACGTTCTGGACGACGCCGTCATGCCCGCCGTCGACTACCGCATCCCCGGGGGCCTGAGCTGGGCGGAACTGGAGAGTGTGCTCGGGATCGCGCTCGGCGACGAGCGTGCCGTCGGGTTCGACGTCACGATCTTCAACCCCCACCTCGACCTCGAAGGCCTGATCACGGCCCGGCTCGTCGACTGTCTGC
This sequence comes from Streptomyces sp. NPDC096193, assembly GCF_040302905.1. Lineage (NCBI taxonomy): Bacteria > Bacillati > Actinomycetota > Actinomycetes > Kitasatosporales > Streptomycetaceae > Streptomyces > Streptomyces sp. NPDC096193. The sequence continues at coordinate 108,323 of NZ_JBEOSJ010000023.1, read as the reverse complement.
ACCGCGGGCTCTCCGCACGGATCGGCCGGAACTCGGCCTAGAACCGGGGCCTGTGTCAGTGCTGTCGGGTAGCCTCCGCGTTTTCGGTCGGAGGTGCGTATGGCATGGCGGTGCTCCGGGCTCGTCTGGCCGCGCGGGGCGCGGATGGCCGTGCTCCGGTGGGACGGCGGGCGGGTCAGTCCGCTGATCGCCGGCAAGACGCTCGGGTTCCGGGCCGAAGGGGTCCGGCAGTGCGTCGGGGCGCGTGGCCACGCCTGCCCGCTGAGGGCCGTCGTGCCGGGACGGACCACCCAGGCGCGATGCCCGGAATGCGCACGGCTGGATCGCGCGCACTCGGTGGCGGCCGACACCGTCGCCGACGACCCGCGGACGTACCACGTCTATCTGGCCTGGTTCGGGCCCGGGATGGTCAAGGTCGGCATCACCGCGGAGGAGCGTGAGTCCGCGCGGCTCCTGGAGCAGGGCGCCGTCGTCTTCAGCTGGCTGGGGCGGGGGCCGCTGATGGCGGCACGGCGTACGGAGGAGCTGCTGCGCAGCGCGCTGGGGGTACCGGACCGGATTCCCTACGCTCACAAGAGGGCCGTGCGGTGCGAGCTGCCGGGTCCCGCCGAGCGTGCCGCGGAGATCGAGGACCTGCACCGGCGGGCGCTCGGCCTCAACGGCTGGGCCGAGTCGCTGGAGCGGCTGGAGTTCCTGGCCGTCGACCACGCCGAAGTGTTCGGCCTCGGCCGGCTGACGGAGCCGGGTGCGGTGGTGCGGGAGTTGACCGACGGCGGCGCCGTCGCGGGGACGCTGCTCGCGGCTGCCGGGCCCGATCTGCATCTGCGCACCGCGGAGGGCGAACTCGTCGTCCTCGACACCCGGTTGATGACGGGCTGGTCGCTCATCGGGGCCGATCCCGCCGCAGGGGTGTCCGTTCCGACGGCCGACGCCAACGCGGGGGGCGGGGCCGTGCAGGACGGGTTGTTCTGAGGCACGGGGTTCCGGTGCGCCGGGGCGGGATGGCCGACGCGGTGCCAGGGCGGGATGGCCGACACGGTGCCAGGGCGGGATGGCCGACGCGGCGCCGGGGCCGCCCGAAGTCAGGAAGGCCCGCTGGCCGGCAGGCTCGCCGCGCCACCCGTCCCGATGACCGGGAGGCGACCCCGTGAGCAGGAAGGCCCGGCCGTCGTGAACCGGATCACGTTCCGATCCCGTACGGCAAAGCCGGTGGACACCCCACGGACCGGCGTCCGAAGGTGGGCGTCATGACCAACAAGCCCCTCAGTGACCAGGCCACGGAGGCCGCGGAGGTACGCGAGTTCTGGAGCCGGCTCGGGCTTCCCGGGCTCGTCGATGTCCACACCCACTTCATGCCGGAAAGAGTCCTGGCCAAGGTGTGGGCGTACTTCGACGCCGTGGGGCCCATGACGGGCCGGGAGTGGCCCATCACCTACCGGCACGAGGAGGAACAACGGGTCGCGCTGCTACGGGAGTTCGGGGTGCGCGCCTTCACCTCGATGCTCTACCCGCACAAGCCCGGTATGGCTGCCTGGCTCAACGGCTGGGCGGCCGACTTCGCCGCCCGGACGCCGGACTGCCTCCACACCGCGACCCTCTTCCCGGAGGAGGGCGTCGAGCACTACGTCCGCGAGGCCCTCGACCGCGGCGCGCGGATCTTCAAGTCGCACCTCCAGGTCGGCGCGTACGACCCCAACGATCCCCTGCTCGACCCGGTCTGGGGACTGCTCGCCGAGGCGGGCGTGCCCGTGGTGACGCACTGCGGCTCCGGGCCGGTGCCGGGCAAGCACACCGGGCCCGAGCCGGTCGGCCGGCTGCTCGCGCGGCATCCGCGGCTGCCGCTCGTCGTCGCGCACATGGGCATGCCGGAGTACAGCGACTTCCTCGATCTCGCCGAGCGCTACCCGCACGTACGGCTGGACACGACCATGGCCTTCACGGACTTCAGCGAGCGCATGGCCCCCTTCCCCCGGCAGCAGAAGGGGCGGCTCGCGGATCTCGGCGACCGGATCGTGCTCGGCACGGACTTCCCCAACATCCCCTATCCGTACGTCCATCAGCTCCGGGCTCTCGAGGAGCTCGGCCTCGGGGACGACTGGCTGCGCGCCGTCTGTCACGACAACGGCGTCCGGCTCTTCGGGCCCGGCGGTTCCTGACCGGTCTTCCTGAGGACCGTGCGGTGCCTGAGGACCCGGCGGTTCCTGAGGACCGTTCCTGAGGACCGTGCGGTGCCTGAGGGCCGGCGGTGCCCGAGCCGCCGTCCCTGAGGAGGTGGGTTGCGACGAGCTCGGTTCTCAGGCAATTCACAGAAAGGCGCAAGAGCCTTTTCACGGCCGGGTCGCAGGCTGGCCGCATGACCGCGACCACGCCCCAGGGGCGTACCGAATTGCTCAGGCCGGACGGCAGCCCCGTCCGGGTCCTCGTCGTCGACGACGAGACCGCGCTGAGCGAGCTGCTGTCGATGGCCCTGCGCTACGAGGGCTGGGAGGTGCGCAGTGCCGGCGACGGCGCGGGCGCTCTGCGGTCGGCGCGCGACTTCCGGCCCGACGCCGTCGTACTGGACGTGATGCTGCCCGACATGGACGGGCTCGCGGTCCTCGGGCGCCTGCGGCGGGACATGCCCGAGGTGCCGGTGCTCTTCCTGACCGCCCGGGACGCCGTCGAGGACCGGATCGCCGGTCTCACGGCGGGCGGCGACGACTATGTGACCAAGCCTTTCTCGCTGGAGGAGGTCGTCGCGAGGCTGCGCGGACTGATCCGGCGCTCCGGGACGGCGGCCGTGCGCAGCCCGTCGCTGCTGGCGGTCGGCGATCTCACCCTGGACGAGGACACCCACGAGGTCTGCCGGGCCGGTGATTCGATCCATCTGACGGCGACGGAGTTCGAGCTGCTGCGTTATCTGATGCGCAATCCGCGGCGCGTGCTCAGCAAGGCACAGATCCTCGACCGGGTGTGGTCGTACGACTTCGGGGGCCAGGCCAACGTCGTCGAGCTGTACGTCTCCTACTTGCGCAAGAAGATCGACGCCGGGCGGCCGCCGATGATCCACACCCGGCGCGGAGCCGGGTATCTGATCAAGCCCGGCGAGTAGTGCGGAGGATGCGCGGCCGCAGATGGTCGCTGCGGACCCGGCTGGTGGTGTCCGCGGTGGCGCTGATCGCCGTGGTCGCGTCGGTGATCGGGGCGGTCACGACGATCGCGTTCGACAGCTACCTGTACGGCAAGCTCGACGACCAGCTGCGCGGCATCGCGGTCCGCGCCGACCTGCCCAGACGTCCGCCGCCGGCACCCGGGGACACGGAGGGCCCGCTGGACTTCCTCGGCGGCGGCGGTCAGCCCTTCGGAACGGTCGGCGCGTTGGTCCCCGACGGTGGCAGCGCGGTGTCCGAAGGCGCGAGGACCGTCGAGAACACCACTCCCGGCTACCGCCCGGACGACACCACGCCCCTCGACGCGGCGCAGCTCAGGGCGCTCGGCACCGTCCCGGCGGACGGCGAGGTGCACGACGTCACGCTGCCGGGGCTCGGCGGATACCGCGTGATCTCGCTGCCCACGACGAACAACGGGACGACGAGCGACGAGGCGGTGAGCGACGGGACAGCGAGCGACGGCACGGTCCTCGTCGGGATTCCGGCGGGCGAGGTGGAAGACGCGCTGAGCACGTTGATCCTCGTCGAGATCTGTGTGGCCGCGACCGGCCTGCTGGCCGCCGGTATCACCGGTACCGCGCTGGTCGGTGTCGCGCTGCGACCGCTGTGGCGCGTGGCCGCCACCGCCACCCGGGTCTCCGAACTCCCTCTGCACAGTGGCGAGGTCGCCCTGCTGGAGCGGGTGCCGGATGCCGAGGCCGATCCGCGCACCGAGGTCGGACAGGTCGGGGCCGCGCTCAACCGCATGCTGGGCCACGTCGGTTCGGCGCTGACCGCCCGCCAGGAGAGCGAGACGCGGGTACGGCAGTTCGTCGCCGACGCCAGCCATGAGCTGCGTACGCCGCTGGCCTCGATCCGCGGCTACGCGGAACTCACCCGTCGCGGCCGGGACACCGTCGGAGCCGACACACGGCACGCCCTCGGCCGGATCGAGTCCGAGGCCACCAGGATGACCGGCCTGGTCGAGGATCTGCTGCTGCTGGCGCGACTCGACGCGGGACGTCCGCTCGACCGCGCGCGCACCGACCTTCCGCCCCTGGTCGTGGACGCCGTCAGCGACGCCCGCGCGGCCGGTCCCGACCACAAATGGCGGCTCGAACTGCCCGTGGAAGCGGCCGCGGTCGGGGGCGATGCGGCCCGGCTGCACCAGGTCCTCGTCAACCTGCTGGCCAACGCCCGTACGCACACACCGCCCGGCACGACCGTCGTCGCCCGGGTGCGGGACCGCGGTCCCACCGTCGTGCTGGAGGTGGAGGACGACGGGCCGGGCGTCCCGCCCGAGCTGATTCCGTACATCTTCGAACGGTTCGCCCGCGGTGACGCGTCCCGGTCCCGCAACGCCGGGTCGACCGGACTCGGACTGGCGATCGTGGACGCGGTGGTGAGCGCGCACGGCGGCCGCGTCGGCGTGAACTCCCGCCCCGGGCGCACCGTGTTCGGTGTCGAGCTGCCCGCGTGGAACGAGCCGCCGTCCGCCCCTGATCCGCTCTCACAGCCGGGGCACAGGCGCATCACACAGCCGTGACAGCGCCCCCGACGAGTGTCGTTGCATGCGAACCGACACCCCAGAGGGAACCCTGCCGGCCCGGGAGCATCTGCTCGCCGGCGCGGCCGGGCCGCCCGTACTCGACGTCGTGATCCCGGTCTACAACGAGGAGGCCGACCTCGAAAGATGCGTGCTGCGGTTGCGCGAACACCTCGCGCGGACCTTCCCGTACGGCTTCCGCATCACCGTCGCCGACAACGCGAGCACCGACAGCACCCCGCGGGTGGCGGCCGAACTCGCGGCGACCGTCCCCGAGGTGCGGTCGTACCGGCTGGAGGAGAAGGGGCGGGGGCGGGCCCTGCGGACCGTCTGGTCGCACTCCGACGCCCCCGTGCTCGCCTACATGGACGTCGATCTGTCCACCGACCTCAACGCGCTGCTTCCGCTGGTCGCCCCGCTGATCTCCGGGCACTCGGATCTCGCCATCGGCTCACGGCTGGCCCGCTCGTCGCGGGTGGTGCGCGGGCCGAAGCGGGAGTTCATCTCGCGCGCCTACAACCTGATTCTGCGCGGCTCGCTCGCCGCCCGGTTCTCGGACGCCCAGTGCGGGTTCAAGGCGATCCGGCGTGAAGTCGCCGAGCGGCTGCTGCCCCTGGTCGAGGACACCGGCTGGTTCTTCGACACCGAGCTGCTGGTGCTGGCCGAGCGCGCCGGACTGCGCATCCACGAGGTACCGGTCGACTGGGTCGACGACCCGGACTCGACCGTGCACATCGTGAGCACGGCGACCGAGGACCTCAAGGGCGTCTGGCGGGTGGGACGGGCCCTGGCGGTCGGCGCGCTGCCGCTGGACCGGCTGGCCAGGCCCTTCGGCGACGACCCCCGCGACCGGCAGCTCAGCGGGGTGCCCGGCGGTCTGGCGCGGCAACTGGTCGGGTTCTGCGCGGTGGGCGCGCTCTCCACGCTGCTCTATCTGCTGCTGTACTCCGCCTTCCGGCTGGGAGCCGGCCCGCAGACGGCCAACGCGGGCGCCCTGTTGCTGTCGGCGATCGCCAACACGGCGGCCAACCGGCGGCTCACCTTCGGCGTGCGGGGGCGGGACCGGGCCGTACGGCACCAGGCGCAGGGCCTGGTCGTGTTCGCCGTCGGGCTCGCGCTGACGAGCGGTTCGCTGGCGGCGCTGGACGCGGCCGCGGGCGACGCCTCCCACGGCACCGAACTGGCGGTGCTGATCGCCGCGAACCTGGCGGCGACCGTGCTGCGCTTTCTGCTCTTCCGCGCGTGGGTGTTCCCGGACCGCCGGGGGGCGCCGGAACGGGGTGAGGTGGCCCGCGTGTGGGCGGAGCCGGGCCCCGAGGCGGGCCCCGAGCGGGGGTCCCCGGACGGCGCGCCGGACGCATGGGCGTTCTCCGACCACACCTGGGACGACACCGCGCAGCTGCGTGCCGTCCCGCACGCCAACGACCCGAGGACCGCACGATGACGACGACACACGACGGCCACGCCTACCCTCCCCCACCCGGAAACCCGCCCCTCGACCCGCCCGGAAACGCACCCGTCCATCCGCCCCTCGACCCTTCCGGACATCCGCCCGGCAGCCCGTCCGGTTCCGATGTGCTGGTGGTCGGGCCCGTGCAGGGAGGCCACGCACGCGGCGGACCACCCGGCGGCGGACCGCGGGGCGGACATGCCGCCGGTGGACGGGGAGCCCGGCCGGCGGCGCGGCTGTGGCGCGGACGGGCCGGTGACGCCCCCTGGGTACGCCCGGCCCTCCTCGGTCTGCTGCTCATCACGGCGGTCCTCTACAGCTACGACCTCTCCGCGTCCGGCTACGCCAACTCCTTCTACTCCGCCGCCGTCCAGGCGGGCAGCGAGAGCTGGAAGGCCTTCTTCTTCGGGTCCTCCGACGCCGCGAGCGCGATCACCGTCGACAAGCCCCCGGCCGCGCTGTGGCCGATGGCCCTGTCCGTACGCCTCTTCGGGCTCGGCTCCTGGCAGATCCTGCTGCCCGAGGTGCTGATGGGGGTCGGCACGGTGGCCGTGGTGTACGCGGCGGTGCGCCGGCGCTTCACCCCCGCGGCCGGGCTGATCGCGGGCGCGGTGCTGGCCGTGACGCCCGTCGCCGCGCTGATGTTCCGTTTCAACAATCCGGACGCGCTGCTGGCGTTGCTGATGACGGTGACCGTCTACTGCGTGTTGCGGGCGCTGGAGGGCGCACGGACCAGGTGGCTGGTCTGGGCGGGTGTGGCGATCGGGTTCGCGTTCCTGACCAAGACCCTCCAGGCGTTCCTGATCCTGCCGCCCCTGGCGCTGGTGTACGCGGTGTGCGCGCCGACGACACTGCGGCGGCGGCTGGGACAACTCGCCCTCGCCGGGCTCGCGATCGTGTGCGCGGGCGGCTGGTGGGTGGCGATCGTCGAGCTGTGGCCCGCCTCCTCGCGCCCCTACATCGGCGGCTCCCAGAACAACAGCTTCCTGGAGCTGACCTTCGGTTACAACGGCCTCGGCCGGATCAACGGCGAGGAGGCCGGCAGTGTGGGCGGCGGTGGTGCCGGTGGCGGGGGTCGCTGGGGAGGCAGCGGCATCGGCCGGATGTTCGACGCGTCGATCGGCGGGCAGATCTCCTGGTTGCTGCCCGCGGCCCTGCTGCTGCTCGTCGCGGGTCTCGTCGTCACCTGGGGGGCCGGGCGGACGAGCACGGCGCGGTCGGCGTTCCTGGTGTGGGGCGGCTCGTTGCTGATGACCGCGGCGATCTTCAGCTTCATGGCGGGGATCTTCCACGAGTACTACACGGTGGCGCTGGCCCCTTACATCGCGGCACTGGTCGGCATGGGTGTGACGGTCCTGTGGGAGGAACGGCGCACGTTCGCGGCCTCGGCCGCGCTGGCTGTGACGGTCGCGGTGACGGCCGTGTGGTCCTTCACACTGCTCGGCCGGACTCCCGACTATCTGCCATGGCTGCGGTGGGCGGTGCTCGTCGGAGGTCTGGCGGGTGCGGCGGGGCTGTTGCTCGCGGGGCGCGGGGGCCGGTTGGGACCCCGGGCGGCACTGGGGGCGGCGGCACTGGCCCTGGCCGCGGCACTGGCCGGGCCGGTGGCGTACTCCCTCACGACGGTGAACGAGGGGCACGCCGGCTCGATCGTGACCGCCGGTCCCGCGGCGGCGCGGGGCGGCGGGGGCATGCGCGCCGGCGGGCCGGGCGGCGGCGACGGCGGACGGATGCCGCCGGGACAGCAGGGTCAGGGCCAGGGGCAGCAGGGTCAGGGACAGCAGGGAGGTCCCGGTGGCGGGACGGCTCAGCCCCCGAACGGCCTTCCCGCGCAGGGCGGTCCGGCGCAGCGCCAGGGCACGAGGGCCGGCGGTGCGGGCGGGAGCGCTCGTGAGGGCGGCGGGGGAGGCGGCGGCATGGGCGGCCTGCTCAACGGCGCGACCGTGAACTCCGAGGTCGAGGCGAAGCTGCGGCAGAACGCCGGAGACTACACCTGGGCCGCCGCGGCCATCGGCTCCCAGAACGCCGCGAGCTACCAACTCGCCACCGGTGAACCGGTGATGGCCATCGGCGGCTTCAACGGCAGCGATCCGTCCCCGACGCTCGCGCAATTCAAGGAGTACGTCGCCGACGGGAAGATCCACTACTTCATCGCGGGCGGCCAGGGCGGCGGCCAGGGCGGTGGGCCCGGTGGCAACACCAGTTCCGCGATCACCTCGTGGATCCAGTCGACCTTCACGGAGGTGACCGTGGGCGCCACGACCCTGTACGACCTGACCGCCGAGAAGTAGTCCCAGGACAGAGGCGCTGTACGGCGTAAAAAAAACTATTGTACGGTGTACGGGACATCGCCCGTACACCGTACAAGGAGTGCGTATGACGGCCACGGCCACCGAGACCGGCACCGCTCTCCCGGGCCGCCATCCGCAGCGCTGGATCATCCTCGGCGTCATCTGCCTCGCCCAGCTCACGGTGCTGCTCGACAACACCGTCCTCAGCGTCGCCATCCCCTCCCTCACCCGGGAACTCCACGCCTCCACCGCCGACATCCAGTGGATGATCAACGCGTACTCGCTGGTGCAGTCCGGCCTGCTGCTCACCGCGGGCAACGCCGCCGACCGCTACGGGCGCAAGAAGATGCTGGTGGCAGGGCTCGCGCTGTTCGGTATCGGCTCGCTCACCGCCGGCCTCGCCCAGTCCTCCGCCCAGTTGATCGCCGCACGCGCCGGTATGGGCGTCGGCGGCGCGCTGCTGATGACGACCACCCTCGCCGTGGTCGTGCAGATCTTCGACGACACCGAGCGCGTGAAGGCCATCGGCCTGTGGTCCACCGTCAACTCCCTGGGATTCGCGGCCGGTCCGCTGATCGGCGGTGTCATGCTCGACCACTTCTGGTGGGGCGCGATCTTCCTGGTCAACATCCCCGTGGTGGCCATCGGGCTGTTCGCGGTCATCGCCCTCGTACCGGAGTCCAAGAACCCGCAGGGCGACCGGCCGGACCTGCTCGGCGCGCTGCTCTCCACCATCGGTATGACCGCCGTCGTGTACGCGATCATCTCCGGGCCCGAGCACGGCTGGACCTCGACGCAGGTCCTGGCATCGGCGGTGACCGGTGCCCTGGTCCTCGGCGTGTTCGTCTTGTGGGAGCTGCGGATCCCGCATCCGATGCTGGACATGCACTTCTTCCGCAACCAGCGGTTCATCGGGGCGGTCGCGGGGGCGATCCTGGTCGCGTTCGGCATGGGCGGGTCGCTGTTCCTGCTCACCCAGCATCTGCAGTTCGTGCTCGGATACGGGCCGCTGGACGCGGGTCTGCGGACCGCTCCCCTGGCCCTCACCGTCATCGCCCTCAATCTGACCGGCGTCGGAGCCCGGCTGCTGCCAAAGATCGGCACCCCGGGGACCATCGCCGTCGGTATGACCCTGGTCTCGGCGGGCCTCGCGTCGATCGCGCTCCTCGGCGGCGACGGGTACGGCGGAATGCTGCTCGGCCTCGTGACGATGGGCGCGGGAGTGGCGCTCTCCATGCCGGCGATGGCCAACGCGATCATGGGCGCCATCCCGCCGGAGAAGGCGGGCGTGGGCGCGGGGGTGAACGGCACCCTCGCCGAATTCGGCAACGGCCTCGGCGTCGCCGTGCTCGGCGCGGTCCTGAACTCCCGCTTCGCCGCGCTCGTTCCCACGGTGGCAGGCGCCGTCTCGCTGCCCGCCGCCCTCGCGGCAGCCGGGAGCCCCGGCGAGCGTTCCCGGATCTCGGACGCGTTCGCCTCCGGCCTGGAGACGAGCCAGCTGGTCGGCGCGGTGGCCGTGCTGGCCGGTGGTCTGCTGGCCGCGATGCTGCTGCGGCGGGCGGAGCGTGCGGACGAGGTGCGGGCAGCGGCATAGCATCGGGAGCGGGCGAGTCGAGGAGAGTGGCGCGATGGTGGGTGCGGCCGACCGCGCGAAGGGTCCCACGCGGACCAGTGTGTGGCTGGAGGGCAAGGCGGAGCGCGGCCGCAAACCGGCCCAGCCGGCGGGCCTGGACCGCGAGAAGATCATCGCAGCGACGGTACGACTGCTGGACTCGGAGGGCGCGGCGAAGTTCTCGATGCGCCGGCTGGCCGCCGAGCTCGATGTCACGGCGATGTCCGTGTACTGGTACGTCGACACCAAGGACGACCTGCTGGAACTGGCGCTGGACGCGGTCTTCGGCGACGTGCGGCTGCCCGACGTCGGCGACGCGTCCGAGTGGCGCGAGCAGCTGCGCGAACTGGCCGTCGAGTACCGGGCGGTGCTGGTGCGCCACCCCTGGGTCTCGGCGCTGATCGGCACGTTCCTGAACATCGGGCCGAACTCGATGGGCTTCTCACTGGCGGTCCAGGAGGTCATGCGCAACACGGGACTTCCGCCGCACGGCCAGATGGGCGGGCTGTCGGCGGTCTTCCAGTTCGTCTACGGCTTCGGCACGATCGAGGGCCACTTCATCCAGCGCTGCGCGGCGGCGGGGCTGAGCCAGGACGAGTACTTCCGCGAGGCGATGGGCTCGATCAGCGAACAGCCGGACTTCAGCAGGAACTTCGCGAACGCGTCGGAAATGATGGAGGCGCGGGGCGGGGAGACGGTGGCGGAGATGAGGGAGAGGGACTTCGACTTCGCGCTGGAACTGCTGGTGGCGGGCATCGAAGCGATGGTGGCTCGCACGGCGTGACGGGGCGGAGCCTGCGCCGGCTGATGGGCTTGCTGCCGGTCGGCGGACCGCGCTGTCAGCCCGTGCGGCTGGTGGGCTTGGTCCCGTCAGGGGGCTGTATCTCAAGCCCGTCCGGCGATTGAGGACATGCCCGTAGGTCATGGGGGACAGTCCGGGCGAGGGGTGGCTTCGAGGCGCGGGCCCGCTGCGGGGCTCCGCCCCGGACCCCGTGCCGCGCAGGCCACCGGGCGGGGCTGGGATCTGCCCGCTCTTTCGCGGCGAAGCGGAATGGGCTTGGTTCCCGTCAGGGGCTGTATCTCAAGCCCGTCCGGCGATTGAGGACA
>NZ_JBEOSJ010000023.1:15234-97094 GCF_040302905.1 Streptomyces sp. NPDC096193 | reverse complement strand
GGACATGCCCGTAGGGCGTGCGGGACAGTCCGGGCGAGGGGTGGCTTCGAGGCGCGGGCCCGCTGCGGGGCTCCGCCCCGGACCCCGTGCCGCGCCGGCGGGGCTGGACCTGCCCGCTCTTTCGCGGCGAAGCGGAATGGGCTTGGTTCCCGTCAGGGGCTGTATCTCAAGCCCGTCCGGCGATTGAGGACATGCCCGTAGGGCGTGCGGGACAGTCCGGGCGAGGGGTGGCTTCGAGGCGCGGGCCCGCTGCGGGGCTCCGCCCCGGACCCCGTGCCGCGCCGGCCACCGGGCGGGCCTGGACCTGCCCGCCCCTCCGCGGCGAAGCCGAACGGGCTGCCCGGGCCCCGCACCGCCCGGTGGCCGGCGCGGCTTCAGGACCCGCTCAGGCGTGCCGGGAAGCCGCCCTTCGCGATCGGCCCCCACCGCCTCGGCGTCACCCTGATGATCGACTTCCCCTGCTTCCGCATCGCCTCCCGGTACTCCGCCCAGTCCGGATGCTCCCCCGAAATGTTGCGGAAGTACTCCACCAGCGGTTCCACCGAGTCCGGCGCGTCGATGACCTCCGCCTCGCCGTCGATCTGGACCCACGGCCCGTCCCAGTCGTCCGACAGCACGATCACACTCACCCGCGGATTCCGCTTCGCGTTGCGGGTCTTCGCGCGTTCGGGGTACGTCGACATCACGATGCGGCCCGAGTCGTCCACCCCGCAGGTGAGCGGGGAGCCCTGCGGCGACCCGTCCGCGCGGGCCGTCAGCAGGATCGCCCGGTGCCGGGGGCGTACGAACTCGAGCAACTCGTCCAGTTCCACCGTGGTGTTGGTGGCGATGTTGGGTGCCATGGGCCGCAGCCTAATCCTCGGGCGCCCCGTCCTCCGGGACCCCTTCCTCAGGCACCCGGCAGCGCGTCACCCTGGACCGCCTGGATCGCGAGCTCGATCCTGAGAGTGGTGCCGATCGCGGAGATTCCCGCCTGGACCACTTGGTTGTAGTTCATCGCGAAGTCCTCCCGGTGCAGCTCGGCCGTCGCGCGGAAGGCCGCCCGGACCCCGCCCCACGGATCGGGGCCGGTGCCGAGGTACGCGAGGTCCAGGTCCACGTCCCGTACGACACCGTGCAGGGACAGCGCGCCGTGCACCGTCCAGCGGTCCGTGCCGGTCGGTGTCAGACCGTGGCTGCGGTAGACGATCTCCGGGTACTGCTCGACGTCCAGGAAATCCGGCGAGCGCAGGTGCTTGTCGCGCAGGCCGTTGCCCGTGTCGATAGTGGCCGCCCGGATCACCGCCTCGACCCGCGAGGAGCCGAGGTCGGGCGCGATGGCGATCCGGCCCCCGAAGTCGGTGAAGCGGCCGCTCACCGAGGAGATGCCGAGGTGCTGGGCGACCGCGCCCACGGAGGAGTGGGCCGGGTCGATGGACCAGGTGCCCGGTGGTGGCAGTTCGGCGCCGCCCTGGCGGGCCAGCACCACCGTGCCGATCTCGGCGCGCCCGCTCGCGGTCACCATCGCGGTCGACGCGGCCGGTGCGTAACCGAGTGCGGTGACGACGACCGTGTAGGCGCCCGCGGCCAGCGGAGCCGCCGAGCGCACCGTGCCGTCCGCGTCCGCCGTCTCCCGCAGCACCTGTGCGCCGGTCATGTCGGTGACCGTCACGACCGCGTGCTGGACGGCCCAGCCGTCCCGCGTCCGTACCTGTGCGCGAAGTCCCATCCCGTTTCTCTCCTTGCGAAAAATTGCCGGGGCGACAGGCCGTCCCCTGCCTGCCGCCCCGGCCCCGGGCGCGCGCTTCCGCTACAGAGCGCCGCTGCCCGGGGGTCCGAACTACTCGCCCGGGTGGGCGAGTTCGATGTCGTGGCCGTCGACCCCGCCGCCGGCCACGGTCAGCGCTCCGGCCACCGGCGGGTAGCCGGTCGCGATGACCGTGTACTCCCCCGCGTCCAGGTCGGCGAAGGCGTACGCCCCGTCGTCCCCGGTCGTGGAGGTGGCTGCCACGTTGCCGGCGGCGTCGACCAGGGTGACCCGCGCGTCGGCCAGCGGCCGGCGGTCCGGGCCCCCGCGGACGGTGCCGCGGACGAGCGCCCCTGCCTGCAGGACGGCCTCGACCCGGGTCACGCCCTGGCCGCCGATCTCCACGGGGAGGGCCAGCGGCCGGAAGCCGGTGGCGTTCACCGCGACGGTCACCGCACCCGGTACGAGCTCCGCGAAGGCGAAGTCGCCCTGCGCGGTGGTCTTTCCGGTGCCCAGCACATCGCCGCGGACGTCCGTGACGATGACCATGGCGCCTTCGACCGGCAGGCCGCCGTCGGCGGCCCGCACGATGCCGGCGAGACCGCTCGTGCCCGAGAGCAGGATGTCGAACGCCACCGGTTCGTCACCGACGACCACCGTGGATGCCTGCGGCTGGAAGGCGTCGGCCGAGGCGATCAGGACGTACGAACCGGCGCCGGGGGCGTCCAGTGCGTACCTGCCGTCGTGCTGGGAGACCGAGCGGCCGAGCTGGCGGCCGGCCGGCGAGATCAGGGTGACGGCGGCCCGGGGCACCGCGGCACCCTCGTTGCCGCGCACCACACCGTGCACGGAGGGGCCGACCGGTGCGGCGACGGCCGCGCCCGGTGCGTCGGCGGCGAGGGACACGGCGGCAGCGGGCGCGCCGACCGGGGCGCCCACGGACGCCATGGGTGCCGGCGACGTAGCCGACTCGGAGGACTCCGGCGACGCGTGGCTCTTCAGCGCGACCTCCTTGATGAACAGCGTCACGAGGAAGGCCAGCAGCGCGAAGGGCGCCGAGTACAGGAAGACGTCGCCGACGCCGTGGCCGTACGCGGTCTCCATCACCGTACGGATCGGGCCGGGCAGCGTGTCCAGGTCGGGGATGCCCCCGCCGGCCGTGCCGCCGTGGCCCATGGCCGCGCCCTGCGGGCCGAGCTCGGCGAGTCCGTCCTTGACGTAGTGCGTGACCCGGTTGGCAAGCACCGCGCCCAGTGCGGAGACGCCGATCGCACCGCCCAGCGAGCGGAAGAAGGTGACGACGGAGGAGGCGGAGCCGAGGTCCTCGGGCGCGACCTGGTTCTGCGTGCAGAGCACCAGGTTCTGCATCATCATGCCGAGGCCGAGACCCATGACGGCCATGAAGATCGCGATGTGCCAGTACTCCGTGTCGTACCGGATCGTGCCGAGCAGACCGAGGCCACCGGTGACGAGCACACCGCCGCCGACCAGCCAGGCCTTCCAGCGGCCCGTCTTGGTGATGATCTGGCCCGAGACCGTGGAGGAGACGAACAGGCCGGCGATCATCGGAATGGTCATCACGCCGGACATGGTCGGCGACTTGTCGCGTGCCAGCTGGAAGTACTGGCTGAAGAACACGGTGCCGGCGAACATCGCGACACCGACGAAGAGCGAGGCCAGCGAGGCCAGCGTGATCGTGCGGTTGCGGAACAGCCGCAGCGGGATGATCGGCTCGCTCGCCCTGGACTCGATGAGCAGGAAGAGCAGCCCGAGCGCGATCGCTCCGCCGACCAGGGCGTAGGTCTGCCAGGAGATCCAGTCGTACTTGTCGCCGGCGAAGGTCACCCAGACCAGCAGCAGCGAGACCGCGGCGCTGATGAAGAGGGCACCCGCCCAGTCGACCTTGACCTGGCGCTTCACGACAGGCAGCTTCAGCGTCTTCTGGAGAACGATCAGCGCGATGATCGCGAAGGGCACACCGACGTAGAAGCACCAGCGCCAGCCGAGCCACTCGGTGTCGGTGATGATGCCGCCGAGGAGCGGACCGCCGACGGTTGCGACAGCGAACGTCGCACCGAGGTAGCCGCTGTACCGGCCCCGCTCTCGCGGGGCGATCATGGCGGCCATGATGATCTGGGCGAGCGCCGTCAGACCACCGACGCCGATGCCCTGCACGACGCGGCACGCGATGAGCATGCCGGTGTTCTGCGAGAGGCCGGCGACCACCGAGCCCGCCATGTAGATGATGAGCGCTATCTGGACCAGCAGCTTCTTGCTGAAGAGGTCCGCGAGCTTGCCCCACAGCGGGGTGGTCGCGGTCATCGACAGCAGTGCGGCCGTGACCACCCAGGTGTAGGCGCTCTGGCCGCCGCCGAGGTCGGTGATGATCTCGGGCAGGGCGTTGGAGACGATGGTGGACGACAGGATGGCGACGAACATGCCGAGCAGCAGCCCGGACAGCGCTTCCATGATCTGCCGGTGGGTCATCGGCGTGCTGTCGCCGGCGGGTTGAGCGCCGTGCTTGGCGTGGCCGCCCCGCACACCGGACGGTGTGGTCGTAGCCATGAAATTCCTTTTCTTACGTCTTGTCACACGGATGTACGGGAGTGCGGCTCGTCGTGGTGGCGCGCCCGGCAGTCTCCGAAGGAGTCGCGCAGGCGCGCCAGCATCACGATCAGCTGTCCGACGTCGTCGTCGGACCAGTCCTGGAGGTTGTGGGCGAACATGTCCGTCGTCCGCCGGGCGAGCTCGTCGAGCATGTCCAGCCCCGCGGGGGTCAGCCGGAGGATGCGGGAGCGCCGGTCGCCCGGGTCGGGGGAGCGCTCGATCCATCCACGTTCCGCCGCATGAGCCACATGCCGGCTGGTCACCGACATGTCGACGGCCAGCAGCTCGGCCAGCCGGCTCATCCGCATCTCGCCGTTGCGGTCCAGCAGGGTCAGTACGGCGGCGGTGCCGGAGGGGCACTCGGCGGGGAGCATCCGTGCCAGTCCGCGCTTGATGGCACCGATGGCACTGAGCTGCCTGGCCAGCTCCGCGTACTGGCTCTGTGCGGCCATGGCTGTAGCCCTCCCGACATCTTGTTGCTTAGGGCAACCATAGAAGTTATTGGTTGCTGAAGGCAAACGAAAACGGGGCTTGCAGTAGTAAAGGAACTCAAAAGGCTTCGCATACGCCCGGTCATGGCGCACCGGGGGAGCCGTCCGTCGCTCGCCCGGGGTTGGGAAGGACACCTGCGTTCGCTAGGGTCCTGCCCCATGGCACACAACCCCCACGCTCCCCAAGGTCAGGGCCCCGAGGGCAACTACGACCCGGCGGGCAGCACCCAGATGTTCCGCGCGTTCGTCGACGAGGGCACGCCGCAGACCCGGCAGCCGGCGGCCACCGCCCAGTCCGGTTCACGCGTCGGGCTCATCGTCGGCGTCATCGCCGCCGTCGTGATCCTCGGCGCGGTGGCCTGGCTCGCCCTGGGCTGACCCGCTCGCTTCCTCACGCCACCGGGTACGTCACTGCGGCCGCGGCCTCGTCAGGTCCAGGCGGCGGTGACGTCCTGGGTCTCGATGTGCATGCCCAGTGGCACCCGCCAGGCGTCCACACACACGGTGTACGCCTGTGTGCGCGCCGTCCCCGCGGCGATCGGCGCGGGCAGGGGCTGGGCGGACCGGATGGTCGCCCAGTCGATGCCGAGCGCGCCGATGATGTGCGTGGCGAAGGTGACGGTGCCCGAAGTCACCGGTGACTGACCGGTGTTGCGGAACTTCACGGTGACCTGCTCGCACCAGCGACGGTCGAGTGCCGCGCGCACCGGTTCGCCGACGCTGAGCACGGCGGGTCCCGGCGGGGGTTTCGGAGTGGGCTGCGAGGGTGGCTCGGCCGGCGGGGTCCCGGGCCGGCCGGGTGAGGTCGTGCCGCCGGAGCCCCCTGATGTGCCCGATCCGCCCGAGGCGCCGGAGCCCGCTGATGTGCCCGATCCGCCCGAGGCGCCGGATCCGGCAGTGCCGGAGCCCGCGCCCGGACCTCCGGAAGCCGGACCTCCTGCATCCGGGGTACCTGCGCCGCCCGGAGCGCCCGGGCTTCCTCCCGTACCGTCCGTGTCACTGCCGCCGCCCGCGGACGGCGTACCGGACGGCTGCCCGCCCTGCGGCGGTGTCGCGCCCGGTGACGCACCGGATCCGGTGGCGCCGTCCAGCGGTACCAGGACCACGTCGCCCTGCGGCGGAACCGCGGCCGTGGAACCTCTGTCCGGCCCCGAACCCGCGGCGCCGACCGCCGCGTATCCGTCGTCGCCGCCGCTGCCGCACGCCGTCAGTGTGCCGCCGAGGCAGAGCGCCACCGCTACGAGAGCCGTTCCTGGACGTCGTCGCATCGCGTCAGTGTGTCTGACGGCCCGTCAATAAGGAACCCCGGCCGCAGCCGCCGGATCGGCGACCGGGCCGGGCCGGCGGACGTCAGTCGGAGATCAGTCCCTCCCGCAGCTGCGCGAGCGTGCGGGTCAGCAGCCGGGAGACGTGCATCTGCGAGATGCCGACCTCCTCGCCGATCTGGGACTGCGTCATGTTCGCGAAGAACCGCAGCATGATGATCTGCCGCTCCCGGGGCGGCAGTTTGGCCAGCAGCGGCTTCAGGGACTCGCGGTACTCCACGCCCTCCAGGGCCGAGTCCTCGTACCCCAGACGGTCCGCCAGCGAGCCCTCACCGCCGTCGTCCTCGGGGGACGGCGAGTCCAGCGAGGATGCCGTGTAGGCGTTTCCGACGGCCAGGCCGTCGACCACGTCCTCCTCGGAGACCCCGAGCACGGCCGCGAGTTCGGGCACGGTCGGGGAGCGGTCCAGCTTCTGCGCAAGCTCGTCGCTCGCCTTGGTGAGCGCGAGCCGCAACTCCTGGAGGCGGCGCGGCACCCGCACCGACCACGAGGTGTCGCGGAAGAAGCGCTTGATCTCGCCGACGACCGTCGGCATGGCGAACGTCGGGAACTCCACGCCCCGTTCGCAGTCGAAGCGGTCGATCGCCTTGATCAGACCGATCGTCCCGACCTGGACGATGTCCTCCATCGGTTCGTTGCGGGAGCGGAACCGCGCCGCCGCGTAACGCACCAGGGGGAGGTTGAGCTCGATGAGGGTGTCGCGCACATAGGTGCGCTCCGGGGTGTTGCCCGCGCCCTCGGCGTTCTGCGCGTCCAGTGCGCGCAGCCGCAGAAACAGGGAGCGGGACAGAGTGCGAGTGTCGATGGCCTCCGAGCTGTCAGGCGTGACAGGTGCGGGAGCGCTCTTTGTGAGCGTAAGCACCTTCGAGCTGCCCTGTTCTGCGGACATGCCACCCCCTTGAGGTCGCGGACGGTCGCGGTGGCCGCGACCAACGGAGGAACGCAGCTTCCCCTGAAATACCGGCGGCGAGGCTGCGGCAAACGCGTCTCCCGCAGAATGTCACATGTCGGCAACACGCTGTAGTGACATGTCGACAAGTAACGGGCCAAACTCCGCAGGCGGCAGGGGGTGTACGGATGTGGGCCCGATGAAAAAGCGTCCGACCGGGGTATACCCGTTCCGGCTACGCCTCGATCCTGTTTGCGGATCGCAATCGGGCGAAGCTGCGCGCCAGAAGTCTTGACACATGCATCTGGGAGACTCCCAGTTCCTGGCTGATCTGCGACTGCGTCAGATTGCTGTAGTACCGCAGCATCAGGATGCGCTGTTCCCGTTCGGGCAGTTGTACGAGCAGATGCCGTACGAGATCCCGGTGTTCGACGCCCGCGAGTGCGGGGTCCTCGTAACCGAGCCGGTCCAGCAGGCCGGGCAGACCGTCGCCCTCCTGCGCCGCCTCCAGCGAGGTCGCGTGGTACGAACGGCCGGCCTCGATGCAGGCCAGCACCTCGTCCTCGCCGATCTTCAGCCGCTCGGCGATCTCGGCCGTCGTCGGGGAGCGGCCGTGAGCGGTCGTCAGGTCCTCGGTGGCCCCGTTGACCTGGACCCACAGCTCGTGCAGCCGCCGCGGCACATGGACGGTCCGCACGTTGTCGCGGAAGTAACGTTTGATCTCGCCGACCACCGTGGGCATCGCGAAGGTCGGGAACTGCACCCCACGATCCGGGTCGAAGCGGTCGATCGCGTTGATGAGCCCGATGGTGCCGACCTGGACGACGTCCTCCATCGGCTCGTTGCGCGAGCGGAAGCGGGCGGCGGCGTAGCGCACCAGCGGGAGGTTCGCCTCGATCAGCGCCCCACGCACCCGGGAGTGTTCCGGGGTGCCCGGCTCCAGGTCCTTGAGTTCCCCGAAGAGCACCTGAGTCAGGGCCCTGGTGTCGGCGCCCCTGCTCTGTGGCCGCGCGGTGGCGGGCGGGTCGTCCGGCCGCTCGTTCTGGGGCAACACCTGAGGCGCAGTACTGGCCGGCACGGTCACGCCACCCCTTTGCGGTCAACTACGGTCAACTCATCCGTCAAAAGCGGTCATAGCATCACAAGACATGTCCACTGTGTGCAAGCACCCGAAAATGCCGTGTTGACGTCATGTTGTGATCTAAACCTCAAAAAACCCCCCGCCCAGCGGGCGGAGGGCCGGAAAAGGAGGTGGTTCAGAACTCGTAGTCGGCGATCACCCAGGTGGCGAACTCACGCCACTGTCCGGCGGCGGCCTGATGAGCCGGATGCTCGATGTACCGCGTCAGCGCATCACCGTCGGCGACGGCCGAGTTGATGGCGAAGTCGTAGGCGATGGGGCGGTCGGTGATGTTCCAGCCGCACTCCCAGAACTCCAGCTCGGGCACGAGCCCGTCCAGCTCCCGGAAGGCCTGCGCGCCGGCGATCACCCGGGGCTCGTCGCGCCCCACTCCCTCGTTGAGCTTGAACAGGACCAGATGGCGGATCAAGGGGCGCTCCCAGCGTCGGTCGTTCGGACCAGCGACAGACCTCGGGGTCCGTCGTCCGGATCAGCGACAGACCCTAATTGACGAGCTCGGTCATGAAGTCCCCGACGCCCTGCGCGGCGGTCGAAATGCCCTCGAACCCTATCTGGACCAGGTCGGCAGCCTTCTCCGGGGACGTGATGATCGTGTAGAGCACGAAGACGACGAGGACATAGAGAGCGATCTTCTTCGTTTGCACCATCAGCCCTTGCTCCCTGCGTCCCCTGGCCCCTGTGCCTCCCCCGTTCGTGGAGTCGCGTGAGTCTAACCGAGCCTTTCCGGACCAAGAACCCGGTGATCGTGGCCGGTTGCCGACGGGGTCCCGGGCCCGCCGGACAGGTCCGTACGAGTGGTCCCGGAACAGACGAAAGGGTCCGGCTCGATGAGCCGGACCCTTTGCCGAGAGCGGTAGCGGAGGGATTTGAACCCTCGGTGACTTGCGCCACACTCGCTTTCGAGGCGAGCTCCTTCGGCCGCTCGGACACGCTACCGGGAGAGAGCTTAGCCCAAGGTGGGCCGTGCTCCGAAATCGATATTCGGATCCGTGCTCAGCGCTCACGGAAGAAGGCCGTCAGGAGCGCCGCGCACTCCTGAGCGAGCACGCCGAGCACCACCTCGGGCCGGTGGTTGAGCCGCCTGTCCCGTACGACGTCCCACAGGGAACCCGCGGCGCCCGCCTTCTCGTCGCGGGCACCGTAGACCACCCGGGCCACCCGGGACTGCACGATCGCGCCCGCGCACATGGTGCACGGCTCCAGCGTCACGACCAGGGTGCAGCCGGTCAGGCGCCAGCTGCCGAGGCGCTCCGCGGCCCTGCGGATCGCCAGGACCTCGGCGTGGGCCGTCGGGTCGCCCGTCAGCTCGCGTTCGTTGTGCCCGGCGGAGAGCACCGTGCCGTCCTCGTCCAGCACGAGGGCGCCGACCGGCACATCGCCGGACAGCGCCGCACGCTCCGCCTCCGCGAGGGCGGCACGCATCGGAGCCTCCCAGGGTCCGCGTACCGGGTCCGAGCCTGTCGGTACGCGATCGGGTGCCGCTCCCGTCACTAGCGAACGGTCTCCAGAACCTCGGCCGCGCCCAGCGACTCGGCGATCTCGGGCAGTGCCTCCGTATCCAGTGCCAGCAGCTCCTTCTCCGACAGACCGAGGTCCGTCAGGATGTCGCGGTCACCGACCGGTCCCGCGGGCACGGTGTCCAGCGCGGCGATGGGGTCGACGGCTTCCTCGTCGTCGTCCTCGTCGTCCTCGCCGTCCTCGGTGCCGTCGAGGTCCAGGGCGTCCAGATCGTCGGCCGGGTCATCATCGTCCCCGCCGAGCAGTTCGTTGGTGAGGATCTCCCCGTAGGAGGAGCGCGCGGCGGCGGCCGCGTCCGAGACGAAGATACGAGGGTCCTCCTCGCCCTCCACCCGGACGATGCCGAACCAGGCGTCCTCCTGCTCGATGAAGACGAGCACCGTGTCCTCGTCCACCGAGGCCTCACGTGCCAGGTCGGTCAGATCCGACAGCGTCTCCACATCGTCGAGCTCTGTGTCGCTCGCTTCCCACCCGTCATGAGTGCGCGCGAGCAGTGCGGCGAAGTACACCGTGACTCTCCCACTGATCAGAGGTGTGACGACCGGCGGTGCGCTGAGCGTGCCCCGCCCTCTCGGAATCGTGGCAGAAAGCGGGCCATTGCGAGAGGTCTTCCGTCGTTGCGTCGGCCATCAGTTCTCACAGGCACCGTTTGCCTGGGCCTGTCACCAGCGGAACGTGCGCATGCGCATCTGGTGACGCATCCGTGCAGCACGGGCCCGGCGCGGCTGCACCCGGTCGCGCAGTGCCTTGGCCTCGTGGAGCTCACGGAGGAACTGGGCGCGCCGTCTTCTGCGCGCCGCCTCGGTCTCGCTCTCGCTCCCTATGTCGTGCTGCTCACCCTCGGGCTCAGGCATCGCCCACACACCACCCCACGGCCGGATCCGTCTTCCCCCCCAGCCCCGGGACCTGGGGGGATGCCCTCCACCTTCCCTCCGGAACCTGCCTTGATGCGAGCGCGGGCTACTGTTGGCGCCATGCGGATCCACGTCGTCGACCACCCCCTGGTGGCGCACAAACTCACCACGCTGCGCGACAGGCGCACCGACTCCCCGACCTTCCGGCGTCTCGCCGACGAGCTGGTCACCCTGCTCGCGTACGAGGCCACCCGGGACGTGCGCACCGAGCAGGTGGACATCGTGACCCCGGTGACCGGGACGACGGGCGTCAAGCTGTCGCACCCGCGTCCGTTGGTGGTGCCGATCCTGCGGGCGGGCCTCGGCATGCTGGACGGCATGGTGCGCCTGCTGCCGACCGCCGAGGTGGGCTTCCTCGGGATGATCCGCAACGAGGAGACGCTGGAGGCGTCGACGTACGCGACCCGGATGCCCGAGGACCTTTCGGGCCGCCAGGTCTATGTCCTCGACCCGATGCTGGCCACCGGCGGCACGCTGGTGGCGGCGATCCGTGAGCTGATCAAGCGCGGCGCGGACGATGTGACGGCGGTCGTGCTGCTGGCGGCGCCGGAGGGTGTCGAGATGATGGAGCGCGAGCTCGCGGGCACGCCGGTCACGGTCGTCACGGCGTCCGTGGACGAGCGCCTGAATGAGCACGGCTACATCGTCCCGGGCCTCGGCGACGCGGGCGACCGCATGTACGGCACGGTCGACTAGGGCCTGATCCGACGGGCCCGAGGGGCCTCGTTCTTCACCTCGGCCGCCGGGACGACTGCGTCCCGGCGGCCTTGTTGTGCGGTGGCGCCTCGCCGCGGAGGTGCGGTCTCAGCACTTACCGGCGGGCGCGGGCGCGGGTTTCGCGAGCACCGTCAGCGCCTGGTCCGCGTCCGGCTTGGCCGTGAGCGCCGTGAAGCCCGTACCGAGAATCAGGTCCACGTCCGCCGTCTTGCGCGCGTCCGTCTTGGTCGTCGTACCCCGCAGCTGGGTGCCGAGGACCGAGAACGGCCCCTTCGTCGCCGTCGGCGCGCCGAGCAGTATCCCGATGCCCGGAACCTTCTTGTCGTAGGCCGCCGGCGCGTTGCCCACCTTGCCGATGGCAAAGCCGCGTTTCTTGAGTTCGTCGGCCGCCGCCTTGGCCAGACCGGACCGCGGAGTGGCGTTGTAGACGTTCACCGTGATCTGTCCCGGCCTGAGGGCCACGGGAGCCGCCGCGGGGGTCTTCGGAGCCGGTCGGCAGTTCGCCTTGTGGCTCGCCGACGTCTTCTTCCCGTCACCGGTGAAGACGTCGATGAGCTGCAGCGTTCCCCACCCGGCCAGCCCGAGGGCGACGACCGCGGCAACGACTGCCGTGACGATCCTGCGGCGATTGCGGTGGCGTCGCATGCGGGGGTATTTGTCGCCCGTGATGCGGTACTTTCCGCCCATGCCGGGGGGAGTGAGCATGCTCATGGGCGCAGCGTAGTGCGACCCGGAGTCCATGCCTACTAAACGATCAA
Source organism: Streptomyces sp. NPDC096193 (assembly GCF_040302905.1). Taxonomy (NCBI): domain Bacteria; kingdom Bacillati; phylum Actinomycetota; class Actinomycetes; order Kitasatosporales; family Streptomycetaceae; genus Streptomyces; species Streptomyces sp. NPDC096193. Next base: position 85,008 of record NZ_JBEOSJ010000023.1, on the reverse strand, counting down.
CTGATTGCGTCCGTACGGACTTCGAATGAGCCCGAAAGGGTCAGTGGCGGGCCTTTCACCGAGCGCCTCGCCGCCGTTTGTGCGGGTCAGCCGAGTTCGAGGACGCGGGCGTGCAGCACCTGGCGCTGCTGGAGCGCGGCGCGTACGGCGCGGTGCAGGCCGTCCTCGAGATAGAGGTCGCCCTGCCACTTCACGACATGCGCGAAGAGGTCGCCGTAGAAGGTCGAGTCCTCGGCCAGCAGCGTTTCCAGATCGAGCTGACCCTTGGTCGTCACGAGCTGATCGAGGCGGACCGGGCGCGGCGCGACATCCGCCCACTGCCGGGTGCTTTCCCGGCCGTGGTCGGGATACGGCCGCCCGTTACCGATGCGCTTGAAGATCACACGGAAAGCCTACCGGGCAAGCGGCTCCGGGCGCAGCCATGGCAGGCCAATGCGATCCTGGGCAAAACGGTGCAGACCGGAAATCACACGCCACAGACCGGAAATCCGAGGTCCGTCATGGCCGAGACCGTGCCGCAGCCCGCGCAGGAAATCGCCTCGGGCTACGCCGTCGACGGCCCGGCCCTGGAGCTGGGCGCTCTGCTCTGGGACGGGCAGTGCCTGCCGACGGCGCCGGTCCGTATCCCGCTCTCCATGCTCAACCGGCACGGACTGGTCGCCGGCGCCACCGGCACGGGGAAGACCAAGACGCTCCAGCTGATCGCCGAGCAGCTCTCCGCGAACGGGGTGCCCGTCTTCCTGGCCGACATCAAGGGCGACGTGTCCGGCGTCTCCGCGCCCGGCCAGGACGGCCCCAAGGTGCGCGAGCGGGCGGCGCAGGTCGGGCAGGAGTGGCAGGCCCAGGGATTTCCCTGCGCGTTCTACGGGCTGGGCGGCATCGGCGCAGGCATCCCCGTGCGGGCGACCGTGACGAGCTTCGGGCCGGTGCTGCTCTCCAAGGTGCTCCAGCTCAACCAGACGCAGGAGCAGTCCCTCGGGCTGATCTTCCACTACGCGGACTCCAAGGGCCTGGAGCTGGTCGACCTCAAGGATCTGCGCGCGGTGGTGGCCTTCCTGGTGTCCGACACCGGCAAGGCGGAGCTGAAGAACATCGGCGGCCTCTCGACGGCCACGGCGGGCGTCATCCTTCGCTCGATCACGGCCTTCGAGCAGCAGGGCGCGGGCGGGTTCTTCGGCGAGCCGGAGTTCGACACGAGCGAGCTGCTGCGGACGGCCCCGGACGGGCGGGGGCTCGTCTCCGTACTGGAGCTGCCGTCGGTGCAGGACAAGCCGCAGCTGTTCTCCACCTTTCTGATGTGGCTGCTCGCCGATCTCTTCGAGGATCTGCCCGAGGTCGGCGACGTGGACAAGCCGAAGCTCGTGTTCTTCTTCGACGAGGCGCATCTGCTGTTCAACGGGGCGTCCAAGGCGTTCCTGGAATCGATCACACAGACCGTGCGGCTGATTCGCTCGAAAGGGGTCGGCGTCTTCTTCGTGACGCAGACACCCAAGGACGTGCCGTCCGATGTGCTGGCGCAGCTCGGCAACCGGGTACAGCACGCGCTGCGGGCGTTCACGCCGGACGACGCGAAGGCGCTGAAGGCGACGGTGAAGACCTTCCCGAACTCGGCGTACGACCTGGAAGAAGTGCTCACCGGGCTCGGCATCGGCGAGGCCGTGATCACCGTGCTGAGCGACAAGGGGGCGCCGACGCCCGTCGCGGCGACACGGCTGCGGGCACCGCAGTCCCTGATGGGCCCGATCGACGCGGCGGCGATGCAGGCGGCGGTGACCTCCTCCCCGCTGTACGCGCGCTACGCGGAGGCGGTCGACCGGGAGTCGGCGTACGAGAAGCTGACCGCCGAGCAGCAGGCGGCGGAGGCGGCGGCCGAAGCGGCGGCGCGGGACGCGGAGGTGGCGAAGCAGGCAGCGAAGGACGCGGCGAAGGCGCCGAAGGCCTCGCAGAAGAAGGACGAGTCGCTGGCCGGTCAGGTGATGGGCAGCGGGGTCTTCCGGTCGCTGGCGCGCTCGGTGGGCACGCAGCTCGGCCGGGAGATCTCCCGCTCGCTGTTCGGCACCGCCCGCCGCAGGCGCTGAAACGACTGCTCCCCCACGCCCGGGCGGGCGCGGGGGAGCGGTCAGGCTGGGTGACCTGGTGGCTCGGTGGTCCCGTTACTCGGTGACCTCGTGGCCGTGGCCGTCGTGGAGGCCGCCGCCGCTGCCGGCGTCGCCCTCCGTCGGGACGGTGACGACCGGCTTCCTGAGCGAGCTCAGGTCGTGGGCGTACGTGCCGACCGCGTTGGCGATGACGCCGATGTTCACGGCGAACGCCGTCATGTTGATGTTGCTGAGGTCGTCACCCTTGGCGTGGTAGTTCGGGTCGTACGCGACACCCGCGGTGCCGCCGAACTTCGCCACCTGGGCCGGGGTCTTGAGGCCCTCGGCGCCGGTGAACGTACCGCCGGAGGGGATGCCGACCTCGATGAACGGCCCGTAGTCCGAGCGTCCGGTGAAGTCCGTGCCCTCGTGCGGGGTGCGGCGCTTGTCGAGGAACGTGTTGATGTCACGCTCCAGCTGCGCCGAACCCGCCGGGCCGGGGCCCGCGCCCACGCCGTCGGAGTCGTCGCCGTCGTAGACGAAGAGCCCGTAGTTCGGCGAGGCGATCATGTCGAAGTTCAGATAGAGCTTGATCTCCTTCTTCCCGAGGTCGCTGAGGTTCGCGACGTACGCGTCGGAGCCGAGCAGACCGTTCTCCTCCGCCGACCACCAGGCGAACCGGACCTTGTTGGCCGGACGCTTCTCGGCCTTCGCCAGCTCCTGGGCGACTTCGAGCAGACCGGCGGAGCCGGAGCCGTTGTCGTTGATGCCGGGGCCGGCGGTGACCGAGTCGAGGTGCGAGCCGAGCATCACGGTGTTGGCCGCGTTGCCCGTGCGCGTCTCCGCGATCACGTTCCTGGTCGTGCGGTTCTGCTGGAGCTGGCGGATCTCGAAGGAGACGTTCACCGCGCCCTTGGCGAGGTCGGCGACGAGCTTCTCGCCGTCCGCCTGGGTGACCCCGCCGGTGGGGATCTTGCCGGTGGCCACGTCGCCCAGGGTGCCCGAGAGCGCGCCCTCGGTGTTGTTGTAGACGATGGCTCCGACCGCGCCGGCTGCGGCGGCGGCGGCCTGCTTCTCGCCGAAGGTGCAGCCGCCGCGCTTGATGAGCGCGATCTTCCCGGTGAAGGTGCCGGAGGCGTAGTCGGCGCCCTCGCAGCCCGGCGTCGCGTCCCCCGGCACGGCGGCCAGATCGGCCTTGATGCCGCCCACCGGGGTGGACTTGGTGTACGTCATCGCCGAGATCGCGACGTCGCGCGGCGTGGGCGAGACCACGGAGAGCTTCTCGGCCTGCGTCTCGGTGTAGATGAAGTTGAACTCTTCGTAGGAGACGTCGTAGCCGTACTTCTTCATCTGCTGGTAGACGTACGCGGCGGACGCGTCGTGGCCCAGCGAACCGGCGGCCCGGTGGCCGCCCGTGCTGTCGGCTATCTGCTGGAACTTCTCCAGATGCTCGTGGGCGTCCTTGGCGGACGCCTTGCCGACCAGCTTCTGCGCCAGCTTCGACGCGTTCTTCGCCGCCTGGTCGCCAGGATCCTGGCGATGCGCGGCGGAAGGGGAAGCGGATGCCAGCAGGAGCGGGGTGGCGAGTGCGGCTGCGGCCATGGTGGCCACGGCTCTGCGACGGGATGCCTTCACAGAGATCCTTCCCGGTGTGGACAGGTGGAAGGGAAAGTTAGCGACGCACGGCAGTTCTGTGAACGGATGTGCCTCAACTCACGTCGCAATTCATCTCATTGACACCAGGAGTGGAGGGATCCGCTTCAACACGCCGATGATCAGCCACCCTTGGCCGCCTTCGCGGCCGCCTTCATCTCCTGCTTGTGCGCCCGCACCTTGGCGAGGGAATCGGGCCCCGTGATGTCGGCGGCGGAGCGGTAGGAACCCTGTTCGCCGTAGGCGCCGGCGGCCTCCCGCCAGCCCGTCGGCCGGACGTCGTACTGCTTGCCGAGCAGCGCGAGAAAGATCTTCGCCTTCTGCTCGCCGAACCCGGGCAGTGCCTTCAGCCGGCCCAGCAGCTCCGCGCCGCTGTCCACGTCCTGCCACACCGCGCTCGCGTCACCGCCGTACTCGTCGACCAGGTACTGACAGAGCACCTGCACGCGTTTGGCCATGTTTCCCGGGTAGCGGTGGACCGCGGGTCTTTCCTTCAGCAGCTCGGCGAAGGCCTCGGGGTCGTACGCGGCGATCGCGGCGGCGTCCAGGTCGTCCGCGCCCATGCGCCGGGCGATGGTGTACGGGCCGGAGAACGCCCACTCCATCGGAACCTGCTGGTCGAGCAGCATCCCGACGAGAGCGGCGAGCGGACTGCGGCCGAGCAGTTCGTCGGCCTCGGGTTGCTGAGCGAGATGAATGGTGGGGCTCATCTCCCGATGATCTCTCCGGGCGCGGCGGGCCGCCAGTGAGCACGGCGTCCGGTGGCGCCGTCCGGCGGACACGGGGGTACGGCCGTTGTACGGGAAGCGGCCGGTCCGAGGGGCGCTGGTCCCCCAGCAGTCCGCCCGTCCGGCCCGAGGGACGCTAGTCCCCCAACAGTCCGCCCGTCGCGAGGAGCTCGTCCACCGCGTCCGTGATCTGCCGTGCCGTACGCCCCTGGCCGCGCGAGAGGTGGTCCAGCAGGCTCGGCGCGAAGGGTGCGAGCAGCAGATGGGCGAGGAGGGCGGGGTCGGCCCGCGGGCGCAGCTCGGCGACGAGCATCGCCACATGGGTGTGCATCGTCGTGTACGGACCGCTCGTGTACCGCCCGCACGGCGACGCCGACTCCCCGGCGACCAGCATCTCCCGCTGTTCGATGACGCGGTCGGCCAAGGCGTGCAGAAAGGCGCGGAGCCGCTCGGCGGGCGGTGCGCCGGGGCCGAGCGGGGGCGGTCCGCCGAGGAAGGCCGCCTGGAACTGCTTCTCCCGCTCGTCCAGCAGCGCGTTCAGCAGCTGGGCCACATTGCCGAAGCGGCGGTAGACCGTGCCCACGCCGATGCCGGAGGCCTGGGCGACCGCGTTCATGGTGAGTGCTTCGGGACCCTTCTCGGCCACGATCACGGACGCCGCCTGAAGGATTCTGAGCCGGTTGCGGGCCGCGTCCGCGCGCTCGACGGGCGGCTGCCGGTCGGCGAGCGGCAGCTCGGTGCGGTGTGGCACTCCCATGGCACCGAGCGTATCGGACCGGTTTCCGGCCGGTCCCGGACAGCACTTGAAAAATGGATAGCTGTCCGTTTAGCGTGGGCGACGATCAGAAGCGGATAGTCATCCGTTTACCTGTGGCGGCCCGTGTGCCGTCCCGCGGCGTGCGTTTCCCCGGAGCGCCGCCCTCGGAAAGAGCCTTGTTCCTCGGAAGGGGACCCCCTCATGGCCACGAAGATCGCCGTCATCTACTACTCCTCCACCGGCAATGTGCACCAGCTCGCGCAGGCCGTCGCCGAGGGGGCCGAGAAGGCGGGCGCGGAGGTCCGTCTGCGCCGCGCGCCCGAACTCGCGCCCGACGCCGCCATCGACTCCAACCCCACCTGGCGCCTGCACGTCGAGGCGACCAAGGACATCGCGGTCGCCACCCACGACGACCTGACCTGGGCGGACGCCTACGCCTTCGGTACGCCGACCCGCTTCGGCAATGTCGCGGCCCAGCTCAAGCAGTTCATCGACGGCACCGGCGGGCTGTGGGCCCAGGGCGCCTTCATCGACAAGCCCGCCACCGCCTTCGTCTCCGCCGCCAATGTGCACGGCGGAAACGAGTCGACGCTGCTGGCGCTCTACAACACGCTGCACCACTGGGGCTCGCTGATCGTCTCCCCCGGTTACACCGACCCGGCCGTCTCCGCCGCCACCGGCAACCCGTACGGCACGGCACATGCCTCGGGCGCGGGCGAGCCCGGCGAGAACATCCTGGAGGCCGCGCGCTACCAGGGCCGGCGGCTGGCCGACATCACGGGCCGGCTGCTGACCGGCACGCCGACTGCCTGACGGGGGACTGCCTGACGTCGACTGCCGGCCGGTTCACGGGGACTGCCTGACGTCGACTGCGGGCCGCCTGACGTCGACGGGCCTGACGGGAGGCTCGGCCGGCTGACGTCGACCGGCCCGACGGGAGCCTCGGCCGGCTGACGCGGAGAGCGCGCGACGCGCACCCCTGCGCGATGGGCGGGGCGCTCCAAAGCCAGGTCCTGTCCTGCTGATCCTGCCCCCGGTTCGCGCGCGGACCGGGGGCAGCGGTCGTGACGCCCTCCGCGTGGCCGCTGACGGCGGGCCGTTCCCTCAGCTCGCGCCGCGCTCGCGTCCCAACCGGGCTTCCAAGCCGTCCAGTACGCACTGGAGCCCGTTCTCGAAGCCGTCGTCGCGCGCGCCGTTCGCGTCCGCGTCCCGCTGGGCCGCGTAGAGCCTCCGCAGCCGGGGGTGGCCCTGGACCGCCTGCTCGGCCGCCGGCAACAGGCTCTCCATCAGATCCTGTTCGGCCCGGCCGCTGCGCTTGACCGTCGTCAGCCACGCCGCCTCGGTGGTCGACACCCCGATGACGTACGCGAACACCGTGCTCACGCCGCGGTCCGCCGCCTCCAGCGAGAAGCCGCCGTCCTCCAGCACGCCGAGCAGGGCGTCGGAGAGCCGCATCATGTTCGGGCCCAGATGGGCCACGCCCACTTCGCCGAGCACCGAGACGATCCAGGGGTGTCGCAGAAAGGTCGAGCGGAGGCTGTGGGCGCAGCGAGTGGTGGCCGTGCGCCAGTCCGCGGGGTCGTCGGCGGCCGGCACCTCGATCTCGCCGTAGACCTGATCCACCACCAGCTCGAACAGCTCGTCCTTGTTGGCCACGTACGTGTACATCGACGTGGCGCCGGCGTTCAGCCGGGTGCCGAGCTTGCGCATGCTCAGGGCGTCGAGCCCTTCGGCGTCCAGCAGTTCGAGTGCCACGGACACGATCTGATCCCGGCTCAGGGCCGGCTGTTCCCGGCGCTGCCGCTGGGGGCGCGTCCACACCGACTGGACCTGCTGCTTCTCCGCTGACATCCGGTCTCCTCTTCGTCTCGCCGCCAGGATAGCCCAGCGTACGAACGATGTGCGTCTTGCGTACGGCGTGCGTCCAACGTACGACGTGCGGTCTACCGAACGCCGTATGGACGGACTGCCGAAAGGGCGCGCGAATGCGTTCCGTCACGCCGAGAGGGGTGCTGAGGCGACTCGCCGATGGGTGGGTTCCGGGTGACCAAAGAATCGAACATATGATTGAATTCGAGCCATGGCCCACACCGCTTTCCCGTCCGACCTGGTGCAGGCCCAGCGCGACTGGAACCGCACATATGCGCAGCTCGCAGAGGGTGCACCGCACTGCACGACCTTGCGCCGCCGTTTGCTGAGACTGTCGGTCCGGCTTCTGTGGCATCCCTTCTGGGAGACGGAGCGCGGCCGGTCGCCGGGCGTCCGGGTCGAGCTGCGCCAGCAGGTACGGGCACAGGTGCGGGATCGGTATTTTGACCGGGATCTGGATCGGTATCCGGATCGGGATCTGGATGGGTCGGCTCACGACCGGGATCAGGATCGGTCCGCTCGCGACACCCGTCGCGTCAGGGAGGCGACCACGTGATCACTCGTGCCGGTGGTCCTGCCCGCGTGTCCTCGCAGGCAGGCTCCCCCGGCGGGAGAGTGGTCGGATGCGTCTGCGGATCACGTTCGTCGCCCTGGCCGTGCTCGTGGCCTCGACCGGCTGCGTCTCGGTGCCCCATACGGGGAAGCCGGGCACCCCGGGCATGGCCCCGGCGGGCGACCGGTCGACGGCACCCCTGGAGCCACGGCCGGCGGAACCCGTGACCCCACCACACCGCCCGACCCAGGCGCCGGTGCGCGAGACGCTCGCGGAGACCGGACCGGGTGCGGCGGCCACCGGGGCTCCGGTGCGTCAACACCCTGAGGACCGGCCGGTGTCGGCCCCGCGCCGCGGGGCCGAGAAGCCACCGCCGAGGCGCGCCCGGCCCCCAGCCGAACGACGTGCCCAGCCTCCGCGCCCCCGGCGGCCGCGGCCCGTCGTCCGGGCCCCGCGCCCCCGGCAGACGTACGACATGCGCAGCCTGTGCGCGATCTCCGACGGCATCACCGATCCCTCGCTCACAAAGCTGTGTCGGGTGGCGTACGGCCGATGACGCTCGTGCGCCGTACGCAACTCCCCTGCGTTTGAGAGCACTTCGCCGTGTCGGGCGCGTCCCGGTCCCGGTTGGAGAGGTGCGGACCCGCCGCCGGTGCACCCGTAACTCACCAGTTCCCACGGGATATCCGCAACCGGTGACCACGGATCGGCGTTAGCGACTAGCCCTGCTTTCTCGACCTGCCTGGGAGTCCTTCTGTGGCCGCAGACACCATCAGTACCCACTCGCCCGTGCCCACCATGAACCCCGTCCAAGGCCAGGCCCCCGACGGCGGCGACATCGAACGACAGGTGGAGGAACGGGACTTCACCTTCGCAGGCTTCCGCTACACGTGCCGTATCGCGCGAGGCGCGCGTCCCGAAGCCGAGCCCATCCTGGTGCTGGGCGGTTCGTCGCAGGACCGCTTCTCCTGGACGCGTCATGAGAAGTGGCTCTCGCACGCGCATTCCGTCATCACCGTGGACCTCCCCGGCTACGGCAGCGCAGACTTCCTTCCGGCGACGTACGGCATCGACTTCCTTGCGGCGGCTGTACGGGATCTCCTCGACTCTCTGGAGCTGTCCCGGGTCCACCTCGTGGGCGCCTGCTACGGCGGAGCCATCGGTCTGCGGTTCGCCCAGCACTACCCGCACCACCTCGCCCGGCTGATGCTCGTCGGTATGACGACGAGGATCCCGGACGACTACGCCGCGGCCATGGTGCGCTGGGACGGCATGATCCGGGAGGGGCAGACGGAGACGATCGCCCGTGAACTGGCCGACCGCTTCATGTCTCCGCCCGGCACGGGCCGCGTGCGCAAGCACGCCGCCGTGGCCCGCCTCGTCCACCAGCAGATCGTCTCGCAGAACCCCGAGCAGCTGCGAAAGTCAGCGGAGCACAACACCCGTCTGATGCGCCACGAGTGGTACCGGCCCGAGCCGGTGCCGGAGATCCCCAACCTGGTCGTCACGGGCGAGCACGACACGCTGACCACGCCCGCCATGGGCCGGGACGTGGCCGCGTGTCTGCCGGCGGGCCGGTTCATGACGATCGAGGAGACCGATCACCTCGCGCCGGTGGAACGCATCGCCGACTTCGCCGATCTGGTGACGCGTTTCTGCACCGGCAGGACGCTGGAGGGTCTGTCCTACGCGGCGGAGCCGGAGACTGTCGCGTTCGCCGGGGCGTCCTGATGTCGTGAGCGCCCCTGTTCCTGACGGGGGCCGCCGCTCGCGACCCCTCCCGCGACCGTCGATGCGGACCCCGGTCGCGCGGCGACCGGTGCCTGAGAGAACACCTGCCGGTCCACCACAGGCTCCCTGCCCGGACTGGACACCGAGGCCGCACGAGGTCCGTACGAGGTTGTCCGTACAAGGTCCGTGCGAGAGGTGAGCACCCTGCCGTGTCCCGCCGGGCCGCCGGCCGACGGCAGCTACGGGTCGATGGGGGCGCGGTACGGATCCGGGGCCGCCGGGGCGTTTTCCCGGGCGCCCACCTGTGGTACCGGAGCCACCCTGCCCGCGGACGATTCGGCGAGGTTTGAATCGCCATTCTCGGCGCACGCGGTAATCGAACAGTGAATAACTTCGAGGTGCAGGGGATCACACATGGGCATCATCGCCTGGATACTCATCGGTTTGCTCGCCGGCATGATCGCCAAGGCTCTTATGCCTGGCAAGGACCCCGGCGGCATCATCATCACGATGCTCATCGGCATCGCCGGCGGCCTTCTCGGAGGCTGGCTCGGAAAGGTCATCTTCGGCGTCGACTCCATCGACGGCTTCTTCGATCTCTCCACCTGGATCGCGGCCGTCGTGGGCTCGCTCATCCTGCTCGTCCTCTACCGCCTCATCACGGGCAACCGCCGCTCGCACCGGCACGCCTGATCTCGCACAGCGGACGCGCAAGCGGCCCTCACCCTTCTAGGGCGGGGGCCGCGCCGTGCGTCAGGGAAGGGACGTGCGACGTTCGGGACCGCGCCGTGCGGCAGGGAGAAGCGTGCGACGTTCAGGGCCGCGCCGTGCGTCAGGCACGAGGAGGGCGAGGCGCCCGGCCGGAGGTGTCCGCTCTCAGCCCTGCGCCCCTCGACAGGCACGATGGCGACCCCGCCGCGCGGGCCCGGCCCGCCGGTGCGATTTCTTGGCCGCGCGAGCCCGGCAGGTGCGTGTCAGGCTGGATTCAGGGCCGCTCCACCGTCGTCGAACGGGAAGGGCAGCGGCACCGGTACGCCGGCAAAGGAGACAGCGCGTGGAAGAGCGGGAATTCATCCAGGCGGTCTCGGAGCGCACGGGCCTGTCGCGGCAGGAGGCGGCCGATCTGACCCGCGCGACGCTGGAGACGCTGGCCCATCGGCTGAGTTCCGGCGAGACCCGGAACCTGATGTCGGAGCTCCCCGAAGGTCTGGCGGAGTCGGTCCGACGGGGTGCCACCGACCAGATCGAGGTTTTCGACTACGCGGAGACCGTGCGGCGTGTGGCCGAGCGCAATGTGCTCAAGACGGACGAAGCCGACAGTGGCGTCCGTGCCGTGCTGGGCACGCTTCGCGAGGCGATCAGCGAGAAGGAATTCGGGCATCTGATGTCGCAGCTCGGATCCGACTTCTCCGAGCCGATCACCGACTGACCGTCGCCGACCGATTCCTCTTCACGTCATCTGCCGAGGGCGCACCCCGCTGTCCGCTCAACGGTGGGGAAAGGTCCACCGAGTGGGTTCGAAGGTCTCCTGCATCGGGAAGCCGAACGCCTTCCGCGGATGCATCTCGTAGACCTCGTACGGCGGCCCGCCGGAGGTGGGCGCCCCGTACTCGGCGTCGAGTTCCTCACCGACGACCTCCGTCGGCCAGGAGAACACCTCCCGCATCGTCCGCGACGCCAGTTGCAGCCGCTCGCGGTCGGTCACCCGCTCGGCCAGGCCCTCCACCACGACATGCAGGAATCCGATGTCGGTGGTGATCGTGGCACGTCCGTCCGCGCGCATGTTCCGGCTCTTGACCGCGTCGTGCTTCGATGCGACGACGAACGACGACCCCGTCCACGCCGCGAACACCGGCCGGACGTGGGGTGATCCGTCGCCGCCCACGGTCGCCAGCCAGGAGGTGGCGGAACCCTTCCTCAGCTCGCTCGACACCATCTCCCAGTCGGCCGGGGGCAGTTCCACGTTGCCATCGGGGTGTGTGCCCCTGCCCCGGCGAGGAATCACCTCGGTGATCGGCTCGATCTGTGTCATGGGACGTCCTCCATTCCTTTCTCCGCGTCTCTCCTAGGTCTTTCCTGCGTCCGCGCGCACCCACTTCTTGGCGACGTCGAACACGAGGTGCGTCACGCGGTCCCCGCGGACGATCTGCGACGGGTTGTCGAACAGGATCGGGTCGTCCAGTGCGCCGGTCGCGAAGAACGGGCGCCCCGAACCAAACACCACCGGCACGAGATTGACGACGACCTGGTCGAGGAGACCGAGCCGAAGCGCCTGGCCACCGATCTGGCCACCCGCCACGTCGACGAGCCGGTCACCGGCGAACTCCTGAGCCGCGCCGATGGCCGCCTCGACGCCGTCGACGAACGTGAAGGGCGCCGTGCCGGCGTGCTCCCAGTCCTTCGGCGGCTCATGGGTGACGACGAAGACGTGCTCACCCGCGGCGGGCACGCCGTCCCAACCGTTCGTCAGGTCGAACAGACGCCGGCCCATGACGACGCAGCCGACGTCCCGGTACTGGGAGCGCATGAAGTCGGCCGACGCCTGCGTGGTCCGGCTCACGTCGCTTCCGCCGGGGAAGGACCAACTGACGTCTCCGTTGCCGTACCAGTCGAACAGCGGGCCGACCCCGTCGTTGTCGTCGGCCATGAAACCGTCCAGCGAGACCACCGCGTACATGACTGCCTTGCCCATCCCGGCTCTCCCTCGTCCGTGGCTCCGTTACCCACCCGGCCTTGCCCAGTGATGACTGCGCTGCCCTGCCGAAGTCATCGGCGCGACGCTCACGGAGCGCGGTTCGGTTCGGTTCGGCCACGAGGGTCAGCGGTTCGGGTACGCCGCGACCGTCAGCCGTCAGCCGTCAGCCGTCAGCCGTCAGCCGTCGGGGTCTGGCGGATGGCCGGTTCGTCGCGTATTGCGGAGGATGCCGATCGCAGCGGGAGTTAGGATCCGGGCCATGGCCTTGACCAGGAACGCCGTCGACCGGTTCGAGGCCGCCAGGCCGCGCCTGGAGGCCATCGCCTACCGCCTTCTCGGCTCCGCGAGCGAGGCCGAGGACGCCGTGCAGGACACCTTCCTGCGCTGGCAGGCCGCCGACGTGGAGCGCATCGAGGTCCCCGAGGCCTGGCTGACGAAGGTCCTCACCAACCTCTGCCTCAACGAGCTGACCTCCGCCCGCGCGCGGCGTGAGACCTACGTGGGGCAGTGGCTCCCCGAGCCGCTGCTCGCCGGAGACCCGATGCTCGGCCCCGCGGACACCGCCGAGCAGCGCGAATCGGTCTCGTACGCGGTCCTCACCCTGCTGGAGCGCCTCACCCCCAACGAGCGGGCGGTGTACGTGCTGCGGACGGCCTTCGACTACCCGCACCGGGAGATCGCCGAGATCCTCGACCTCACCGAGGCCGCCTGCCAGCAGATCTTCCACCGCGCCAAGAAGCACGTGGCGCACGGCAAGTCCCGTACCGAGATCGACGAGGACGCGGCCCGGCGGATCGTCGAGGAGTTCCTCGCGGCCGCCACCAGCGGGCAGACGGAACTGCTCGTGAAGATGCTGACCAAGGACGCCGTGTCGGTCGGCGACGGCGGCGGAAAGATCCCCGCCCGCGCCACTCCGTTCGAGGGCGCTCTCGCGGTCGCGAAGTTCATGCGTGGCCTGTTCAAGCCGAGCAAGGCCAAGCGCGATCTGATCGGCGGCACGCCCGGGGTCTGGGCCGCGACCGCCAACGGTGTCCCCGCCGTCGTGGTGGTCCTCGACGGCCGGGTGGTCGGCATCATGTGCGTGGAGGTCGGCGCCGACGGCATCGCCGCGCTCCGTAACCAGGTCAACCCCGACAAGCTCGAACGCGCCACCCGGCGGTGGGCGGCCGCCGACCACGGGGAACCTCTGTTCACGGCCTTCTGAGCCTTCTGCCAGAGCCCTCTGCGCCTTCTGACCTCGATGTGACCTGCTTCACATCCGGTTCCTGTCAGGAATCGGCGGGCTGCCCGGTTCAAGGGGCGAAACCGCGCGAAGACAGGAGCCCTGACATGCAGCACCGCATCATCGTCCTCGGAGCCGGGTACAGCGGAGCCATCGCCGCCGGGCGACTCGCCAGGCGTCTGCACCGCGAGGACGTCGCCATCACCCTCGTCAATCCAGAGCCCGATTTCATCGAGCGGGTCCGCAACCACCAACTGGCGGTCGGCCAGGACCTCAGGGCCCGGCCGTTCAGTGAGATGTTCGCCGGCACCGGCGTCGAACTGAAGCTGGCGAAGGTGACCGGCGTCGACGTCGACTGCAAGACCGTCGCCGTGGTCGGCGCGGACGGCGACGGCGCGGCCGAGGAGCTGTCGTACGACACCCTGGTCTACGCCCTCGGCAGCGCCTGGAACGACCAGGGCGTCCCCGGCACCGACGAGTACGCCCACCAGATCGCGAGCCGTGCGGGAGCGCTCCGGCTGCGCGAGCGCCTGGCCCGCCTCGATGCCGGCGAGAGCGTGGTCGTCGTCGGCGGAGGCCTCACCGGCCTGGAGGCCGCGACCGAGATCGCCGAGGCCCGCCCGGACCTCGACGTCGCCCTCGCCACCCGCGGCGAACTCGGCGACTGGCTCTCGCCCAAGGGCCGCGCGCACCTGCGGATGGTCTTCGCCAAGCTGGGCATCACCGTGCACGAGCACGCCGTCGTCACCGGCGTCGAGGCCGACCGCGTCGCCACCGCCGACGGCACGGCCGTGCCCGCCGCGGTCACCGTGTGGACCACGGGCTTCGCGGTCCATCCGATCGCGGCGGCCACCTCCCTGCAGGTCACGGAAGCGGGCCAGATCGTGGTCGACGCAACCATGCGCTCGCTCTCGCACCCGGACGTGTACGCGGTCGGCGACGCGGCCATGGCGATGGGCCCCGCCGACAAGCCGCTGCGGATGTCGTGCGCCACGGGCACCCCGATGGCATGGCAGGCCGCCGACGCCATCGCGGCCCGTATGACCGGCCGCAAGCTCCCTAAGACGCCGCTCCGCTACTTCAACCAGTGCATCTCGCTGGGCCGCAGGGAAGGACTGATCCAGTACGTCACCGCTGACGACCGCTCGGTCAACGCGGCCCTGACCGGCCGGCTCGCCGCGTTCTACAAGGAACTGGTCTGCAAGGGCGCGGCCTGGGGAGTGGCCAACCCCCTGCTCGGCCTCCCGTCCCGCCCCCGCCGTGTACTGCCGGAGCCGGCCGGCGCGGGCGCACCGGTCACGACGTCCCCCTGACGCCGCTGGACTCGGGCGCTCTCCGACAGGCCACACCTCGCGGGGGAGCGGTGCAACGGTGGGAGGAGCACTCCCCGGAGATGAGTGCTAACCCCTGAGGGAGCGGCCGATCCATGCGACGCGACTGGACCCCCGTGGTCAACCCATCCCTGTGGCCGTCGGCCAGACCGGAGCCACAGCTTTCAGCCGCTGCCGAACTCGCTCTGGATGGCCGCCTGCGCGAGCTGCTGCACCTGCCCGTGCCCCAGATCAACAACTGCAGGTACTCCCGCAACAGCCACGCGGCGGCCGCTCGGCAGGCCGACATCCCCCCGCCGAAGATGCCCTTGCTAAGGGCACGGTGCGACACCCATCTGTTCAGCGACACGGACCGCTTCGGCGTCCAGCGCAGGCGGTCGAACGGTGCCGGCCAGGCACGTTCCTAATACGTGAAGGCCGAGGGCGAACGGTCAAGAGGGTTTATTCGAGCCGGGCTTGGCTGAAATGGATCGCTCGAGCTCAGATTCAGCTCAAATTAACGGCGTTTGCTTGCGGCGACTGCAAAGGGCTGTAAATATCGTCGGCGAGCGGGAGTCTTCTTGAAGACTTCAAAAGGCGTGAACAAAGGGGGATTTCATGCGTACCGAAAACAGGGTTCCTCCCATTCGGCGGGCCGGTGCCACTGCAGTCGTGGGATTGCTGATGACCGGCCTTTTCGCCGTCGGTTCCGGTGCGACCGTATCGGCGTCTGAAGTCGGGGCGACAGCACATCCGAGCGGTTGCACCTACGCGGTTTCCGACGTCTGGGGCTCGATCGCCACCTGCTCCAAGAACAACGGGGGCACCTTTGCGGCCACTGTCACGTGCAGGTTCTCGGACGGCAAGATTGCCTTCTTCGACGGCCCATGGAAAAAGTCGGGTAGGTCCATCGCGTACTGCCAGGGCGACTCCAAGGCTGTGTCAGCGGGCATCTGGACCAAAGCCTCCTGAGATCAACCTGAACAGTCGAGAAAGGGTCAACAGAAATGAAGATGTTGAAGCTGCAAGCCGCAGTTATGGGGGTAGCAGCCTGTTTCTCCCTCGGACTGCAAGGCACCGCCCATGCCGTCTCTTCGGGTGAAGCATCCGTCACTGCTCACCCGACCGGTTGCTCCAACGGAGCGGCGAGCAACGGTTGGTACGTGATCTGCAGTAAGAGTAACGGCGGTCAGTACAGGGCATGGGTCCGCTGCCTGGCTCTGAGTGGTGGCCCAAAGGTTGAGCGCGATGCGACGGTGTGGAAGTCCAGCGGGCACTCCATCGTCTCGTGCCCGCCGCACACCATGGCCGAAACCGGCGGTATGTGGACGAGAGGCTAGGCCCCGGTGACGGCCCGTCGATCCATTCGGCGGGCCGTTCCGGCTTTTAGGCCGCTAGAAAGCGGAATTCTCGACTCAGTTGACGGCGGCGGGATGGCAACTCGTGATCCACGATGACGCATCACACGCACCGCGCAGTTAGTGCGCTGAAGACTGGCCCCTGACCAGTCGACCCGACTTGGTCCGGGGCCGCTCGAACGTTGGGGCGCTGTGAGCATCCGCCGGCACCCCGGTGATCAGGGCACGGGAGACCCAGGTCTACGGCTCCTGATTGCGCCAACACTCACGACCCGCAGTCCACCCGTCCATCCAGCCAGGATCCGTCCGGGTGCGGCGCTCGAATTCGTCCTCTTTTCGTCTGATCCGCCAACCGAGATCCGCCTGGCTTGGAGGCAAGGCGCATGACTTCTTTCACGTCATCTAGGTGTATTGCCCTGTGAGGTTGGGGACGCGGCTGGCGGGTGGTTTGCCTGCGAGCGCGGTGTGTCCGCGGTGGTGATTGTAGGAGTGCAGCCACTGTGGGAACGCTTGTCGGCGTTCGGCCTCTGAGCGGTAGGGTTTTGCGTAGGCCCATTCGTCGAGCAGGGTGCGGTTGAGGCGTTCGACCTTCCCGTTCGTCTGCGGCCGGTAGGGCCGGGTTCGCTTGTGGGCGATGCCGGCCGCCGTGAGTGCTTCGCGCCATAGGCGGGACTTGCAGCAGGAGCCGTTGTCGGTCAGGACGCGTTCGACGGTGATGCCCGCGCCGGTGAAGTAGGCGTGGGCCCGCTGCCAGAAACCTGTCGCGGTCTCCTTCCTCTCGTCGGTGAGGATCTCGCTGTAGGCGAGACGGGAGTGGTCGTCGACGGCGGTGTGGATGTAGCTGTAGCCGGCCCCGGAACGGGTCTTGCGGCCCGCTTGGCGGCCCAGCGTCTTGTGGCCGCCGCCGTCGGGGATGTTGCCCAGCTTCTTGATGTCCACGTGCACCAGTTCACCCGGGTGGTCGCGTTCGTAGCGGCGTATGGGCCGGCCGGTCGCACGGTCCAGGTGGGTGAGGCGGGCGAGGCGGTAGCGGGTGAGGACTCGATGGACGGTCGAGGGCACAAGCCCCAGCAGGTGGGCGATGCGGGCCGGGCCTCACCTGCGCAGGACGCGGACCTTGATGATGCGCCGCTCTGTCCTGGTGGGGGTCCGGTGCGGGCTGGTGTGGGGGCGGGAGGAGTGGTCGCTCATCCCGGCCTCGCCCAGGGCCCGGTAGCGGCTCGCCCACCGCTGGGCCGTGGTCGGGGAGACCTGGAAGCGTTCGGCGGCCCGGCGCAGGGGCCAGCCGTCATCGACCACGCAGCGGGCCAGACGCAGCCGTCCGGTCTCGGTCAGGGGTGCATTACGGTGGACCACGAGGGCCTTTCTGGTCGGTGTAGACGTCGCAATCCACACCGAACCCGGAAGGCCCTCACCTGTTCAAGATCCCTCAGCCGAGACCTGGCTCACCCGTCCACAACCTCCCCGGACAGAACAACTAGGGCGTCCTCGTTCGCCGGTCCTGGTCCCAGGCAAGTACTGTCCGGACTGCTGCCTGAACGCCCGTTGCGACCGCATCAACGCGGTTGCAACCAGGAATAGTCGAAGCTGCTGCTCTTTCACACGGCGAGTTGTTGCAATGGTCGGAGCGCCGGCCTGAGGGCGCCTACGCGGCAGTGCCCTTTCGGATGTGAGTCACGGCAGCGTCGCACGCCTCAAGGTCAGAATGAAGCCAGGGAAGAGGGGGCCGGGCCGCACAGCGCCACACTGTGCGTGGCCGAGCGCCTCGCACCAGCCGCAAAAGTGGCACGTGCACGGTTTGGTCTGTCTCAGGCGCCACATGCCTCAATAAGTTTTGTGGCGGTGCCACTTAGTGGCCTTGGGGGCTGTGTGGGCGACCAGCGTGAGCTTGGCACTATTCACGGTGGCAACTGAGCGCTCTGGGCCCTCGCGTTATGTCTCTTGGGACGGGTGGAGCGGCCGGGTCCTCTCGGTGTATGGATACATGGTTGCCATTCATCCGTCGGCAGCTTGCTGAGCCGCAAAGCCGTACGCGTAAGGCCCTGCAGCGGGCGCCGTGCCCAAGATCGTCGGCCGCGCGACGCTCGTCACACGATGAGAGCCAGGCTCCTCCCTCTTCGCGTCCTAGAGGCCCGGTGCACCACGCGATCACGGCTCTGAGTGCCGGCCGTGCGGCCCGGACGCGTACCCCGTACACATCACCCGTGTCACACCGCGGGAGGCCCGTCCAGCGAGGTCGTCGGCCACCCGCTGACCCGGACAACGTCGAAGGGCCCCACCTCGCGGTGGGGCCCTTCGACGTATTGCCCGGTGAGAGCAATGGCGGAGGATACGAGATTCGAACTCGTGAGGGGTTGCCCCCAACACGCTTTCCAAGCGTGCGCCCTAGGCCACTAGGCGAATCCTCCGCCGCAAACAATACAAGACGTTGAGGAGTGCTCGCGAACCCCTTCCCGGGGGGCCGGCCCGGGGGATCGAGCACCCGTCGTCATCGGGTAACCTGGGCGCAGCCCCTCACGTGGCGCTATCTGACTGAACTCCCCCAGGGCCGGAAGGCAGCAAGGGTAGGTTGGCTCTGGCGGGTGCGTGAGGGGCGTTGTGCGTTCCGGGGTGTCCGCCTCACGGACCTCGGCGTCGGCGGTGAGTGCGTGATCGTCGGCCGTGTGGACGGGAACGATCTCGGCGGCCCCCCGGCGGCCGCGCAGGGGCGGCGACGGTTGTCAGTGCGCCCCGATAACCTCGTAGACGTGTCGTCCCTTGCGCTGTACCGCCGCTACCGCCCCGAGTCGTTCGCCGAGGTCATCGGGCAGGAGCATGTCACTGACCCGCTGCAGCAGGCGCTGCGGAACAACCGGGTCAATCACGCGTACCTGTTCAGCGGTCCGCGCGGTTGCGGCAAGACGACCAGCGCGCGCATCCTCGCGCGCTGTCTCAACTGTGAGCAGGGGCCCACTCCGACCCCCTGCGGCGAGTGCCAGTCCTGCCGCGATCTCGCGAGGAACGGTCCGGGGTCGATCGACGTCATCGAGATCGACGCCGCATCGCATGGTGGTGTGGACGACGCCCGTGATCTGCGCGAGAAGGCCTTCTTCGGGCCCGCCGGAAGTCGTTACAAGATCTACATCATCGACGAGGCCCACATGGTCACCCCGCAAGGCTTCAACGCTCTGCTGAAGGTCGTCGAGGAGCCGCCGGAGCATCTCAAGTTCATCTTCGCGACCACCGAGCCGGAGAAGGTCATCGGCACCATCCGGTCGCGTACGCACCACTACCCCTTCCGGCTGGTGCCCCCCGGGACGCTGCGCGACTACCTCGGCGCGGTGTGCGGCAAGGAGCAGATTCCCGTCGCGGACGGTGTGCTGCCGCTGGTCGTGCGGGCCGGTGGCGGGTCCGTGCGTGACTCGATGTCCGTGATGGACCAGCTTCTCGCCGGTGCGGCCGAGGACGGCGTGACATACGCCATGGCCACGGGCCTCCTCGGATACACCGACGGGTCGTTGCTCGACGCGGTCGTGGAGGCGTTCGCGTCGGGTGACGGTGCCGCGGCCTTCGAGGTCGTGGACCAGGTCATCGAGGGCGGCAACGACCCGCGCCGCTTCGTCGCCGACCTCCTGGAGCGGCTGCGTGACCTGGTGATCCTGGCCGCCGTGCCGGATGCCGCCGAGAAGGGCCTCATCGATGCCCCGGCCGACGTCGTTGAGCGCATGCAGGCGCAGGCGTCCGTCTTCGGGGCGGCCGAGCTGAGCCGTGCCGCCGATCTCGTGAACACCGGGCTGACCGAGATGCGGGGCGCGAACTCACCCCGGCTCCAACTGGAGTTGATCTGTGCGCGGGTGCTGCTGCCCGCCGCGTACGACGACGAGCGTTCGACGCAGGCCAGGCTGGACCGGCTGGAGCGGGGCGCGACTTTCTCGACGGCCGGGCCCGGGCCCGCGATGGGCTACATCCCCGGGCCGGAGGCGCAGGCGCACATGCCCGGACAGGCGGTGCCGGCGGGCGGTGGACCGGCCGCGGCCCGTGCGGCGGCCCGCGGCCCCGTTCCGGACGCACCCCCGGTCCCTCAGCCGCCCTCCGCACCGCCCGCCGCGCAGCCGGCCGCCGCCCAGTCCGGCCCGGCACCGCAGGAGTACGCCGCGCCCGCGGACCCGCAGCCGGCCACCGGCCCCCGCCCCGGCGCCTGGCCGACCGCAGCGGCCCCCGCGTCCGGCTCCGCCCCCGCGTCCGCACCCGCCTCAGCACCCGATTCCGCGCCCGAGGCCCCGCGTCGGCCCGGCGGCTGGCCCACCGCCTCCGCCCCGGGCCAGGGCGGCACCCCGCCCGCCGCCTCCCGGCCGGCCCCCGCGGCGCAGGCCCCGGCTCAGGAATCGGCCCCCGGCCCCACGCCGGGCATGGCCCAGGGCGCCGGGCAGGTGCGGAACATGTGGCCGGACATCCTGGAGGCCGTGAAGAACCGGCGGCGCTTCACCTGGATCCTGCTCAGCCAGAACGCGCAGGTGGCCGGGTTCGACGGCACCACCCTCCAGCTCGGCTTCATCAATGCCGGCGCCCGGGACAACTTCGCGAGCAGCGGCAGCGAAGAGGTGCTGCGGCAGGCACTCGCCGAGCAGTTCAACGTGCAGTGGAAGGTCGAGGCGATCGTCGACCCCTCGGGCGGCACCGGCGGTCCGGGCGGCTCCGGTGGCGGTCCCGGTGGCTCCGGCGGCCCGGGTCCGGGTGGTCCCGGCGGCGGCACCCCGCCGTCCTCGGGCGGCGGGTTCGGCGGTGGCCGGCCCCCGCAGTCCGGCTTCGCCCCACAGGCACCCGCGCCCGCACCCGCCCCTGCGCCGCAGCCCGCGCAGGCTCCGCCCCGTCCGCCCCGGGCGGCCGCCCCCGAGCCGTTGCACACCTCCGGGCCCGCGCACCCCCCGCCGTCCGTCCGTATCGAGGACGACGTGCCCGAGGACGACGACCCCGACCTGGTCGACTCCGCGCTCTCCGGTCACGACCTGATCGTGCGCGAGCTGGGGGCCACGGTCGTGGAGGAATACACGAACGAATAGGGCCCCATCCTTCGGAGGCCCGTACAGGACGAGCTGCGCACGGCGGTTAGGCTGGCTGCCGTGAAGGTCCTCGTCATCGGCGGCGGCGCCCGCGAACACGCCCTGTGCCGCTCTCTCTCACTCGACCCCGACGTCACCGCTGTGCACTGCGCGCCCGGAAACGCCGGCATCGGCGAGGTCGCCGAGCTGCACCCGGTCGACGCCATGGACGGCGCGGCCGTGGCCCGGCTCGCCGCCGAGCTGGCTGCCGGGCTCGTCGTCGTCGGTCCGGAGGCCCCGCTGGTCGCGGGCGTGGCCGACGCCGTGCGCGCGGCCGGCATCTTCTGTTTCGGCCCCTCCCGCGAGGCCGCCGAGCTGGAGGGATCCAAGGCCTTCGCCAAAGCCGTCATGGCGGCCGCCGCGGTGCCCACGGCCCGCAGCTATGTCTGCACGACGCCCGAGGAAATCGACGAGGCGCTCGACGCCTTCGGCGCCCCGTACGTGGTGAAGGACGACGGTCTCGCCGCCGGGAAGGGCGTCGTGGTCACCCACGACCTCGCCGCCGCCCGCGAGCACGCGCTCGCCTGCGGACGCGTGGTGATCGAGGAGTTCCTCGACGGACCCGAGGTCTCGCTCTTCGCGATCACCGACGGCCGGACCGTGGTGCCGCTCAGCCCCGCGCAGGACTTCAAGCGCGCCCTCGACGGCGACGAAGGCCCCAACACCGGCGGCATGGGTGCGTACTCGCCGCTGCCGTGGGCCGACCCCAAGCTGGTCGACGAGGTCATGGAGACGGTCCTCCAGCCGACCGTCGACGAGCTGCGCCGCCGCGGTACGCCGTTTTCCGGACTGCTGTACGCGGGCCTGGCGATCACCACGCGCGGCGTCCGCGTCATCGAGTTCAACGCACGCTTCGGCGACCCCGAGACCCAGGTGGTCCTCGCCCGGCTGAAGACACCGCTCGGCCGGCTGCTGCTGCACGCCGCCGACGGCACCCTCGACCTCCAGCCGCCCCTGCGCTGGCGCGACGAGGCCGCGGTGACGGTGGTCGTCGCCTCGCACAACTACCCGGACACCCCGCGCACCGGCGACCCGATCGAGGGGCTGGACGAGGTGGCGTCGAAGGATGCGCCGCACGCGTACGTCCTGCACGCCGGGACCCGGCACGACGGTGACGCCGTCGTGAGCGCCGGTGGCCGGGTGCTCTCGGTCACCGCGACCGGGAAGGACCTCCACGAGGCCCGGGAACGCGCCTACGCGGCGGTGGGCCGGATCCGGCTGGACGGTTCGCAGCACCGGACGGACATCGCCCGCAAGGCCGCGGAGGAGTAGACCCCCGGGACGTCGGGCCGCCGGCCCCCGCAAGGCCCGCCGAGACCCCGCGCGAAGCGGGCCGCCGCCGCAGGGTCACCGAGACCCCGCGCGGAGCCGGGCCGCTGTCAGGCCGTTCAGCAGCCCCCGCAAGCCCGCCGGGGAGTAGACCCCGGCGGGCAAGCCCCGGTACGGGGAAACTCCGGGGCACGCGCAGGCCCGCCGTACGGCGAACACCCGGCCACGCACCGGGCCGGCCGTACGGCGAACCCCAGGGCCCCCGGTGCCACGCGCCAAGCGCGTCAAACGCCCCCCGCGCGCGACCCCGGTGGGGCGCCCCAGAGCAGGGTCATCCCCTCTCCACGCAAGCCCGCGCAGGAGTGAACCTCCAACCCCCAAATCCCGTCATCACCTTTGCCCAGAGCCATTCCATCGGGTGACGGCTGGGCCATCCGGATGACGCCCGCCGAAGCCCCAACTATGGTGCGGCGCAGGCGTTCCGGCACTTGGCCCACCGGCATTGCGATGTCAGTGGCGGGTGCCACAGTGGGGGAGTGACCTACACCGTCGCAGGGCAAAGGGGGTGAGAACCGATCGTGTCCGGTACCGGTATCGGTGAGTCGATCGGGGCCCAGGCCGCGCGTTCGCGCGCACTGGCCGTGCTGCGCACCCGCGGCAGGGCCCTGGCCGTCGCTCTGCTGCCCGCGGCCGTCGCCGTCGTGCTCTTCGCGGGCGGTGTGTCCGGCCATATGAGCGGCGAAGCCTGGAGCACGGCCCGCTGGGTCGTGGGGATCTTCGCCGCGGTTGTCCTGGTGGTGGCCGCGGTCGTCGCGGCCGTGGTCGTCCGGGCGTCCCCGGCGCTCAGCCCCACGGTGGAGCTGTCCGAGCGGGCGGCACCCGATCTGTACCGGCTGGTCAGGGACCTGGCCGACCGTCTCGATGTGCCGGCGCCCTCCGCGGTGGCACTCACCCCGGACTGCGACAGCTGGCTCGAGGACCGTACGCACCCGGCCCACGCGATATCCGGAGCGCGCCGTCGGCGTGCGACGGAGGCGCCCGTGCTCGTCATCGGCTCGCCCTTCCTGTGGTGGATGCGGGTGGCGGAGCTGCGGGCCCTGCTCGCACCGGTGGTCGCCGGCACCGGCCCCTCGGCGCAGCCCGACATAGCCGCGGCCCGCAGGTTCGTCCGGGGTCTGGACGCGGCGGTCGCGGTCGGCGAGAGCCCCGGCCGGGGCGCGATACCCACGGCGGCGCTCGGCTTCGTCGGCCGGGTCGCCCGGCTGATGCTGCACAGCTGTCAGACCCACGCGGCCGAGATGGAGCGCGGGGTCGCCGCGGCGGCTTCCGAGCGCGCACAGGCTGTGGACTACGGCCTGCGGATCGTCGCGCAGGAGCAGGTCGGCCTCGCCTACGCGGGCTGGGATCGGCTGCTGACCCGGGTGGCGCTGCCGGCCTGGCGTATGGGCCGCTGGCCCGCCCGCCTCGACGCGGGCGTCGTCTCCGCCCTCACCGAACTGTCCCGCCGCGACCGTCTCGCCGAGGGCTTCACCTCCCGGCTGGGCGAGCGCCCCGCCTGCGATCTGCTCGAGGAACCGGGCGCCATCGACGAGGCCGCCTCCCTGCTGGCGGCCCGCCTCTTCCACGGCGGTCCCGCGAAGACGTGCCCCGACTGGTCCCCGGTGGACTGGCAGCAGTATCCGGAAGAGGTCGTCGACCGTAAGTGGCGTACGGAGGCGGCCCGGCTGCACCGGGTCCTCGACGAACTCGGTGTACCGCAGTCGGCCGGTCCGGACGGACCGACGCTGGACCGCGTGATGGAGCATCTGTCCGGGCGCGGCACGGACACCGGCGATCATCTCGCGGCCGGGATCACCGCGCATGTGGCCCGCGAGGAGGAGGAGGCGGCACCGGTGGCCAAGAGCCCCGGGGACACCCTGGCCGGCTGGGCCGCGGACCCCCTGCCGCTCTTCCCGCTCCAGCCGCCCCGGACGGGGCGTGAGCTGCTCGCCGACCATGTGACCGCGATGGTCTGCTGCGCCGCGGTCGACACCGCGGGCGCCGCCCCAGGCCTCGACTGGCTCGACGGCCCGGCGCTGCTGATCCGCGGCGAACGCTGCGGGGACCTCGCGACCCGGGTGCTCAGCCTGACCGAGGACGGCGACGCGGCCCCGCTGCGCACCTGGCTCCGCACGCTCGGCGTCCGCCCGGAGAAACCGGTCCGCCTCGTCTGACCCCCGCCCCAAAGCCGTCTCGCGCCGGCGACCGGCCGCTCCATCAGCGCCCGCTCCCAACCCGCCTCGCACTGGACGACCGGCCGCTCCCCAGCGCCCGCTCCCAACCCGTCTCGCGCCGGCGACCGGCCGCTCCCCAGGGCGCGCCCCCGACCCGTCTCGCACTGGACGACCGGCCGCTCCCCAGGGCGCGCCCCCGACCCGTCTCGCACTGGACGACCGGCCGCTCCCCAGGGCCCGCCCCGACCCGCCTCGCGCCGGACAACCGGCTGCTCCCCAGGGCCCGTCCCCGCCCCGACAACCGCTCACGGGGACCGCCTCCACCCGGGCGAGCGCCCGCTCTCGGCAATAGCTCACTGCCGCAACAATTAGCGACGAAGGGTGACGGCGCGCGTGCGTTATGTGATGTGCTGGGACCGGCGCTGAACGAACTCGGCGCTTCCACAGTTGTCCTGGGGGCGTCGAGGGAGGGTGCGGCATGGGGGCGGAGCAGATCAGACGGTGGGAATCGGGCGCTCTCGCCCACGCCGTCTCGGACCCGTTCGGTCAGGGGCCTCTCCCCTGGCTCCGTGGCAGCGAGCACTACTTCGACGACACCGGTCAGGTCGTGCCGTGGTACGCCGACCCGGACCGCGGCAGAAGCGCCCGCGGCCCCCGCACGGCCGACGACGTCCACCGCCAGATCAAGGGCTTCACGTCCACCGGCGCGGCGGCTCCGGGCGAAGCGCTCGACTTCCACGTCACCGTCGATCCGCCGCAGCAGTTCTCCGTCGACGTCTATCGCATCGGGCACTACGCCGGCGACGGCGCCGCCAAGATCACCACCAGTCCCCGGCTTTCCGGCATCGTCCAGCCGCCGCCGCTCGCCGCGGACCGCACGGTCTCCTGCCACCACTGGTGGCTCTCCTGGCGGCTGCAGATCCCCTCGTACTGGTCGGTCGGCGCCTATGTCGCCGTGCTCACCACCCTCGACGGCTACCGCTCCCACATCCCCTTCACCGTCCGCGACGACCACCCCGCGGACCTGCTGCTGCTCCTGCCGGACGTCACCTGGCAGGCGTACAACCTCTATCCCGAGGACGGCCGTACCGGCGCGAGTCTCTACCACGCCTGGGACGAGGAGGGCCGGCTCCTCGGTGAGCAGGACGCCGCCGTGACGGTCTCGTTCGACCGGCCGTACGCGGGTGCCGGCCTGCCCCTGCACGTCGGCCACGCATACGACTTCATCCGCTGGGCCGAGCGGTACGGCTACGACCTCGCCTACGCCGACACCCGCGATCTGCACGCGGGCCGCATCGACCCGGCCCGCTACCGCGGCCTGGTCTTCCCGGGCCACGACGAGTACTGGTCGGCGCCCATGCGCCGCACGGCCGAGCGCGCCCGCGACCACGGCACCTCGCTCGTCTTCCTCTCCGCGAACACCATGTACTGGCAGGTGGAGCTCGGCCCCTCGGCCTCCGGGGTGCCCGACCGTCTTCTCACCTGCCGCAAGCGCCGCGGTCCCGGCAAAGCGGCCCTGTGGCGCGAGGTGGACCGGGCGGAGCAGCAGCTGCTCGGCATCCAGTACGCGGGCCGCGTCCCCGAGCCGCGTCCCCTCGTCGTGCGGAACGCTGACCACTGGCTGTGGGAGGCGACCGGCGCCGGTGAGGGCGACGAGCTCGCCGGGCTGGTCGCCGGTGAGGCGGACCGTTACTTCCCGCGCACCGCGCTCCCCGACCACCGGCGCCGCATCCTGCTCGCGCATTCCCCGTACCGGGACAGCGAGGGGGTGGTCCGCCATCAGGAGACCTCCCTGTACCGAGCGCCGTCCGGTGCCCTCGTCTTCGCGTCGGGGACTTTCGCCTGGTCACCGGCGCTGGACCGGCCCGGCCACCAGGACACGCGTGTGCAGCGTGCGACGGCCAATCTGCTGGACCGGATCTGCAAACGGGACTGACCCGCGTCGAGGTCCGCCCCCCGTATGCGGGAGAATCGGACCGCTGGGACAGATATACGGGGAGGAACCGTGTCCGGATTCGTCGAAAAGCCCGAACCGCTTCAGGTGCCGGGCCTGGTGCATCTGCACACCGGCAAGGTGCGCGAGCTGTACCGGAACGAGGCGGGCGACCTCGTGATGGTCGCCAGCGACCGTATCTCCGCCTACGACTGGGTGCTGCCCACCGAGATCCCCGACAAGGGCCGGGTGCTCACACGGCTCTCGCTGTGGTGGTTCGACCGGCTCTCCGACCTCGTACCCAACCACGTCCTGAGCACGGACCTGCCCGAGGGCGCCCCCGCCGACTGGGAGGGCCGCACCCTGGTGTGCAAGTCGCTGCGCATGGTCCCGGTCGAGTGCGTCGCCCGCGGCTATCTCACCGGCTCCGGCCTCGCCGAGTACAAGGAGTCCCGTACGGTCTGCGGT
This sequence comes from Streptomyces sp. NPDC096193, assembly GCF_040302905.1. Classification (NCBI taxonomy): domain Bacteria; kingdom Bacillati; phylum Actinomycetota; class Actinomycetes; order Kitasatosporales; family Streptomycetaceae; genus Streptomyces; species Streptomyces sp. NPDC096193. The sequence continues at coordinate 58,093 of NZ_JBEOSJ010000023.1, read as the reverse complement.
CTCGCGCTGCCCGAGGGCCTCACCGACGGCTCGGAGCTCCCGGCCCCGATCTTCACGCCCGCCACCAAGGCCGCCGTCGGCGACCACGACGAGAACGTGAGCTACGAGGAGGTCGCCCGCCAGGTGGGCGCCGAGACCGCGGCCGAGCTGCGGCAGGCGACCCTGGCCGTCTACGGCCGGGCCCGTGACATCGCCCGGGCGCGCGGCATCATCCTCGCGGACACCAAGTTCGAGTTCGGTTTCGACGGCGACGACCTCGTCATCGCGGACGAGGTGCTGACCCCGGACTCCTCGCGGTTCTGGCCGGCCGCCACCTGGGAGCCGGGCCGTGCCCAGCCCTCGTACGACAAGCAGTACGTCCGCGACTGGCTGACCTCGCCGGCGTCCGGCTGGGACCGCCGGAGCGAGCAGCCGCCGCCCGCGCTCCCGCAGGAGGTCGTGGAGGCGACGCGCGCCAAGTATCTGGAGGCCTACGAGCTGCTGACGGGCACCCGCTGGTCGTAGCGCCCGCGAGGCGCCCGGCGACGCGGGTCGCGGAGACACGCGGCCCGCGGGGACACCGGCCCCGGAGACACGAAGAAGCCCCGGAGGCACGAAGAAGGCCCCGGTCCTGAGGACCGGGGCCTTCTTTCCGAGCGGACGACCAGGTTCGAACTGGCGACCTCAACCTTGGCAAGGTTGCGCTCTACCAACTGAGCTACGTCCGCATGCGCCGTGGCGCGGAGACCACTATACCCAACCTCGCTCGCGTGCGAGACGGACTGCCGTATGCCGGTTCTCCGCGCCCAGCTTCGAGGCCGCCGAGGACAGGTAGTTCCGCACGGTCCCCTGTGACAGCGACGCCCGCTCCGCGATCTCCGCGACCGGTGCGCCGTCCGCCGCCAGCGTCAGCACCTCGGCCTCCCGGGCGGTCAGCGGCGAGTCCCCGGCGGAGATCGCGTCGGCGGCCAACTCCGGGTCCACGTAACGGTTTCCGGCGTGCACGGTACGGATGATCTCGGCGAGCCGCTGGGCGCTCAGCGTCTTCGGGACAAAGCCCCGCACACCCGCTGTCAGTGCCCTTTTCAGATGCCCCGGCAGGCCATGGCTGGTGACGATCATCGTCCGGCACATGGGCAGTTCGGCCCGCAGCGATGTGGCAACGCTCACACCGTCGGCACCCGGCATCTGGAGATCGAGGACCGCGACGTCGGGCCGGTGCGCCAGCGCCATGGCGAGCGCCTCCGAGCCCGATGCCGCCTCGGCGACGACCACGAGGTCCTCCTCCAGCGCGAGGAGCACCGCGAGCGCCCCGCGGATCAGATGCTCGTCGTCGGCGAGCAGCACGCGGACGGTCACACCGCCTCCCTCACGTCGGCTCGTGCCAGCGGTACCCGGGCCGTCAGCCGGAACCGTCCGCCGTCCACCGGACCCGCCTCCAGCGCGCCGGCCACCGCGGACAGCCGCTCCCGCAGACCGGTCAGGCCCGAGCCGGGGGCGGTGGCTGCCGTGGCGCCCGCTCCGTCGTTCTCGATGACGAGGACGACGCTGCCGTCCGCCGTGTCCACCGCGATCGTGCAGCGCCGCGCGTCCCCGTGCCGCAGCACGTTGGTGGTGGCCTCCCGGACCACCCAGCCGAGCGCGGACTGCACGTCACCGGGCAGGACCGTGTCCCCGGCGGTCACGGTGCAGGCGATGCCGGCGGCCGCCAACACGCCCCGTGCTCCCTCCAGTTCGACGCGCAGATCCGCTTCGCGATAACCGCGCACCACGTCCCGTACCTCCCGCTGCGACTCCTGCGCGATGCGCTGGACCTCGGTCATCTGGTCGACCGCCTCGGGCCGCTCGCGCCGGGCCAGCTGGACGGCCAGTTCGCTCTTCAGCGCGATGACGGCGAGATTGCGGCCGAGGACGTCGTGCAGATCGCGGCCGAAGCGCAGCCGCTCCTCGGCGACCGCGAGCCGTGCCTGGACGTCCCGTGCCTCCCGCAGCTCCCACATCACCGCAAGCACCCACATCGACGCCCGTGCGGTGAAGGCCATCCACCCGGTGCTGAAGGCGATGGCGGGGAGGACGACGAGGATCTCCCACACCGGGCTGCCGGTCGCCGCGAGCAGTCCCGTCACTGCGAGGAGCACGCCGAGCTGGACGACGACCGAGATCCGGTTGGGCACGAGCAGACTGTGGACGGTGAGAAAGGGGACGACCGCCGACGCCAGCATCGTGGGCAGCAGCCCGTCGAGATCGACGGTGGCCGCCAGCAGGGCGACCCCGCCGGCCGTGGCGGCTGTCGCGGCGGCGGCCTGGCCGAGCAGTCGTGGGGGCAGCTTCCCCCTGCCCAGGTAGACGTCCATCGCGGGCCGGACGAGACGGCCGCACAGTACGCCCGCCACGACGCCGCAGAGCAGCGTGGCCAGCTGGACCGGCGTCTGCCCGCCCTGGCGCACCGGCCTGGTCATCAGCAGCAGCGACAGCCCGAGGGGGCCGATCCAGACGATCAGATGCACGGTGCCGCGGGTGTACAGGTCCACCTTGGCCGGACCGCTGCGTTTGCTCCATGCCTTCACCGGCACACGTACTCCCGAGGTCAGCGGCGGGGTTCCCAGCGGAACCACCGTTGCACAGCGAAGACCGAGATCACGACCCAGGCCAGGGCGGTCACGGCGGCGCCCAGCAGCTCCCCGGAGCCGGTGTCGCCGAGCCAGCCCGCACGTACGAGCGTCATCGCCCCGGTCAGCGGCAGCAGTTCACAGACGGAGGCGATCCTGTCCGGCAGGACGTCCAGCGGGATCAGCAGGCCGGAGCCCGGAAGGGAGATCAGGAACATCGGCATCGTGGTGATCTGCGAGCTCTCCACGGTCCGGGTGAACGCGGAGGTGGCGGCGGCGAGGGCGGCCATCAGCAGCATGCCCAGCAGGATGCCGGCGACGAGCAGTTCGGGCCGCCGGGGCGCCCCGAGGTCCAGCAGGGCCATGCCGGCGATCACGATCAGCAGGCACTGGGCGAGTGCCAGCCCGACGGCGGGCAGCGCGGTGCCGGTGAGGATCTCGTGGTCCGGCACCTCTCCGGTGCGCAGCCGCTTGAGCACCAGTTCCTCGCGCCGGGCCACATAGGCCGAGACGAGGTTGAGATGGACGACGAGGATCAGCACCATCCCGATCGCGCCGGTCATCGTCGCCTCGCCGATGCTCATCCCGGCCGGGCCGAGGTCCATGCCGTCCAGCGTCGACGCCATCAGCATGATCATGGCCGGGGGCATCAGCAGGGCCACGAAGAGGGTGGTCCGGTTGCGTACGAGGAGGGTCAGCTCCGCGCGCCCGAGGGCGTTGAGCCTGCGTGTGGTGGCGTTCATGTCACACCCCTGCCGTTTCGGTCTGCGCGATGTCGAGGAAGGCGTCCTCGAGGGAGGCGGAGCGGGCGTCGAGCGCTTCGAGGCGTACGTCCGACTCCCGTGCCCAGCGCAGCAGTTCGCCGAGGTCGTCCTGGAGTTCGTGCGTACGGATCTCGACGCGGCGGCCCTGGACGCCGGCCTGGAGCGACAGCGGCAGGCGTCCGGCCGGGAAGCCCTCGGGGAGCAGGAAGCGGATTCTGGCGGGCCGGGACGCGGTCACCTCGGCGGGGGTGCCGCCGGTCACGATCCGCCCCCGGTGCATGATCGCCAGCCGGTCGGCCAGCGACTCGGCCTCCTCCAGATAGTGCGTGGTCAGCAGGACGGTGGTGCCGCGCTCCCGCAGGGCGCGCACCAACTCCCAGGTGTCGCGCCGCCCTTCGGCGTCCAGGCCGGTCGTCGGCTCGTCGAGGAAGAGCACCTCGGGCCGCCCGAGGAGCGCCAGCGCCAGATCCAGCCTCCGCCGCTCGCCGCCGGAGAGCTGTTTGACGCGGACGCCGGACCGCATCCCGAGCCCGACGAGCTCCAGGGCTTCCGGGACGGGCCGTGCTCCGGTGGTGCAACCGGCCCACATACGGGCGGTCTCGGCGACGGTGAGATCGGAGGGGAAGCCGCCTTCCTGGAGCATGACCCCGATGCGGGGCCGTACGGCGGTGCGGTCGCGGTACGGGTCGTGGCCGAGAACCTGCACGGTCCCGCCGGTCGGCCGGGCGAGTCCTTCCAGCAGTTCGACGGTGGAGGTCTTGCCGGCGCCGTTCGTCCCGAGCAGCGCGAAGATCTCGCCGCGCGAGACGGAGAAGGAGATCCCGCTCACGGCCTCGAAGCCCCCGGTGTAGGAGCGCCGGACCTGCTCGGCCGTGATCACGTGGTCGTCTGTGGTCATGTCTCAAGGCTTCCGCCCGGACGGGCCCGCGAGCAGTGCGCCCTGTCATCGGCCCCGATGACAAATGTCATGGGCGCGGCAGGCGGTCCCGGGTCGGCGGGCATCCGGGAGAACGATGAAGGCCCTGGTCGATGACCAGGGCCTTCATTCCGGAGCGGACGACCAGGTTCGAACTGGCGACCTCAACCTTGGCAAGGTTGCGCTCTACCAACTGAGCTACGTCCGCATTGCTCCCGCTCGGCTCTCACCGGGCGGTGCCGCATCACCTTACCCGATCCCCGTGAGAGGACGGTAAAGCGATGAGAGCGGGTGACAGGAATTGCACACTGCGCCTTCCCCCTGGAAGGGGGATGTTCTACTACTGAACTACACCCGCACGCTGCGTGAGGTGGGGCCTTGCGGCCTCGCCCCTCGGCGTGCTCCAGACTCTAGCCGAACAGCAGGGGTGCTGTGCAACTCGGATCGGCGCGCGGCCCGGCGCCGAGCGCTCAACTGGCTTCGCGGAACGCCTCGTAGACCGCCTTCGGGATACGTCCGCGCGCGGGCACGTCCATCTTGTTGGACTGCGCCCAGGCCCGTACGGCGGCCGGGGCCGGCTCGAGCGAGGTGTGCGTGTAGGCGGTGCGGGCCCTGCCGCGCCGTCCCGTGTCCCGCTGCTTCCTGCCGGCCGCGACGTACGGGGCCAGCGCCTTGCGCAGTTTCTTTGCATTGGCGGGATTGAGGTCGATCTCGTACGACTTCCCGTCCAGGGCGAACGTGACCGTTTCCGCCGCTTCTCCGCCGTCGATGTCGTCGAAGAGCGCGACCACTACTCGCTGAGCCACGGATATCGGTCCTTTCCCTGCGGTGTCACCCGTTCTGACATGCGGTGCCACCGACTTTCCGGCTGCCGAGGGGCAAAGCTGCTTTCCTCTGTATTCCTTTGTACAGCGGCCGACGACACATTGTGAAGCCCACTCAATTGCATGCGCGTGTCTGGAGCAATGGCGGGCGGGATATTTCCACGGATTTTCTCCGTGCGTTAGCCAGGATGTTCTCGGGATATCTACGCGAGTAGATTTTCCGGCCGGGTACGCTGAGGGAACCGCCCTCGCAACACACCACCGGGAGTGCCCGTGGCACGCGTCGTAGTCGACGTCATGCTCAAGCCCGAGATCCTCGACCCCCAGGGACAGGCAGTTCAGCGCGCACTGCCCCGTCTCGGATTCGACGGCATCGCGGACGTACGTCAGGGAAAGCGTTTCGAGCTGGAGGTGGACGGGCCGGTCGACGACGCCGCCCTCGTCCGCATCCACGAGATGGCCGAAACGTTCCTCGCCAACACCGTCATCGAGGACTTCGTCGTAAAGGTGGAGTCGTGACAGCTCGCATCGGAGTCGTCACTTTCCCCGGAACGCTGGACGACCGGGACAGCCTGCGCGCCGTGCGTCTCGCCGGCGCCGAGCCCGTCTCGCTCTGGCACCGGGACAAGGACCTCAAGCAGGTCGACGCCGTGGTCCTCGCCGGAGGTTTCTCCTACGGGGACTATCTGCGCGCCGGAGCCATCTCCCGGTTCTCGCCGGTGATGGAGACGCTCATCGAGCAGGCCAGGGCGGGACTTCCGGTCCTCGGTATCTGCAACGGCTTCCAGATCCTCACCGAGTCGCATCTGCTGCCGGGCGCGATGCTGCGCAACAACCACCTCCACTTCATCTGCCGCGACCAGAAGCTCCGGGTGGAGAACGCGACGACCGCGTGGACCGCCGACTACGAGGCGGGCCAGGAGATCTCCGTACCGCTGAAGAACATCGACGGCCGCTACGTCGCCGCCGAGCGGGTCCTCGACGAGCTCGAGGCCGAGGGCCGGGTGGCCTTCCGCTACCTCGACGGGAATCCGAACGGCTCGCTCCGTGACATCGCCGGCATCACCAATGCCGAGGGCAATGTCGTCGGCCTGATGCCGCACCCCGAGCACGCCGTCGAGCCGCTGGTCGGCACCGGTTGCACCGACGGCCTCGCGTTCTTCACCTCGATCATCAAGAAGCTGGTCACCGTATGACCCTCGACACCGTCAAGCACGCCACCGAGACGCCGGACGTCGACCAGCCCTGGGCCGAACTGGGTCTGAAGCAGGACGAGTATGCGCGGATCAACGAGATCCTCGGCCGCCGTCCCACCGGCGCCGAGCTCGCCATGTACTCCGTCATGTGGTCGGAGCACTGCTCGTACAAGTCCAGCAAGGTCCATCTCAAGCAGTTCGGCGAGAAGGTCCCCGAGAACGACGCGATGCTCGTCGGCATCGGCGAGAACGCCGGCGTCGTCGACGTCGGCCAGGGGTACGCGGTCACCTTCAAGGTCGAGTCGCACAACCACCCCAGCTACATCGAGCCCTACCAGGGCGCGGCCACCGGCGTCGGCGGCATCGTCCGCGACATCCTGGCGATGGGCGCGCGCCCCGTGGCCGTCGTCGACCCGCTGCGCTTCGGCGCCGCCGACCACCCCGACACCAAGCGGGTGCTGCCCGGTGTCGTCGCGGGCATCGGCGGCTACGGAAACTGTCTGGGCCTGCCGAACATCGGCGGCGAAGTCGTCTTCGACTCCTGCTACCAGGGCAATCCGCTGGTCAACGCCGGCTGCATCGGTGTGATGAAGCACGAGGACATCCACCTCGCGCAGGCGTCGGGCCCTGGCAACAAGGTCATCCTGTACGGCGCCCGCACCGGCGGCGACGGCATCGGCGGTGTCTCGGTCCTCGCGTCCGAGACCTTCGACGCGACCGGCCCCGCCAAGCGCCCGGCCGTCCAGGTCGGCGACCCCTTCCAGGAGAAGCTCCTCATCGAGTGCACCCTGGAGATCTTCCGCGAGCACCTCGTCGCCGGTATCCAGGACCTCGGCGGCGCCGGGCTCTCCTGCGCCACCAGCGAGCTGGCGAGTGCCGGCTCCGGCGGCATGCGGGTCGAGCTGGACACCGTGCCGCTGCGCGACTCCTCGCTCTCGCCGGAGGAGATCCTCATGAGCGAGTCGCAGGAGCGCATGTGCGCGGTGGTCGAGCCGGACAAGGTCGACCGCTTCCTGGAGATCTGCGAGAAGTGGGACGTCATCGCCACCGTCATCGGTGAGGTGACCGAGGGCGAGCGGCTGGAGATCTTCTGGCACGGCGAGCAGATCGTGGACGTACCGCCGCGGTCCGTGGCGCACGACGGTCCGGTCTACCACCGGCCGTACGCCCGCCCCGAGTGGCAGGACGCCCTCCAGGCCGACGACGCGGGCAAGCTGCCGCGGCCGACGACCTCGCAGGAGCTGCGCGAGCAGGTCCTGAAGCTGGTCGCGTCGCCGAACCAGGCGTCGAAGGCCTGGATCACCGACCAGTACGACCGCTTCGTGCAGGGCAACACCGTCCTGGCTCAGCCCGAGGACGCGGGCATGGTCCGGATCGACGAGGAGTCGAATCTGGGTGTGGCCATGGCGACCGACGGCAACGGCCGGTACGCCAAGCTCGACCCGTACACGGGCGCGCAGCTGGCGCTGGCGGAGGCGTACCGCAATGTCGCCGCCTCTGGTGCCAAGCCGCTCGCCATCTCCGACTGCCTCAACTTCGGTTCGCCCGAGGACCCGGCTGTCATGTGGCAGTTCGCCGAGGCCACCCGCGGTCTCGCCGACGGCTGCCTCCAGCTCGGCACCCCGGTCACCGGCGGCAATGTGTCGCTCTACAACCAGACCGGTGAGACGGCGATCCACCCGACGCCCGTCGTGGCGGTGCTCGGTGTGATCGACGACGTCACGCGCCGTACGCCCATCGCGTTCGCGGAGGAGGGGCAGCTGCTGTACCTCCTCGGGGACACGAAGGAGGAGTTCGGCGGGTCTGCCTGGTCGCAGGTCGTCCACGACCACCTCGGCGGGATGCCGCCGGCCGTGGACCTGGACCGCGAGAAGCTGCTCGGCGAGATCCTGATCTCGGCCTCCCGCGACGGCATGATCGACGCGGCGCACGACTTGTCCGACGGCGGTCTGATCCAGGCGGTCGTCGAGTCCTGCCTGCGCGGCCGGACGGGCGCGCGACTGATCGTTCCCGACGGTCTGGACGCCTTCACCTTCCTGTTCAGCGAGTCGGCGGGGCGCGCGGTCGTCGCGGTGCCGCGCAGCGAGGAACTCCGCTTCACCGACATGTGCGGTGCGCGGGGCCTGCCGGTGACCCGCATCGGTGTCGTGGACGGTGACGAGATCGAGGTCCAGGGCGAGTTCGGCATCGCGCTGAGCGAGCTGCGCACGGCGCACGAGGAGACCATCCCGGGTCTGCTGGTCTGATCACAGCGTCCGCTGAGCCCCTGCCCCTTTCCGGGGGCGGGGGCTCCGTCGTGTCCGGAGGTCGTGTCCGGACATCGTTCCGCGGGACCGTTGCGCGAGATTACGTAACTACGTATGTTGGCATCATGGAACTGGAGGAGCGGGTCGCCGCGCTGGAACGCCGGCTCGCCGCCCTGGAGCAGGCGGACCGCGTGGCTCCCCGGCTGGGCGAGGGTGATTTCTGGGCGCTGGAGGGCCTCAAGGAACAGCTCGCCGAGGCCGGCGCACAGACCGGGGGCGTGCTGTTCACGGGTGCCGTACGGCTGCCGACCCAGGAGCAGTACGAATGGCAGTACGGCCTGCTGAGCGAGCAGCTGCTCGACGGCGACTGGTCGGACGCCGCGGACTCCTTCGCCGCTCTCGGCCATGCCGTACGGCTGCGGCTGCTGCGCGAGATCCTCGGCGGCCGGCGCACCGCGGCCGAGCTCACCGAGCTCGAAGGGCTCGGCACGACCGGCCAGATCTACCACCACCTGCGCCAGCTGACCGCCGCGGGCTGGCTGCACACCGCGAGCCGGGGCCGCTACGAGGTGCCGGGAGCGCGGGTGGTGCCGCTGCTGGTGGTGCTCGCCGCGGCCCGCCCGTAGCGCCGCCGTCCGGTCCCCACCACCCGACCCGCCCCCCGATCGCCCCGAGAGGTGATGACGATGTCCGTCCAGAAGCTGCTGACAGTGACCCAGCGCGTCTGCTGGGTCGTCTTCTTCGCGCTGGTGATCACGAGCCTCGTCACCGAGCTGCCCTTCTCCCCGCACTGGGTCTGGCTGCCCGCCGTCCTCGCTCTCGCCGCCGTCGTGGAGCTGAGCCGCCGTGCGCGCCGCGTCCACGCCCACCGGCCGCCCGCCGTCGAGGTGGAGGCCCCGGTCGCGGGCCGGTGGACGGCGCTCAACAGCCCGGCGGACAAGGTGCCCAGCCACGGGGTCCACGCCTACGGACAGACGTACGCCATCGACATCGTCGCCGAGCCCGAGGAAGGCAGGCGCCCCGCGTTCGCCTGGCTCTGGCCCCTCGCCCGCCCCAACAGCGCCTTCCCGGCCTTCGGCGCACCCCTGCTCGCCGTCGCGGACGCCACTGTCGTGCACGCCTCGGACGGACGGCGCGACCATCTCAGCCGCAACTCCCTCATCATGCTGGTCTACATGCTGCTGGTGGAGGCGAGTGTGCGGGACATCAGCGGCGCGTCCTGGGTGGTGGGCAACCACGTCGTGCTGGACCTGGGCGACGGCACCTACGCCCTGTACGCCCACGTCCGGCGCGGTTCGCTGAGCGTCCGCGCGGGCGACACCGTCCGGGCCGGGCAGCAGATCGCCCGCTGCGGGAACTCCGGCAACTCCAGTGAGCCGCACGTCCACTTCCAGCTGATGGACGGGCCGGACCTGGACACCGCCCGGGGTGTCCCGTTCACATGGCGGGGCATCGGCGTCCCGCGCAACGGCGAGACGTTCGCGGCCGGGTCCGCGGCGGACTCGTCCCCCACCCTTTCCGCGGACCCCTCCCCGGCCGGAAAAACAGCCCTGCCGGCGCAGGAGGATTGATTACCCTCGGGCCATGCCACCAGCCGCAAAGCGCACCCGCAGCTACGACCCCGACAAGATCCGTACGGCCGTGCTGACCCAGTTCGCGCACGTACGCGACGGGGTGTCGAAGCTCACGCCGGAGCAGCAGGCGCTGCCCACCCGCCTGGGGGACTGGACCGTGCGCGAGCTGGCCGCCCATCTGTCCATGGCCGTCGCCGTCGTCGCCCGCAACCTCGCCCTGCCCGAGCCCGCCCGGCAGGAAGTCGCCCTGCTGGAGTGGCCGTTCGCCACGGCCTCGGCCGCCGGCCAGGTCGACGAGGACGTCCGCGCACTGGTGGCCGGCGCCACCACCGACGAGCTGTACGAGCACGCGGCCGCCCGGGTCGAGGAAGCGCTGACGGGTGTCCCCGACGACCGGCTGATCCCGACCCGGTTCGGAGCCATGCGTCTCGGCGACTTCCTCGTCACACGGACCGTCGAACTCATCGTCCACACCGACGATCTGAACGACGCGGCCGGGACGGCGATCCCGTACGACCGGCAGGCGCTCGCCGCCTGCACCCGGCTCCTCGCCGACGCGCTCGCCGTGAAGGCGCCCGGGGGATCGGTCGAGGTCCGGGTGCCGCCCTACGCGGTCGTCCAGTGCGTCGAGGGCCCCCGGCACACCCGGGGCACCCCGCCCAATGTCGTCGAGACCGACCCGCTGACCTGGATCCGGCTCGCCACCGGACGCACGGGCTGGGCCGAGTCACTCGATGCCGCGAAGGTGAGCGCCAGCGGCGAGCGGGCCGACCTCGCCGCGCTGCTGCCGGTGCTGGGCTGAGCCGAGAAGGCATCCCGCGTCCGGGCGCGGACGGGAACCGGAGCGCGGTGTGCTCCGTCACATCGGTATGCGTAACCAGCTGAGCATTCCTGTCACTGCCCTGGCCCTCCTCGCGCTCGCAGCCTGCGGCACGGAATCGGGATCCGGTTCCGGGTCGGGCGGCGACGGGGGCGGATCGGTCACGACCGACCTGCCCCTGACCGGCGTGCACTGGACCGTCGACAGCGTCACCGTCGACGGCAAGAAGTCCGCCGCCCCGAGCGGCGCGCATGTCGAGATCACCGACAAGGGCCGCGCCCAGGGCAACTACGGCTGCAACCAGTTCGGCGCCGCCGTGAAGGTCGAGGGCGACACGGTCACCGTCGGCAGGAGCGAGATGACCGAGATGGGCTGCGCCGAGGACATCCAGGGCTTCGAGAAGGCGATGAAGGACGCCTTCACCGGAAAGCTCAAGGCCGAGCTCGTCGACAAGAACCTCACCCTGACCACCCCGAAGGGCGACTCGATCACCCTGACCTCCGAGCCGGCCGCGCCCCTCGCGGGCACCAAGTGGACGGTGAACTCGCTGCTCACGGGCGATGTCGCGAGCTCACCGCCGGCCGGCACCGAGAAGAACGCCTGGTTCACCCTCGCCAAGGACGGCTCCGTACGCGGTAGCCTCGGCTGCAACACCTTCAGCGGCACGGCGAAGGTCTCCGGCTCGACGATCACCTTCGACCGCCTGGCCAGCACCCGGAAGATGTGCGCCGGCACCGCGGGCACGGTGGAGAACCACATGCGCAAGGTGCTCGACGGCAAGGTGACGTTCACCCTCCAGCACCGCGGTCTCACCCTCACCGGACCCGATGGAAAGGGCGTCTCCGCGAACGCCGCCACCGGGTGACCGGCCGGTCACCGAGAGGCCCAGGTCGTCCCCAATTCGGACCAGTGGTCGATCTCGCCTACACTCGGTGCCGTGCCACGTGGTGACGGTCGACTCAATCATGATCTTCTCCCCGGTGAGAAAGGCCCCCAGGACGCTTGCGGCGTCTTCGGTGTCTGGGCTCCGGGCGAAGAGGTCGCAAAGCTCACGTACTTCGGGCTCTACGCCCTCCAGCATCGAGGGCAGGAATCCGCGGGAATCGCGGTGAGCAACGGCTCCCAGATCCTCGTCTTCAAGGACATGGGCCTCGTTTCGCAGGTCTTCGACGAGACGTCCCTCGGATCTCTTCAGGGACACATCGCGGTCGGTCACGCCCGCTACTCGACGACCGGCGCCTCCGTGTGGGAGAACGCGCAGCCGACGTTCCGGGCCACGGCCCACGGCTCCATCGCGCTCGGCCACAACGGCAACCTGGTCAACACCGCCGAGCTCGCCGGCCTCGTCGCCGATCTGCCCCGGCAGGACGGACGCTCCACGCAGGTCGCGGCGACCAACGACACCGACCTCGTCACCGCGCTCCTCGCGGGCCAGGTCGACGACGACGGCAAGCCGCTGACCATCGAGGAAGCCGCCGCCAAGATCCTCCCCGACGTCAAGGGCGCCTTCTCGCTCGTCTTCATGGACGAGGGCACTCTGTACGCCGCCCGGGACCCGCAGGGCATCCGCCCGCTCGTCCTCGGCCGGCTGGACCGCGGCTGGGTCGTCGCCAGCGAGTCCGCCGCCCTCGACATCTGCGGCGCGAGCTACGTCCGCGAGATCGAGCCGGGCGAGCTCGTCGCCATCGACGAGAACGGTCTCCGCACCCAGCGATTCGCGGAAGCGAAGCCCAAGGGCTGTGTCTTCGAGTACGTCTACCTGGCTCGCCCCGACACCGACATCGCCGGCCGGAACGTCTACCTCTCGCGGGTGGAGATGGGCCGCAAGCTCGCCAAGGAAGCGCCCGTCGAGGCGGACCTGGTGATAGCGACGCCGGAATCCGGCACCCCCGCGGCCATCGGCTACGCCGAGGCCAGCGGCATTCCCTACGGCTCCGGCCTGGTGAAGAACGCCTATGTGGGCCGCACCTTCATCCAGCCCTCACAGACCATTCGCCAGTTGGGCATCCGCCTCAAGCTGAATCCCCTCAAGGAAGTCATCCGGGGCAAGCGCCTGGTCGTCGTCGACGACTCGATCGTGCGCGGCAACACCCAGCGCGCCCTGGTCAAGATGCTCCGCGAGGCCGGCGCCGCCGAGGTCCACATCCGGATCTCTTCCCCGCCGGTGAAGTGGCCCTGCTTCTTCGGCATCGACTTCGCCACTCGCGCGGAGCTCATCGCCAACGGCATGACGGTCGACGAGATCGCCACCTCGATGGGTGCCGACTCGCTCTCCTACATCTCCATCGACGGCATGATCGAGGCCACGACCATCGACAAGCCGAACCTCTGCCGCGCCTGCTTCGACGGCGAGTACCCGATGGACCTCCCCGACCCCGAACTGCTCGGCAAGCAGCTTCTGGAGACCGAGCTTGCGGGCGGCGCCGACGCCGCCGACGCGCTCCGTCGCCCGTGAGACCCCGCTCAACGACACGAAAGTTCTCCAGCAATGTCTGCTGAATCTTCCGAGCGTGCCCCGCACGCGGGCACCGGTGCCAGCTACGCGGCCGCGGGTGTGGACATCGAGGCCGGCGACCGCGCCGTCGAGCTGATGAAGGAGTGGGTGAAGAAGACGCAGCGCCCCGAGACGGCGGGCCTCGGCGGCCTCGGCGGATTCGCCGGCCTCTTCGACGCCTCCGCCCTCAAGCGCTACGAGCGTCCACTGCTGGCCTCCGCCACGGACGGCGTCGGCACCAAGGTCGATCTCGCCCGGAAGATGGGCGTGTACGACACGATCGGCCACGACCTCGTGGGCATGGTCGTCGACGACCTCGTCGTCTGCGGCGCCGAGCCGCTGTTCATGACCGACTACATCTGCGTCGGCAAGGTCCACCCCGAGCGGGTCGCCGCCATCGTCAAGGGCATCGCCGAAGGCTGTGTGCTGGCCGGCTGTGCCCTGGTCGGCGGAGAGACGGCCGAGCACCCCGGTCTGCTGGGCGAGGACGACTTCGACGTCGCGGGCGCCGGCACCGGAGTGGTGGAGGCCGACCGGGTGCTGGGCCCGGATCGTATCCGTAAGGGTGACGCGGTGATCGCCATGGCGTCGTCGGGGCTTCACTCGAACGGGTACTCGCTCGTCCGTCATGTCCTTTTCGACCGGGCGAACATGTCGCTGGACCAGCAGGTCGAGGAGTTCGGCCGCACGCTCGGCGAGGAGCTGCTGGAGCCCACGAAGATCTACTCGCTGGACTGCCTGGCGCTCACCCGGACCACCGAGGTGCACGCCTTCAGCCACGTCACCGGCGGCGGGCTCGCCAACAACCTGGCCCGCGTCGTGCCGGACGACCTGCACGCGGTCGTCGACCGGTCGACCTGGACGCCCGGCCCCGTCTTCGACCTCGTCGGCAGGGCCGGCCAGGTCGAGCGGCTGGAGCTGGAGAAGACGCTGAACATGGGCGTGGGCATGATCGCCGTCGTCCCCGAGGCGTCGGTGGACGCGGCGCTGACCACCCTCGCGGACCGCGGTGTGGACGCCTGGGTGACCGGAGAGATCACCGAGCGCGGCGACCGGGCCACCGGGGCGGAGCTCACCGGCGACTACGCGAGCTGAACAGCACAGAACCCGGTCCGGGGCAGGCCCCGGACCGGGTCGGTGGGTACGACGTCAAGCGCCGCGGCGCTGTGACGACGGGCCGGACTCTTCGTCCTCGTCCTCGTCGTCGTTGTACAGGTCCGCGTACCGTGCGTACGGGTCGTCTTCCTCGTCGTCGTCCTCGAACGGCTCGCTGTTCGGCGGCTGGCTCGAAATCGGACTCGGAGTTGAAGCGCCCAGCTCGTTGGCCAGACGCGACAGGTCAGTCCCGCCGCTGTTGTACTTCAGCTGGCGGGCGACCTTTGTCTGCTTGGCCTTGGCCCGGCCGCGCCCCATGGCTCGACCCCCTCGGTGACGGGGCTCGACGGCCCCAGAGTCTTGACACGCGTTCATGAGTCGGAACGGGCTCTCCGTGGAGAGACCGGTCCGTAGAGCTTCAACGGTACCTGCTTCCGCGGCCATACGGTACGCCGCCCGCATGAGGTGCCACTTCACAGGACCCGCGAGGAGCCCCGTCCTCGCTGGTCAACTGCGATTTTAACCTCTTCTCGACGGTCGACCCGCCGACCGGGGTGAGTCTTGTCTCCCGAGGCGGCGGGCCGGCGTCCGTGCGGTCAGCTCCGGCGGGCGTCCGCCATGCGCTGCTCGGCGATCCGGTCGGCTGCGGCGGCCGGCGGAATGCCGTCCTCCTTCGCACGTGCGAATATTGCCAGCGTGGTGTCGAAGATCTTCGACGCCTTGGCCTTGCAGCGGTCGAAGTCGAAGCCGTGGAGCTCGTCGGCGACCTGGATCACTCCGCCGGCGTTCACCACGTAGTCGGGCGCGTAGAGGATGCCGCGGTCCGCGAGGTCCTTCTCGACGCCCGGGTGGGCGAGCTGGTTGTTGGCCGCGCCGCAGACCACCGTGGCGGTCAGTGCGGGGACGGAGCCGTCGTTCAGCGCGCCGCCGAGCGCGCAGGGCGCGTAGACGTCCAGGCCCTCCGAGCGGATCAGCGTGTCGGTGTCCGCGACCGCGGTGACCTGCGGGTGCTTGTCGCGGATGCGGCGTACGGACTCCTCGCGGACGTCCGTGATCACGACCTCGGCGCCGTCCTCGATCAGATGCTCCACGAGGTGGTGACCGACCTTGCCGACGCCGGCGATGCCGACCCGGCGGCCGCGCAGCGAGGGCTCGCCCCACAGGTGCTGGGCCGAGGCGCGCATGCCCTGGAAGACGCCGTAGGCGGTGAGGACGGAGGAGTCCCCGGCGCCGCCGTTCTCGGGGGAGCGGCCGGTGGCCCAGCGGGTCTCGCGGGCGACGACGTCCATGTCGGCGACGTAGGTGCCGACGTCGCACGCGGTGACGTAACGGCCACCGAGGGAGTCGACGAACCGCCCGTACGCCAGCAGGAGCTCCTCGCTCTTGAGGGTCTCGGGATCACCGATGATGACCGCCTTGCCGCCGCCGTGGTCGAGACCGGCCATGGCGTTCTTGTACGACATCCCGCGGGAGAGGTTCAGCGCGTCGGCGACGGCCTCCGCCTCCGAGGCGTACGGGTAGAAGCGGGTGCCGCCCAGGCCGGGGCCCAGGGCGGTCGAGTGGAGGGCGATGACGGCCTTCAGGCCGGAGGCGCGGTCCTGGCACAGCACGACTTGCTCGTGGCCGCCCTGGTCCGATCGGAACAGGGTGTGCAGCACATCTACGGGGACGGACGCGCCGGTCAGATCGGTCACTGTGGTGACTCCCAAGTACGAAGCGGCGGATGTGGAGGACCCCCTTGGGGTCTCCCCGTCGCTTGTGGCAGGGGAAGGGATGGGGAGGTCCGTTTGGGCATGAGGGTAAGTCCTACGTCAGGGTAGATCCGACGCAGTGCCGAGGATCACCCCCTGGCGGAGTACGGGCGTGGAAGGATTCGCGACATGCCGGCGCTGTCCTCTGTCCCCGTTCCCTACGCGGCCTACCTGCGGGTCTACGAACCGCTGGCGGCCTTCCCGGACGACGAACGGGCTCATTGGACCCGTTACGCCAAGCGGGAGAGCACCCCCACGGCGCAGGACGAACTGCGGCGCTCGCTGGCGGACTTGCTGCCGACCCCGCCCGTCCCGGTGCCCGTCCACGAGAGCGGCGACGCCTTCGTCACGGAGGTCGACGGTGTGGTCTGCGTCTGTCCCTGGCGGACCCGGCTGCGCGGCTGGCTGGCGCTGGAGGAGCTGACCGAGCAGTTGCCGGCCGCACTGCTGGACGCGGCCCTTCCGCCGGTCGTGCGCGGACAGGCAGCGGCCGACTACGAGCAGTGGCGCGAGCGGAACCCGGACGCCCGGCCGTGGATCAGGACCGCGGTGTGGCAGGTGCCGGTGCGCTGGTTCGCGCTGTTCTCGGACGAGGAGCGCGTCTACGAGCCGGCCGGGCCCGAGGCGGCCGTGCTGCGGTACCGCACGCCGATGGTGGAGGCGCGGCGCCGGGTGGCCCGGTCGCTGCGGACGCTGCGGGAGTCGGCAGACGGCGGTCTGCTGACCGACGGGATGGTGGACGTCGGCAAGTGGCTGGAGGAGTTCCACCCGCGCTCCCTGGTCGAGCTGGACTACGGCGGCCTGGTGCACGCGCTCGGCGCAGCGCACCTCGAGGAGGACCGCTCGGCGGCGGATCTGGCCGCGGGGATCGCGGCGCTGGGGGCCGGTGACGGCGACGGCGCGAGCGCGGCGTACGCCCGTCTCGTGGAACGCTGGCGGGCCGTGAGGGACCTTCAGTTCGCAAACTGATCGATTCTGGGGATCATTGAGCCCCTCCGTCCAGGACGTAGGTCCCGATCCGGGCCTTTGTCTCAAGCGTGACGGACTGCACTAACAGGGCCCTTGCGTCTATCGCCTACCCTCGTGTCAAAATAGGACAAGGAGTCCGGGGAGGGCTCCTTCCGTCCAACTTCAGGCGGATTTCTCGGTATTGCGCTCTATGGGGGGTCTGGTGACTCCTGATCGCTCTGTGACTGATCGTCACTGTGGCGTGACTGTCCGTTATGGCATGGTCCCATCGGCTTCCGCCACTGATGAACACCTCAGAGGGCAATTCCGTCGGTTTGGCCGACGTGGCTGGACAGATGGTGTAGTTGTAGTGCCGAGGACAAGCCGTTCGTCCTATAACCGACTCGGCCCGCGTCCGCCATTTCGGGCAACGCGGGTCAAGGTGCAGAATTTAGAGGAAAGAACCGAGAAGGTTCGGTTCTCCCGAGGAGGCCGCTCATGACCGCTCGCACCCCTGATGCCGAGCCGCTGCTGACCCCGGCAGAGGTTGCCACGATGTTCCGCGTGGACCCGAAGACGGTCACCCGCTGGGCGAAGGCAGGCAAGCTCACGTCCATCCGAACCCTCGGTGGACATCGCCGGTACCGCGAGGCTGAGGTCCGCGCACTGCTTGCGGGTATCCCGCAGCAGCGCAGCGAGGCCTGAAAGCCCCGTTGAAACGGGCGTATTCGGGACCCCCATCCCGGTAAGCCCACCCATAGCTCCACATGACGCGCTCTGCCCCAACAGACTTCGTCGTTGATCGCGCTGGACTCCGCCGGGTCCAGCGCGATCTTTTTTGTGCGCTTCTTCGGGGGCCGGCATCGCCCCTGCACAGGGCGCATCCGGAGGGGTGCGGGAGGCCCTCCCAGGGCGGTGCAATGGCACATATTAAATTGGTCGGTTGTAGGGAGGGGTTAAGGAGGGGGGTTCTGAAAACCCATGCGGTGACTCCCGTCACACTGCACGACTCTTGCCAACTCCCCACCACACGCCCCCGGAACGGGCCACAGCCGCCCGGCGTCACGCTTTGGTGGTGCCTGCGCCCTCCGCGCCGACGGGTGTTGCGGGCCGATCGGAAGCCTCGGATGCCCGTCGGGCGGCGGACCCCTCGGATGTCTCGGCGGCCCCGGACGCCACGGGAGGGCGGAGGGTGGCGCCTTCGTCGTCCGCTGACGGCTCCATGGCGAGCCTCAGGAGACGATGACAGATGGGGCAGGTACGGGTGAGGTGCCGATAGCCGGAAGCCGCCGCCAGATGGGCTCGCAGAAGTGCCCTCGTCTCGTGCCGCCTCGCCGTGGACGCCGCCATACGCGTCACCTCCGGTGTGTGCCGTCCCCCGCCTGGCCCCGAAAGAGCGGCAGGCCCTGGTTCAGTGGGTACCGGCGGCGGGTGGCGTCGTCAAGACGGCGAGAACGACGAAGGCCCCGCACCGTGATGGTGCGGGGCCTTCGTCGTCTGTGCGGTCCTGACGGGATTTGAACCCGCGGCCTCCACCTTGACAGGGTGGCGAGCACTCCAAACTGCTCCACAGGACCAGGTTTTGCAGCTCCGAATCGTGCGCTGTGCTGCGAGAAGAGACTCTACAGCAGGCCGGGCCCGGCGGTCGAACTCACGGTGGGCGACGGCGTTGTCACGGCGCCGACCAGCGGTTTCGTCACGGCGCCGCCGCGTCGATCGCCTTCACGATCCGCTTGTCGGAGACCGGGTACGCGGTGCCCAGGGCGTGGGCGAAGTAGCTCACCCGCAGCTCCTCGATCATCCAGCGGATGTCCAGGACCTCCTGCGGCACCGGCCGCCCCCGGGGCAGCTGCTCCAGCAGCCACGCGTACTCGTCCTGCATGTCGTGGACCTTCTCCATGCGCGTGGTGTCCCGCTGCACCGACGTCGGCATCTGCTGGAGCCTGCGGTCCACGGCGACCAGATACCGCATCAGGTCCGGGAGGCGGCGCAGACCGGTGAGGGTCACGAAGCCCGCCGGCATCAGGGCCGCCAGCTGGGTGCGTACGTCCTGGACGTTGGCGGCGAGGGTCGGGCTCCTCGTGTCCTTCAGCCGGCGTTCGCACGCCTGCCAGGCGGCCAGGATCTGCTGCACCTGGCCCACCGTCCGTACGGTCGCGTCCACCAGGTCCGCACGCACCTTGTCGTAGAGCTTCCGGTACGACTCCTCGTCCCACGCCGGTCCGCCGTGGTCCGCGACCAGCCTGTCCGCGGCGGCGGTGGCACAGTCGTCGAACAGGGCCTGCACCGAGCCGTGCGGATTGCCCGACAGAGCGAGCTTCTGTTGGTTGCTCAGTTTGTCCGAGGCGAACTTGGCGGGGTTGACCGGGATGTTGAGCAGGATCAGCTTCCGCGTGCCCCGCCACATCGCCTGCTGCTGCTCCGCCTCGGTGTCGAAGAGGCGTACGGCGACGCTGTCCCCCTCGTCGACGAGCGCGGGATACGCCTTCACCGGCTGGCCCGCGCGCCGGGTCTCGAAGACCTTCGTCAGCGTCCCGATCGTCCAGTCCGTGAGCCCGGTGCGCTCGAGGGACTCGCCCGAGCCCGAGGGGCCCGCCGTGGCGGCCGCTGCGGCCTTGGACAGCGCCTGCCGGGCCTTCGGCTTCAGCTGGAGCTTCAGCGCCTCCAGGTCCTTGTCCTCGGCGAGCTTGCGGCGGCGCTCGTCGACGATCCGGAAAGTGATCTTCAGGTGGTCCGGGACCCGGGCGAGATCGAAGTCCTCGGCACCGACCGGCACCCCCACCATCCGCTTCAGCTCACGCGCCAGCGTCACCGGCAGCGGCTCCTGAAGGGGCACGGCCCTCTCCAGGAACGCCTTCGCGTAGTTCGGCGCGGGAACGTAGTGGCGGCGAACCGGTTTCGGCAGGGACCGGATCAGCTCGATGACGACCTCTTCGCGCAGGCCCGGGATCTGCCAGTCGAAGCCCTCGTCCGTGACCTGGTTGAGCACATGGAGGGGGATGTGGACGGTCACACCGTCCGCGTCGGCGCCTGGCTCGAACTGGTACGTCACGCGGAACTTCAGCGGCCCCTGCCGCCAGGAGTCCGGATAGTCGTCCTTCGTGACCCCGGCGGCCTTCTCGTTGATGAGCATTTCGCGCTCGAAGTCGAGGAGTTCGGGCTCCTCGCGCTTCCTGTGCTTCCACCACGAGTCGAAGTGCGCGCCGGACACGACGTGTTCGGGGATGCGCTGGTCGTAGAAGTCGAACAGCGTCTCGTCGTCCACGAGGATGTCGCGGCGGCGCGCCCGGTGCTCCAGCTCCTCGACCTCGGTCAGCAGCTTGCGGTTGTCCGCGAAGAACTTGTGGTGCGTGCGCCAGTCGCCCTCGACCAGGGCGTTGCGGATGAACAGGTCGCGAGAGGTCTCCGGGTCGATGCGCCCGTAGTTGACCTTCCGCTGGGCGACGATCGGTACGCCGTACAGCGTGACCTTCTCGAACGCCATCACGGCCGCCTGGTCCTTCTCCCAGTGCGGCTCGCTGTAGGTGCGCTTGAGCAGATGCTGCGCGAGCGGTTCGATCCACTCCGGTTCGACCTTGGCGTTGACCCGCGCCCACAGCCGGGACGTCTCCACCAGCTCGGCCGACATCACGAACCGCGGCGGCTTCTTGAACAGCGCCGAGCCGGGGAAGACCGCGAACTTGGCGCCGCGCGCGCCCAGGTACTCGTTCTTGTTGTCGGTGTCCTTCAGGCCGACGTGCGAGAGCAGGCCGGCCAGCAGCGAGATGTGGACGCTGGTCTCGGGCGCGTCGTCCTCGTTCACCTCGATGCCCATGGACTTGGTGACCTGGCGCAGCTGGGCGTAGATGTCCTGCCATTCGCGGATGCGCAGGAAGTTCAGATACTCCTGCTTGCACATCCGGCGGAAGCTGGAGGAGCCGCGCTCCTTCTGCTGCTCGCGGACGTAGCGCCAGAGATTGAGGAAGGCGAGGAAGTCGGAGGTCTCGTCCTTGAAGCGCGCGTGCTGCTGATCGGCCTGCGTCTGCTTCTCGGCGGGGCGCTCGCGCGGGTCCTGGATGGAGAGCGCGGCCGCGATCACCATGACCTCGCGTACGCAGCCGTTCTTCTCGGCCTCCACGACCATCCGGGCCAGCCGCGGGTCCACGGGCAGCTGCGAGAGCTTGCGGCCCAGCTGGGTC
The DNA here is from genome assembly GCF_040302905.1 of Streptomyces sp. NPDC096193. NCBI lineage: Bacteria > Bacillati > Actinomycetota > Actinomycetes > Kitasatosporales > Streptomycetaceae > Streptomyces > Streptomyces sp. NPDC096193. The sequence continues at coordinate 36,699 of NZ_JBEOSJ010000023.1, read as the reverse complement.
AGCTTCTTCTTCGGGTCCTTCTGGGCCGGGTCGAACGCGCCCAGCTCCTGGAGGAGCTGCACACCGTCGCGGATGTTGCGGTGGTCCGGGGGATCGATGAAGGGGAACTTCTCGATGTCCCCGAGGCCGGCGGCGGTCATCTGGAGGATGACGGAGGCCAGGTTGGTGCGCAGGATCTCGGCGTCGGTGAACTCGGGACGGGACGCGAAGTCGTCCTCGGAGTACAGCCGGATGCAGATGCCGTCGGAGGTACGGCCGCAACGGCCCTTGCGCTGGTTGGCGCTGGCCTGGCTGACCGCCTCGATCGGCAGCCGCTGGACCTTGGTGCGATGGCTGTAGCGCGAGATACGGGCGGTGCCCGGGTCGATCACGTACTTGATGCCCGGGACGGTCAGCGAGGTCTCGGCGACGTTCGTGGCGAGCACGATCCGGCGGCCGGTGTGCGGCTGGAAGACGCGGTGCTGCTCGGCGTGCGAGAGCCGCGCGTACAGGGGGAGCACCTCGGTGAATCGGTACTGCTTCTTGTTGAGCGCGTCCGCGGTGTCGCGGATCTCCCGCTCACCGGAGAGGAAGACGAGGATGTCGCCCTTGCCCTCGCCCTGGAGCTCCTCGACGGCGTCCGTGATCGCGGTGATCTGGTCGCGGTCGCTGTCGTCGCCCTCTTCCTCGAGAAGGGGCCGGTAGCGCACCTCGACCGGATACGTACGCCCGCTGACCTCGACGATCGGGGCATCCCCGAAGTGGCGCGAGAACCGCTCGGGGTCGATGGTCGCGGAGGTGATGACGACCTTGAGGTCGGGGCGCTTGGGCAGCAGCTGGGCGAGATAGCCGAGCAGGAAGTCGATGTTGAGGGACCGCTCGTGGGCCTCGTCGATGATGATCGTGTCGTACGCGCGCAGCTCGCGGTCCGTCTGGATCTCCGCGAGGAGGATGCCGTCCGTCATCAGCTTGACGAAGGTGTTGCCGCTGACCTGGTCCGTGAAGCGGACCTTCCAGCCGACGGCCTCGCCGAGCGGGGTGTTCAGCTCCTCGGCGACCCGTTCCGCGACCGTCCGGGCGGCGATCCGTCTCGGCTGCGTATGGCCGATCATGCCGCGCACGCCCCGGCCGAGCTCCATACAGATCTTGGGGATCTGCGTCGTCTTTCCCGAGCCGGTCTCGCCCGCGACGATCACGACCTGGTGGTCCCGTATCGCCTCCAGGATCTCGTCGCGCTTCTGGCTGACGGGCAGCTGCTCGGGATACGTGATCGCGGGCATGCGCTCGGCGCGCCGGGCGGTGCGGGCAGCGGACTGCTCGGCCTCGGCGGCGATCTCGTCCAGCACGGCCTGCCGCGCCTCGGGCTTATGGATGCGGCGGGCGCCTTCGAGACGACGGCCCAGCCGGTGGGCGTCGCGCAGCGATGCCCCGGCCAGGAGGGTCTGAAGATCGGCGAAGGAAGTAGACATACGGATCCCAGGATCGCACCCCCGGGAAAGCACTGGCGAACGCATTTCGCCCACAAGCTGGTGCAGTATGGAGCAGATCCGTTCACCTCCCCACGAAGGGCCGCGCGTTCATGCCGATCGGCCGCGACCACCGGTACCGCTCCGCGGTGACCGCGACCGCGTTGCTGGGCATGCTGTTCGCGCTGCTGCTGTGCTCGCAGTCGTACGCGAGCCCCGCCGACGACGTGATCGTGGTGACGGCGCAGGGGAAGACGCCCGGCTGCGGCAAGGGGGCGCCGGACGGGGACCGCGGGGCGCACCCCGCGACTCCGCCGCGCGGGTCGGCGGCGTACGAACTGCTGCCCGCGCCGCACGCCGCGCCCTGCTTCACCGGCCCGGTCCTGAGCGCGGTGGCCCCGGCCATCACGCCCGACCGGGCGCCGCCCCCACCCGCACCTCCCACTCCGGTGGACCTGTCCGTCCTGCGCGTCTAGAAGGCGACGGGCCGCTCACGCGTGCCCGTTCGCGGCGTCCTTGTTCCTTCTCGCTGTTCCTTCTCGTTCAGGAGTACCGAACCACCATGCCTTCCTCCCCCTCTGCCCGGTCGTCCCGGCCGTCCGGCACGACCGTCGCCGTCGCCGCGGGTGTGCTCGTCGCCGCGCTGCTGCTCGGCTTCGCCTCGTACAGCGCCACCCGGCCGGAGGCGCCCTCGACCGGCTCCGCCGCCGAGGTGTCCGCCGAGCCGGGCGCCGGCACCTATCCCCAACTGGCGAAACTGGCCCGCCGCGACGCCGGTGACCCGCTCGCCATGGGCCGCCCGGACGCGCCCGTCGTGATGGTCGAGTACGCCGACTTCAAGTGCGGCTACTGCGGGAAGTTCGCCCGCGACACCGAACCGGCGCTGGTGAAGAAGTACGTCGACGCGGGCATCCTGCGCATCGAGTGGCGCAACTTCCCGATCTTCGGCGCGGAGTCCGAGTCCGCCGCGCGCGCCGCCTGGGCGGCCGGACAGCAGGGCCGGTTCTGGCATTTCCACGCCGCCGCGTACGCCGAGGGCGCCAAGGAGAAGGGCTTCACCGGCGACCGGCTGGAGGCGCTGGCGCGCGAGGCCGGGGTGAAGGACCTCGCCCGCTTCGGCCGTGACGTGGACAGCGCCGCCGCGCAGCAGGCGGTCAAGAAGGACCAGGACGAGGCGTACGGTCTCGGCGCCACCTCGACGCCGTCCTTCCTCATCAACGGCCGGCCGATCGCGGGCGCGCAGTCGGAGCGGACGTTCACCGAGGCGGTCGACGCGGCGGCGAAGGCCGCCCGATGACCGACCTCGGCTATCTGGCCGCCTTCCTCGGCGGCCTGCTCGCTCTGGTGAGTCCGTGCAGCGCGCTGCTGCTCCCGGCGTTCTTCGCGTACTCCCTCGACTCGGCGGGCAGGCTGCTCGCCCGTACCGCGATCTTCTACGCGGGCCTGGCGACCACCCTCGTCCCGCTCGGCGCAGCCGGCTCTCTGGCGGGCCGCTTCTTCTACGGCAACCGCGACCTCCTGGTCACCACCGGCGGGTGGCTGATCATCGTGCTGGGCCTCGCCCAGATCCTCGGCCTCGGATTCGCCTCCCGCCGGATGGCCGCGCTCTCCGGCCGCATCCGCCCGACGACGGCCCTCCCGGTCTACGCACTGGGCCTGGTCTACGGCCTTGCCGGCTTCTGCGCGGGCCCCATCCTCGGCAGCGTGCTGACGGTGTCGGCCCTCAGCGGCAGCCCCGCCTACGGCGGACTGCTCCTCGCGGTCTACGCCGCGGGCATGGCGGTCCCGCTGTTCCTGCTCGCCCTGCTGTGGGACCGGTACGACCTGGGCGGCAGACGCTGGCTCCGCGGCCGCGCACTGACCATCGGCCGCCTGCGCCTGCACACCACCTCGCTGGCGTCGGGCCTGTTCTTCGTCGTCCTCGGCACCTTGTTCCTCGTCTTCGACGGCGCGACGGCCCTGCCCGGCCTGCTGTCGGTCGACGACTCGTTCGCCGCGGAACAGTGGGCGGGCGACGTGGGCCGTGCGGTCCCGGACTGGGCCCTGCTGATCGCGGTGGTCGCGGTCGCGGCGGTGGTGCTGGGGGTACGGGGGTGGCGACGGCGGGAGGAGGCGTAGGGAAACGACGAAGGCCCCGATCCGGGGATCGGGGCCTTCGGTTGGTGGCTGGGGCCGGGGTCGAACCGGCGACCTATCGCTTTTCAGGCGATCGCTCGTACCAACTGAGCTACCCAGCCACGCGATCACTCGCGTGACCACAGCGGTCCTGACGGGATTTGAACCCGCGGCCTCCACCTTGACAGGGTGGCGAGCACTCCAAACTGCTCCACAGGACCAAGCAATGTGCGAGACAAGTCTCGCACAGGGTGATGCGTGCCCCCAACGGGATTCGAACCCGTGCTACCGCCTTGAAAGGGCGGCGTCCTGGGCCACTAGACGATGAGGGCTAAAGGCCCGCCTGGGCGCCTCTCGGCGCGTCGGGGACGTGAGAAGCATATGGGATGGGGGGAGGTATCGCCAAAACGGTTTAGGGGGTAGCCGAGGGGGAGGGCGAGGAGACGCTCGGCGACGGCACCGCGCCCGGCTGATTGTCCTCCGGGAGATGGCGGCTGACCTCGGCCGTCGTCAGGCCCAGACCCCCCAGCGTGATCTCGTCCCACGCCTGGAGCTTCCTCGTGGAGCGGTCCAGATAGAGCACCGACGCGCGCACCTTCTCCGGCTTCTCGTTCTGCACGGCCCGCAGGCCGCCGCCGCCCGTCGAGCCCTCGATCTTCAGCCGGGTACCCAGCTGCATCACCTCCGTCTGGCGGCGGTGGACATGGCCGGCCAGGACGAGCGGGACCGTGCCGTCGGTCTGGCGGGCCGCGACCGGGTTGTGGGCGACCGCGATGTCCACCGGGGTGCCCGCGCGTTCCTGGTCGCGCAGGGCGGAGGCGAGGCGGATGCCCATCATGCGTTCGGCCGGGTCGCCCTGGGCGACGACCGAGCGGTCCGGGGTGAACTGGGGGTCTCCGCTGCCCGCGATCCGCACCCCGGCGACCGTGACGGCCCGGCCGTTGTCGAGGACGTGGACGTTCTTCATCCGGGAGAGGTACGCCTGCGTGACGTCGGAGTCGTGGTTTCCGCGAACCCACACATAGGGGGCGCCGAGATCCCGGATGGGGTCCAGGAAGCCGTTCTCGGCCGCCGTTCCGTGGTCCATCGTGTCGCCGGAGTCGATGATCACGTCGATGCCGTACTGCTCCACGAGCGAGCTGATGATGTGCCACGACGCCGGGTTGAGATGGATGTCAGAGACATGCAGCACCCGCATGCTCAGCGGGTCCGGCTGGTACGTGGGCAGGGTCGACGTCGCGTCGTACAGCTTCGTCACATTGGTGACCAGACGCGCCAACTCCTGCTGGTAGACATCGAATTCGGTGACGATCGAGCGGGCGTCGCCGACCAGCGAGGGGGCGCTGGAGAGCAGGCCGGAGAACTTCGGCTCCAGGACGGACTTCGGGTTCCAGGTGGCGTACGCGGAGACACCGGAGGCCGCCAGCAGCGCCAGGGCCAGTCCGCCGGCGGCGAGGGCGCGGCGGGGGCGGCGGTAGACGGCGAGGCCGAGGGCGGCGGCGCCGGAGACGACGGCGACGCAGGACCGCACGGCCAGTTCCGTGGTGCCGTCGGCCACGTCGTGGGCGACCTCGTCCTGGAGGCCGGCGAGCCGTTCGGGGTGTTCGACCAGCGCCTGGGAACGAGCCGGGTCGAGTTGGTCGACGTCGACGTCCAGGCGGATGGGTGCCACATGGGAGTCGAATTCGAGCGCGCCCAGTGGCGAGACGTTGATCTTCGTGCCACCGGTCAGGTCCGGGCGCAGCGTCATGCTCGTGTTCATCGGCCCGACCGGGGTCCGGACGCTGCCGACGATCAGCAGGCCGAGCCATGCGCCGAACAGCACGACGACGGTCAGTCCCAGTGCGCGGGCCCACGGGTGCGGCGTATGGACGAGGGCGCTGGTCGGTTCGGTGTGTCGGGAGCGATAGAGGCGTTGCAGCCGTGTCGTCGCGGCTCGGACCGGTTCCGGGACCTTGCGTGCCATTGGGCGCGTATGCCCAGCGATGCGGGGCGTCATGCCGGGCCGGCCGGGCGTACGGGGAGGGATCGGAGGCACCCGGGCCGGCACAGTGGCCGGCCCGGGGCGACCGGCCGGACGGCGTACGTGACAATGGCCACGTGCTGGAGATGACGCGCGAGGAGTTCGAGGAACTGGTCGCCGAGGCCCTGGACAGGATTCCGCCGGAGCTGACGCGGCTGATGGACAACGTCGCGGTGTTCGTCGAGGACGAGCCGCCTGCGGACGACCCCGAGCTGCTCGGGCTGTACGAGGGGACGCCGCTCACCGACCGCGGCGAGTGGTACGCGGGGGTGCTGCCGGACCGGATCACGATCTACCGGGGGCCCACGCTGCGGATCAGCGAGACCCGGCAGGACGTGGTCGAGGAGACCGAGATCACCGTGGTGCACGAGATCGCGCACCACTTCGGCATCGACGACGAACGGCTGCACGCGCTGGGGTACGGGTGAGCGAGGACCGTCCGTCCGGGTCCGGGTCCGGGTCCGCGTCCGCGTCCGGGTCCGGGTCCGGGGGGCCTGGGGAGTCCGGAGGCTCCGGGGCCTCCGGGGCGCATGGTGCGAGTGCTGCGGGCGGGGCGTCGGGTGCGGAGGGGGTCCGGGGAGCGGCTGGTGCACGCGGGACGTCGGATGCGGGCAGGGACCGTGGTGAGAGTGCTGCCGGCGGGGTGCCCGGTGCCGGTGATGCCCCCGAGGCATGTGATGCGTCCGCCGAAGCCATCGACCCCGATGTCGACCTCCACGTGCCCGAGCAGCGCGCGGAGACCACGGGAGGCCGCCGTCTCCCCGTGCTGCTGGCGATCTCCGCGGGCGGTGCGGCCGGGGCGCTCGCCCGCTACGCGGTGAACCGGCAGTGGCCCGCGGCCGAAGGCACCTTCCCGTGGGCCACGTTCTGGATCAACGTGCTGGGGTCCGCCCTGATCGGCGTCCTGATGGTGTTCGTCGCCGAGGGCAGCCGGCGCGCGCATCCGTTGGTGCGGCCGTTCGTCGGCGTCGGGGTGCTCGGCGGGTTCACCACCTTCTCGACGTACGCCCTGGACTTCAAGGGTCTCCTGGAACGCGCGGAGGCCGGGCTCGCGCTCGCCTACGCCGGCGGCACGGTGGCCGGCTGCCTCGGCGCCGTGTGGCTCGCCGCGGTGACGACCAGGGCGGCAGCGGCCAGGGCCGCCGCGAGCAGAGCGGTGCCGAAGTGACCTGGCTGCTGGTGGCCATCGGCGCGGCGGTCGGCGCACCGCTGCGCTATCTGACGGACCGTGCGGTGCAGGCCCGTAGCGACTCGCTGTTCCCCTGGGGCACTTTCACCGTCAACGCCGCCGGCAGCCTGGTGCTGGGCGCGGTCGCGGGAGCGTCGGTCTCCTCGGGCACGTACGCCTTGCTGGGGACGGGCCTGTGCGGGGCACTCACGACGTATTCGACCTTCTCCTACGAGACGCTGCGGCTCGCCGAACGCGGCCGGGGGTTCCTCGCCATGGCTAACGTGACCGCGTCGGTGCTGGTGGGGCTCGGATCGGTGTTCCTGGGCGCGGAGTTGGCGCGCTCCTGGACGCACTAGTGCCGCTCCCGGCGGGCTTTGCCCTGTCGCGCCGGACATCGCCGGTCGAGGCACTGGGAGGCGACCCGGGGCGCACCGCAGGGCACCCGACCGCCGGGACGGGTCGTGTACTTGTCAGGCGTCGGGGCGTGTCCCCTGTGGGGCACAGGGAGTTGGGCACGGAAACCGTGCCCTGTGCCCCCCGGAGGTGCCCCTCGTGCGCCAGTTGTCCGCCCCCCGCCGTCTGGCTGTCGCCCTGGCCACCTCGCTGGCCGTCGCAGCCTCGGCCGGCTGTATGAGCGTGAGCGACGATCAAGGCGGCAAACCGGCGCCCGGCAAGTCAGCCGACCGCCCCGGTGCGGTGGCCGAACCGGACGGCGGCGAGGCGGTGTCCGGCGGCCGCCACGCCGACGGCGGAAGAAGCGGTTCCGGCAAGGCCGGCGACAAGGGTGACGGCCCGGGAGCCTCGCCCAGCGCCAGCGGTACGGCCGCGCCCTCGGCGCAGCCCCCGCGCGGCGGCCAGCAGCCCCGGCCGCCCAAAGGGCCCGACCCGACAGGGGGCGGATCGTCCCCCTCCGCGCAGCCGTCGCAGCCGCAGCCCCCGGTCGAGCCGTCCGAGCCGCCGCCGGTCGACCCTCCCACCCAGTCTCCGAGCGAGCCCACCGATGTGCCGTCGGCGTCGTCCGCTCCCGAGGTGCACGCCGGTGCCATGCGGCTGGCCGACGGACAGGGCACAATGGGAGTACCCACAATGGGAGTACCCAGCGCATCACCGCAGATGGGGCCGGTGTAACCGGGGTCACTCCCCGGCGGTTTGCCTAGGGCGGGGGAGGGTGCGTATGGTGGTAGATCGTTTGATCCCATTGCCCGGCGCCGAAAAAGAAGAGCGCCGCGTGGCGCGTACTCTCCCTAGCCGTGGCTGACCGCATCGAGGCGGTCGAATTGCGAATCACGGAGTTTGGGCGCGTGCCGAGACTCCGGAAGGTTTCGCATTTCGCATGTCCACTTTCAGTACTGATCACGCCGTCATGCCCGAGAACGAGTCGGCCGAGGCCGTTGTCGAGACCGTCGCGGTCTCCGACGCCCCCGAGACCGCGGACGTCTCCGAGGCTCCCTCCACCCCCGAGGTGACGTTCTACGACCTCGGTCTGCCCGAGGGCGTCGTCCGCAAGCTCGCGCAGAACGGCGTCACCACCCCCTTCCCGATCCAGGCCGCGACCATCCCGGACGCCCTGGCCGGCAAGGACATCCTCGGCCGTGGCCGCACCGGCTCCGGCAAGACCCTCTCCTTCGGTCTCCCGCTGCTCGCGACGCTGGCCGGCGGCCACACCGACAAGAAGAAGCCCCGCGGCGTCATCCTCACCCCGACCCGTGAGCTCGCGATGCAGGTCGCGGACGCCCTCCAGCCGTACGGCGACGTGCTCGGCCTCAAGATGAAGGTCGTCTGCGGCGGTACGTCCATGGGCAACCAGATCTACGCGCTCGAGCGCGGCGTCGACGTCCTCGTCGCCACCCCGGGCCGACTGCGCGACATCATCAACCGCGGTGCCTGCTCGCTGGAGAACATCCAGGTCGCCGTCCTCGACGAGGCCGACCAGATGTCCGACCTGGGCTTCCTGCCCGAGGTCACCGAGCTGTTCGACCAGATCCCGGCCGGCGGTCAGCGGATGCTTTTCTCCGCGACCATGGAGAACGAGATCGGCACCCTCGTGCGCCGTTACCTCGTCGACCCGGTCAGCCACGAGGTCGACAGCGCCCAGGGCAACGTCACGACCATGACGCACCACGTCCTCGTCGTGAAGCCGAAGGACAAGGCGCCCGTCACCGCGGCGATCGCCGCCCGCAAGGGCCGCACCATCATCTTCGTCCGCACCCAGCTGGGCGCCGACCGCATCGCCGAGCAGCTCTGCGACTCGGGCGTGAAGGCCGACGCGCTCCACGGCGGTATGACGCAGGGCGCGCGTACCCGCGTGCTGGAGGACTTCAAGAAGGGCTACGTCAACGCGCTCGTCGCGACCGACGTCGCCGCCCGCGGCATCCACGTCGACGGCATCGACCTGGTCCTGAACGTGGACCCGGCCGGCGACCACAAGGACTACCTGCACCGCTCGGGCCGTACTGCCCGCGCCGGCAAGTCCGGCACGGTCGTGTCGCTGTCGCTGCCGCACCAGCGCCGCCAGATCTTCCGTCTCATGGAGGACGCGGGCGTCGACGCCTCGCGCCACATCGTGGGCGGAGCGGGCGCGTTCGACCCCGAGGTCGCCGAGATCACCGGTGCGCGTTCGCTCACCGAGGTCCAGGCCGACTCCGCGAACAACGCCGCCAAGCAGGCCGAGCGCGAGGTCGCCGACCTGACGAAGCAGCTGGAGCGGGTGCAGCGCCGCGCGGTGGAGCTCCGCGAGGAGGCCGACCGCCTGGTGGCGCGTGCGGCCCGTGAGCGGGGCGACGACCCGGAGACGGCGATCGCCGAGGTGGCCGAGGCCGCCACGGCGGAGGTCGAGGCCGCCGTGGCCGCGGCCGCCGTGCCGGAGCAGACCGAACGCCGCGACGACCGTGGCAACTTCGAGCGTCGTGGCAACGACCGTCGTGACGACCGCGGTGGTGACCGTGGTGGCTTCAACCGCGACCGTCGTGACGACCGTGGCGGCTTCAACCGCGACCGCCGTGACGACCGCGGTGGTGACCGTGGTGGCCGCTCCTTCGAGCGTCGTGACGACCGTGGCGGCTTCCGCCGTGACAACAACGACCGTCCGTCCGGTGGCTCGGGTGGCTTCCGCCGCGACGACCGCCCCTCCGGCGGCTTCAACCGTGACGACCGCGGTGGTGACCGTGGTGGCCGCTCCTTCGAGCGTCGTGACGACCGCGGTGGCTTCCGCCGTGACAACAACGACCGTCCGTCCGGTGGCGCGGGTGGCTTCCGCCGCGACGACCGCCCCTCCGGCGGCTTCCGTCGCGACAACGAGCGTCGTGACGACCGTGGCGGCTTCCGCCGCGACGACCGTCCGTCCGGCCACCGGGGCAGCGACCGCCCGTTCAACCGTGACCGCCGCGACGACCGCCCCTCCAGCGGCTACCGCGCCGGCTCGGCGGACCGCCCGTACGGCCGCCGTGACGACCACCGCGGCGGCACCGGCACCGGCACGAACACCGGTTCCTTCGGTCGCCGTGACGACAAGCCGCGCTGGAAGCGCAACGGCTGATCCGGTCCCGGCTCACCGAGCCGGACCTGCTGACCGCTGACAGGGCCCGCACGACACTTCGGTGTCGGGCGGGCCCTGACGCGTCACGGGGACCAGGCGCCTCCTGCGGTGGCCGCGCCGACCGGTACGACACTCCCCACTGACTCGTGGCACCTCCCAGGAAGAGCGCGACAAGCCATTGATCGGATACCCGATCGGCTCACGAGTCAGCTCGGGCTATGCTCGGGGTGTCCTGCCGAGGGCCGTTAGCTCAATTGGCAGAGCAGCGGACTTTTAATCCGTTGGTTGTGGGTTCGAGTCCCACACGGCCTACCACCCGGCCGACCGGTCTCCGGTCGGCCACCACCCGAGCGCCCGGACCGGTTCCCCGGCCGGGCGCTTCCGTGTCTGCGGGCGGCGTGCACCCGGCTCGCCGCCCCGTCCCGCCCGTGCCTCACGACGCCACGTAATCCCCCGTCACCAGCCGGTGGAGCAGCGTCACCGGGCTGCCGTCCGGTGTCGTCGCGCAGATCTCGAATCGCAGGTGCTTGCCCGCCGGGACGTCCACGTTGTGCAGGAACTGGTGCGTGCCCGCGCCCCACTTGGTGAGGTCGCCGTAACCCGACGGCGACGAGCCGTCCGGGTTCGTGGCGTAGAAGCGGCCGTCCAGGCGGGTGCCCTGAGGGGCGTCGCTGATGGTCAGTTGGACGTAGAGCGGACCGATCAGGGTGCGGGGGCCGGCGTGGATGACCGCGTCCCGGAAGGCGAGGCCCACCCAGGAGCCGGAGGGCAGTTCGACGTCGAAGGCGTTCGTCTCGTGCAGTTTCGCGATGGGCATGTCGTCCTCCTCGGGCGGGCTGGGGTTCGCGGCCTCGGCGACGATGCCGGGGAAGACCACCTCACGGAACTGGGTCACCCGGGCGTTGCCGGGGCAGATCGTGCCGCCGACCGCCCATTCCTCGTGCAGCCGGTGGTAGCCGTAGCCGGGGTCGTCGTGGGTGCGGCAGATCCGAAGCGGGATGCCGTGGCGATGGTGCAGCCACGCCCCCAACCGGATCAGCCGGTCGACCTGTTCGTCCGTCCACCGGTCGGTGGCACCGGTGTTGCTCGCCGTCTCGATGGAGACCGCGCCGGTCCCGTCGGGGCGCCGGTTGGCCTGATAGTTGGCGTCGGCCCGGGTCTCCGTGCCGATGAACTGGCCGAGGTCGCCTGCGTAACCGAGCCCGAAATGACTTTCGAGATTGGTGCTGTCCCGCCAGTATTCGTACACCCGTTTCGCCGTCCAGGGCGCCGCGATGCTGTGCAGGATGAACTGCGTGGGCCGGATGGCCGGTTGACTGTCGGACTCGGGCTGGAGTTCGTACTTCGTGGCGTTCGGATACCAGGCCATGCGTCCCCCAATCAGGTCGATGCGTGGGCTCTCACGCCGGTGGACCCTTAGAGGATCTCGGGGGGAGCGGGCCGGGGGACGGTCCAGAACACGCCATAGTCGGCCCGAGTCCTCGCACAGGAGCGCTGTTTCGTCGTCGCGGGGCATCGGTGAGGTCGTCGGTGCGGGTCATCCGGGAGCCGTCCCCGTGACCCCGCGTCCCCTCCGCCGTTGTCCCGGCATGAACAAGACACAGCGCATCCTCACCGCCGTTGCCATCGCCGCCGGCGCCACCGCCATGGCCGCATCCGGTGCCCACGCCTCGGGACACACCGCCGAGCGGGCGGGCGCCGGAGCACCGTCCCTGAACCAGCTCGACCAGATCAGCCAGCTGGGGCAGCTCACGGGAGTCGTCGCGCCCGTGACCGGGGTGCTCGGCGCCGTCCAGTAACACCGGCGCTCCGGCGGCACGAGGCGGCTCAGTGGTCCTCGTCGGCCGGCAGCCCTTCTCGGTGCCAGATGCCCGGCCAGGGCGCCGGCCGGGTGGTCCCGAAAAGATCTCCCAGGATTCTTCCGCGAGGTGTCGAGAACCCTTCACCGGCTCCGACGTCCCCTGTGAGAGTTGCCCACGAGGGTGACCGCGCATCCGAGGGAGCGAGTCATGAAGTATCTGGTGATGGTCCAGGGCACGCAGGCCGATTACGAGGCCATGTCCGGGAAGCCTTCCGCGGGGAGCCCCGCGTGGAGCGAGAAGGACATGCAGGCGATGTTTGCCTTCATGGGAGCGATCAACGACGACCTCGCCGAATCCGGTGAACTCGTGGACGCGCAAGGGCTCACCGAGCCCGCGCGGACCCGGACGGTGGCCGCCGGCCAGGACGGCCGTCCGGTCGTCACGGACGGGCCCTACGGCGAGACCAAGGAGGTCCTCGCCGGGTACTGGGTCCTGGACTGCGAGAGCCTGGAGCGGGTCACCGAGATCGCGGCACGCGTCGCGCAGTGCCCGGCTCCCGAGGGAACGACCGAGTACCCCGTCGTCATCCGGCCCATCCAGGACGCCGCCGGAGGCGAATGTTGAGCCGTACGACCGCTGTCGAGGGCCTGCTGCGCCGGCACGCGCCGCAGGTCCTCGGTGCGTTGGTACGCCGTTACGGGAACTTCGACCTGGCCGAGGACGCGGTGCAGGAAGCCCTCCTCGCGGCCGCCGAGCAGTGGCCGGACGCGGGCGTCCCGGACAACCCCCGAGGCTGGCTGATCAGGGTCGCCTCGCGACGGCTGACGGACCAGCTGCGCAGTGAGGAGGCCCGGCGCCGCCGCGAGGAGTCGGTCGTGACCCTCATGCCGCGCGACGCTTTCACCACCCCCGCCCCCGGGGAGAGCCGGGCGCCCGCCGAGGACGACACCCTCACCCTCCTCTTTCTCTGCTGTCATCCCGAGCTCACGCCCGCCGCCCAGATCGCCCTGACGCTGCGAGCCGTGGGCGGTCTGACCACCGCCGAGATCGCCCGCGCCCATCTGGTGCCGGAGGCGACGATGGCGCAGCGGGTCAGCCGGGCCAAGCAGAAGGTCCGGGGCCTGCCGTTCCGGCAGCCGGGCCCCGAGGACCGCGACCGGCGGCTCGCCGCCGTGCTTCAGGTCCTGTATCTGATCTTCAACGAGGGTTATACGGCGACGTCCGGCAGGGCGCTGCACCGCGCCGATCTGGCCCGTGAGGCGATCCGGCTCACCCGGGCCATACGCCGTCTGCTGCCGCGGGAGGGTGCCGTCACCGGTCTGCTGGCGCTGATGCTGCTCACCGACGCCCGCAGCGCCGCGCGGACCGGGCCGGACGGGGAGCTGATCCCGCTCGACGAGCAGGACCGCGGGCTCTGGGACCGGCCGGCGATCGACGAGGGAACGGCCCTGGTGGAAGAAGCCCTGGGACAGGGCCCGGCGGGGGTCTACCAGCTCCAGGCCGCGATCGCGGCGCTGCACGACGAGGCCGCGAGCGCCGAGGACACGGACTGGCCGCAGATCCTCGCGCTCTACGACCTCGTCGTACGGCTGGCTCCGGAGCCGATGGCCGAGCTCGGGCGGGCCGTCGCCGTCGCGATGGTGCACGGACCCGAGGCCGGGCTCGCGGAGCTCGACGGGCTGGAGGACCGGTTGGCCGGCCACCACCGGCTGGAGGCCGTGCGGGCGCATCTGCTGGAGAAGGCGGGGGACGTCGAAGGGGCACGTTCCGCCTACCAGCTGGCAGCCCGGCGCACGCTGAGCATCCCCGAGGCGCGCTATCTCCGGGCCCGGGCGTCCCGGCTGCTGCCCTGAGCCGCGCCCGGCTCCCGGACCGCCGCTCGCCCAGCGCTCCCGAAACGCCGCTTGACCTTGACGCAGCGTAAAGATTTAGCGTCTGAGTCATGGAGTGGTCGATCCAGGAGATTGCCCGGCGCGCCGGGACGACGAGCCGCACGCTGCGGCACTACGGCGAGCTCGGTCTGCTCGAACCCACCCGGGTGGGCAGCAACGGCTATCGCTACTACGGCCCGGACGCGCTCGTGCGGTTGCAGCGGATTCTGCTGCTCCGCGAGCTCGGTCTCGGCCTGCCCGCGATTGCCGAGGTGCTCGAAGGGCAACGCGACACGGGTGCCGCGCTGCGGGCTCATCTGCGCCTCCTGGAGCAGGAACGCGAACGCATCGGGCGGCAGATCGCCTCGGTGCGGACCACTCTCCACAAGACCGAGAGAGGGGAAGAACTCATGGCCGAGGAAGTGTTCGACGGCTTCGACCACACACAGTACGAAGAAGAGGTGACCGAGCGCTGGGGCCGGGACGCGTACGAGAACAGCGACCGCTGGTGGCGCTCCCTGAGCGACGAGGAGAAGCGCGCCTTCCAGGACGAGCAGGTCTCCATCGCCCAGGCCTTCGCGCAAGCGCTCCGGGACGGCCGGTCCGCCGACAGCGACGAGGTGCAGGCGGTCACCGCGCGGCAGTACGGATGGCTGTCGACGACCACGACGCCCTCGAAGTCGTACTTCATCGGTCTGGGCGAGATGTACGTCGCCGATCCGCGCTTCACCGCCGCGTACGACCGGTACGGCGAGGGGACGGCCGTCCTGGTCCGGGACGCGATGAAGGTGTACGGGGAGCGGCACCTGACCGTCGAGTGATCACGTGGCACCCGCGGGCCGGTCTCCCCGCCGCCGGCCTCCCGCCGCCGATCAGCGGGTGGACAGAGCGTGGTCAGCGGTTGGGCAGCGCCCTCGCCAGCTCCTCGTCGGTCGCGGGGCGGGCGGCGGCGAGTGTGCTGCGCAGCCGTTCCACGTCCAGGCCGGGGGCCGTACGCGCCCGCAGCAGCAGGGTCCCGCGGCGCTGGACGACGTAGTGGGACACCGTGCCGTCCACGTGCCACTGCTTGACGACGGTGAAGCCGTCTCCGGCGTCCAGGCAGACGATCTGGCCGGGGAGTTCTTCGGGGCAGCCCGCGTCGGGCCGTGCGGTGACCTCGTAGTCGACGCCGGGGACGGAGCCGGGCCGTCCGCCCGCGCTGTAGTGGAGACGGAAGTCCGCGTCGAGACGGCCGCTGCCCGGTTCCGTCTCGAAGCCGCCGGGGGGATCGATGACCAGCAGCTGGGCACGGGGGAGGGAGCTGTTCGCCAGGGCGCCCGCCAGCTTGTCGTCCTGCACGCCGGGGTGGAAAACGTACGCGGCCATGCCGACGGCGGGCGCCACCAGCGCCGCCGCCGCCCGGGCGAGAGGGCCGATCCTTCGGCGCACGAGCGGGCGGACGATCGACGGACGCAGGTTCCTGGGCACGGACTGTTTCCCCCTCATGCGCGAGATGGTGACCCACCGGAAACGTGAGCGACAGAGCGGGGGCACCCTCAATTGGAGTTGATCTTGCTCCGGATGGCGTAGAGTGGTGTTCACCGACGCGGGGTGGAGCAGCTCGGTAGCTCGCTGGGCTCATAACCCAGAGGTCGCAGGTTCAAATCCTGTCCCCGCTACTGACACAGCGGCCCGGCACTCGTCTCGAGTGTCGGGCCGCTGTTGTTTCCCGTCTGTGGGCACGGCGTTTCGCCCGGTTGGCCGACGGAGAGTCGCTCGGCGGCGCGGCTCCGGACAGCCTGGGTAGAGCGCGGTACCGTCCGCAGCCGTGGACGGACCGGGGAGGAGAGCACCGTTGGCGCAGTTCCAACAGAGTCGCGTGTACGGCGCCCGCCGCTTCATCCGCGCCCTGCCCACGCTGATGATCATCGGTGGGCTCGTCTTCGACCTGGCGACCCCGGCGCAGTTCACGGCCGTACCGATGTTCGCTGCCGCCCCGCTGATCGCCGCTCCGTTCTTCTCCTTGCGCACCACGCTGGTGACCGGCATCACGGCGACCCTCGCGGTGCTCGGGCTGCACTTCTACAACCGGACCGCCGGCGAGGTCACGGCGTACACCGAGATCTTCACGCTCTTCACCGTCTCCGGACTCGCGCTGCTCATCAACGCCGTCGTCAGACGCAGCGGTGAGCGGCTCGCCTCGGCCCGGGTCATCGCCGAGACCGCGCAGCGTGCGGTGCTGCCCACGCCCGCCGAACGGATCGGCGGGCTGCACGTCGCGGCACGGTACGAGGCCGCGCTCGCCGACGCGTTCATCGGCGGCGACCTGTTCGCCGTGCAGGAGACGCCCTTCGGGGTACGGCTGGTGGTCGGCGATGTACGGGGCAAGGGGCTGGAGGCCGTCGAGGCGGTGGCCGTGGTCATCGGTGCGTTCCGGGAGGCGGCCGAACAGGAGAGTTCCCTGGAGGGCGTCGCCCAGCGCCTCGAGCGGGCGCTGGCACGCGAGGGCACGCGCCGGGACAGCCTGGACGCGGTCGAGGGCTTCACCACCGCCGTACTGGGGGAGATCCCGCGCGGCGCCGGAATCGTCCGGCTGGTCAATCGCGGCCACCCGGAGCCCATCATGCTGTACGCCAACGGTGACCTGGAGTTCCTGAAGCCGTCGATTGCCGCGCTGCCGCTCGGCATGGGCGATCTGGAGACTTGGCCGGACCAGGCGGTGGAGTACTCGCTGCCGACGGGGGCGACCCTGCTGCTCTACACGGACGGTGTCAGCGAGGCGCGCAACGCGGCCGGCGAGTTCTACGATCCCGGCGCTCGGCTCTCCGGGCGGCTCTTCCCCGGGCCCGACGAACTGCTCGACGCGCTCGTCGACGACGTGCGCCGGTACACCGGCGGCGGATCGAGGGACGACATGGCGCTGCTGGCGGTCGCCCGGCCGGCGGAGAGGCAGCAGGAGCGCCGCAGGACGGTGCCGGTCGTGCCGCCGGTGTGAGGGGCACCGGCTCCGGGGGTACGTAGCGGGTGTCTCTCGCCGTGCGAGGCGGTGCGACGCAGTGCGAGGCAGTGCGAGGTGTGCGGGCGGGCTGCGGAACGTGACGGTGGGCTTGGCCGGATGAGGAACGGTTCGGTGGTCTTGCCGGATGAGTTGGGTGGGTCGGGGAACGCGTCTGGGGTGCTTGCCCTGATGAGTGGTGCAGGCGATCGCGGGCACTTTGAACGAGCCAGGGGTCTCGCCGGCGCGACCCGCTCCCGGCGGCCGTGCACGCTTCGTAGTGGGAAGATCCCCCTCCGCATACCATTTGACGACCCGTCAGTAATGTGACGAAGTCCGAAGGTCGATCAAGTCGCCCGACTCCGGCTGCTTGTGTCCCGATTGGTCCCGCGGGAAGTCGTTAACGATCACCCGGAACAGCTTGGAATACAGTCCTCGCGTCTATTAACGTTCGATAACGCAGCGCGGTCGTCCCAGCCGTCGTCAGGACGGCGCCGTGCGCGTGCGCCGAATTCCGCAAGGGAACCGGGGAACCAATCCTTGGGGTGAATCGGGCACCTTCCACCGCGACTTGTGCGGCGGATGGCGCTCGTAGGAGACCTTCCTGCTCCGAACCCGTCAGCTAACCCGGTAGGCGAGAAGGAAGGAAAGGAGCACGCCTCAGTGGCGTCCAACAGGCCTGCCCCAGAAGCACCCTTCGCCAATGACTTCTTCGGTGCGGAGGGCGCGGAGCGGTCCCTCGAAGAGTGGAACCCCACCGAGGACTCCGTCCGTCCGGTGCGCGGTCGGCACCGTGTCGCCAAGCAGCGCGGCGGACTTGCCCGGAGTTCCACCGTGCTCGGCGTCGGCGTGATCGCCGCGGTCGGCGCGGGCGGCATCGCGACCGCGCAGGACAAACCCGCGGTCTCCATATCCCTTCCCGACTCCCTCTCGGACAATCTGCCCGACGCCAAGTCTCTTCCCGGCGTCGGTTCTTTCATGTCCGAAGACTCCTCGGACGTCGTGGACGAGGCGGCCACGTACTCGGCGATGGGCATCGCCTACGCCGACACCGCTTCCGACACCGGCCAGGGCGGCACCGGCGAGGCGCTGCGCGCCCGGATCCTTCAGCAGGCCGAGCAGCAGCAGGCCAAGGCGGTCGCCTCGGCCGAGGCGGCGGCAGCGAAGGCCGCGGCGGACAAGGCCGAGGCCGCGGCGAAGAAGAAGGCGGAAGAGGCGGCGGCGAAGGCCGCGGCCGCGAAGAAGAAGGCCGAGGACGAGGCGAAGGCCAAGGCGGAGGCCGAGCGCCTCGCTCAGCTGGCCAAGAGCTACTCGCTCCCGACCTCCTCGTACACGATCACCTCCACGTACGGCGAGTCCGGCTCCCTGTGGTCCTCGGGCCAGCACACCGGCCTGGACTTCGCCGCCCCGACGGGTACGCCCGCCAAGGCCGTGCACAGCGGCACCGTGAAGTCGGCGGGCTGGTCCGGCTCGTACGGCTACCGCATCGTTCTCGAACTCGAGGACGGCACCGAGGTCTGGTACGCGCACCTGTCGTCGATGACCGCGAGCGCCGGCCAGAAGGTGGCGACCGGCGAGACGATCGGCCGCGTGGGTGCCACGGGCAATGTGACGGGCGCGCACCTGCACCTCGAGGTCCACACCCCCGGCGGCTCGGGCATCGATCCGATGGCCTGGCTGCGGGACAAGGGCCTGACTCCCTGATCCTGCGGGACCCTTCCCGCGAATCCCGGTCCCCGGCAGTCCCGGCGCTCACCCCCCGACGCCAGGACTGCCGGTTTCGTCGCCGGGCAGTCTTGCCGCCGGGCCCTTCCCGCAGGGCCGCAGTGCGGTGTGGTGTCGGGTCCGGTCCGTACGGGTGTCCGGTCAGGTCCGGTCCGTACGAATGCGCGGTCAGGTCCGGTACGGGTTGTACGCGCCGTAGTCGCGGTGCGGCGGGGGCACGTGCACCCGCCCGGTGGCCCGTGCCGCGTAGGTCAGCGCCGGTGCCGCCACCTCCCTGCGCTGCCACAGATGGTGCAGCAGCTCCTGCTCGCGCTCCACGAAGTCCGGGTCCGCAGCGCCCCGGTGGGCCCGGTGGCGCAGGAACGCCAGCGAGGTCGCGAAGTGCTGGTACTCCGACACCGCGTGCGCCGCGGTCGGCCCGTGCATACGCCGGGCCACATCCCGGGCGAGGGTGCGCGCCCGCATCGACGCCAGGGCGGGCGGCTGGTCCGCCGACAGCCAGCCGGCCGCCGCGTACGCCGGCAACTCGGTGGCTATCGTTCGCAGTTCCCGCTGGCGGCTCCATATCGTGAGCCAGGTCAGCAGCCCGAAGACGGGCACCATGAAGGCCCCGTACACGAGGTAGAAGCCCCACGGGCCGAAGAGGGACGTCGAGCCGTTCCACAGCGCGTGCATGCCCATCGCCAACGCCAGACCGAGCAGCGGCAGGACGATGCGCCGGACGCGCATGCGCCGTGAGGCCAGTGCCGCGATGCCGAAGCCGATACCGGTCAGCACGGTGAAGAGCGGGTGTGCGAACGGGGACATGACGATCCGTACGAAGAACGTCGCCGCCGTCACCGAGGCGATCCCGGAGAAGCCCATCTGCTGGTCCTCACCGAAGGCGTTGCCCAGATAGAGGATGTTCTCGGTGAACGCGAAGCCGGTCGCGGTGAACCCGGCGACCACCACGCCGTCGACGATCCCGCGGAACTCCTGTCTGCGGAAGCGGAAGATCAGCAGGATCGCCGCGGCCTTCGCGCTCTCCTCGACGACCGGCGCGATGACCGTCGCGCCGAGCGTGTCCGCGCCCGTGGGGTCCGCGGTGGCGGTGGCTATCCACTGCGTCGCGAAGGTGTTCGCGATGATTGCCACGAGGGCGGCGGCGAACGCGCCCCAGGCGAAGGCGAACAGCAGATTCCGCCAGGGACCCGGCTCGACCCGGTCCAGCCAGCGGAACGCGGCGGTGAGCAGGGGCACCGGCAGGGTCGCCAGCCCGAGGCCGACCAGGAAGCCCTGGGTGCCGGTCTGCTCCCGTACCAGCGACAGGATGACGAGGCCCGAGAGGGCGAGGAGCGTGATCAGCACCCCGGCCCGGACGGCCTTGCTGTGCCAGAACCGGGAGACACGGCGGGGCTTGTAGCGCCAGCGGGCACGCTCCGGTACGGCGGCGAGCAGCTCGTCGACACGCTGCTGCTCGAACGCCGGGACCGCGGGGCGCGGCGGATGAGGCTGCGGGGGCGACGACTCGGACACCCACTGACCCTAACGAGGGACACCGACAACGGGCGACGGTGCGTGGGGCTGTGCGCCGGGCCGCCGCCGGGCCCCCCGCCGGCCGCGCGGCCGCCGTTCGCTCGGGTCAGGCTCCCGCGGTGCGGCGGAACAGCAGGTCGTGCACCTTGTGGCCCTTGTCGATGCCCTGGCCCTCGAACCGCGTGAGCGGCCGGAAGTCGGGTCGTGGCGCGAAACCGCCGTGCTCCTGGGTGTTCTCGAAGTCCGGATGGGCCGAGAGCACCTCGAGCATCTGCTCGGCGTACGACTCCCAGTCCGTGGCACAGTGCACGATCGCGCCGGGCTTCAGCGAGCCGGCGACGAGGCTGAGGAACTCGGGCTGGATCAGCCGGCGCTTGTGGTGCCGCTTCTTGGGCCAGGGGTCGGGGAAGTACACGCGCAGACCGTCGAGCGAGCGGGGGGCGAGCATCTCGCGGAGGAGGATGATCGCGTCACCGTTGGCGACCCGGACGTTGGAGAGGCCGTTGCGCTCGGCGAGGGCGAGGAGATTGCCCTGGCCGGGGGTGTGGACGTCCACGGCGAGGATGCCGGTGGCGGGGTCGGCGGCGGCCATCTGGGCGGTCGCCTCACCCATGCCGAAGCCGATCTCGAGGACGACGGGGAGCCCGTCGAACATGGCCTCCAGGTCGAGGACGCGATGCCCGTCGATGTCGAAGCCCCAGACGGGCCAGAGCCGCTTGAGAGCGTCGCCCTGCCCGGCGGTGACACGACTGCGCCGCGGCTGAAAACTCCGAATGCGCCGCTCGTGATGCGACCCGGCGGGATCGGGAGTGGGCCCGTCGGGGAACCGGGGGGCGCGGCGGTCGCGGATGGGCTGGGGGGCGGATTCTCGGAACTCAGACACAGTGGGGCTGATTTTACGCGGTGCGGGGTCTGGGGCGGCGCGGGTCCCGTGCCGGGCGCCGGGGCCTTGCCGGGTCTCGGCGGGGGCGGGTGCTTTGGGGTCCGGGTGCTTGTCGGGCGTCGGGTCCGGGGGCCGGGCCGGCGAGGTGCTTGGGCCTCGGGTTCTTGTCCGGTGTCGGGTTCGGGGGCCCTCCGGGCTCGACTCCTCGGGGTCGGCGGCGTACAGCTGCGTTGTCTTGGTCACCCGGGTCGTGCCGCCGATCCCCTGCGGGGCCCGTTCCCTGCACGCCCCCTCCTGGGGCGGGGGCCTTGTTGGGCCTCGGGTTCTTGTCCGGTGTCGGGTTCGGGGGCCCTCCGGGCTCGACTCCTCGGGGTCGGCGGCGTACAGCTGCGTTGTCTTGGTCACC
>NZ_JBEOSJ010000023.1:0-15136 GCF_040302905.1 Streptomyces sp. NPDC096193 | reverse complement strand
CCCGGGTCGTGCCGCCGATCCCCTGCGGGGCCGACCCTGCACGCCCCCTCCCGGGGGGTGGATGCGTGCCTCGTTGGTGTGCGGGCACAGGCGAAGCCGCGCGGTTAGGAGAAGGGATGCGGCGCGAAGCTGCCGCAGGGACCTCTACCCGCACGGCGTGCATCCCGCTACCCCGACAGTGCCCGCAGCGCCCTGCGGGCCACCTCGCGGCCGATCGGGAGTGAGGCCGTCGCCGCCGGGGACGGGGCGTTCAGGACGTGGACCGTGCGCGGGGACTCGCGGATCAGGAAGTCGTCCGCCAGCGTGCCGTCCCGCAGGACCGCCTGGGCGCGGACTCCCGCCGGGGCGCGGCGGAGGTCCGATTCCGTCACCGAGGGCAGCAGGCGGCGCACCGCCGTCGTGAAGGCGCGCTTCGAGAGCGAGCGGTGCAGTTCGCCCCCGCCGTACCGCCAGTGGCGTCGGGCGATCTGCCAGGAGCCCGGCCAGGTCAGGGTGGTCGCCAGGTCGCGGGGGCGCAGGGTCGACCAGTCGTAGCCCTCGCGGGCCAGCGCCGGGACCGCGTTCGGGCCCACATGGACCCCGCCGTCGATCCCGCGCGTCAGGTGCACCCCGAGGAAGGGGAACGCCGGGTCCGGCACCGGGTAGACCAGCCCTCGGACGAGCGAGGGGTCCGCCAGTTCGTAGTACTCGCCGCGGAAGGGGATGATCCGCATGTCCGGCTCGTCGCCCGTCATCCGGGCGATCCGGTCGCACTGGAGACCCGCGCAGTTGACCATCGCCCGCGCCCTGAGCACCGTCCCGGAGGACGTGCGCACGGCGACCCCGAAGGCGCGGCGGTCCACCGCCGTGACCTCCTCGCCGCAGCGGATGTCCGCGTCCGACGCGGCCGCCAGCTGCGCCGCCACCGCGCCGAAGTCGCAGATCCCCGTCGTGCCCACCTGGATCGCCGCGAGCCCCCGGACCTCCGGTTCGTGCTCCATGATCTGCGCCGGGCCCAGCTCCCGTACCGGAATGCCGTTCTCCCGGCCGCGCTGGACCAGGGCGTGCAGCCGGGGCAGTTCGTCGCGGCGGGTGGCGACGATCAGCTTGCCCGTGACCTGGTGGGCGATGCCGTACTCGGCGCAGAACTTGACCATCTCCGCCGCCCCGCGCACCGCGAACCGTGCCTTCAGCGACCCCGGACGGTAGTAGATCCCGCTGTGGATCACCCCGCTGTTCCGCCCGGTCTGGTGGCGCGCCGTCCCCGGCTCCTTCTCCAGGACGATCACCCGGGTCCCCGGCGCCGCGCGCGTGAGGGCGTACGCCGTCGACAGGCCGACGATCCCGCCACCGATCACCAGCACGTCGCAGTCGAAGCTCTGCCCGGACGCCGTCACCGCGTCACCTCCCACCCCGATAGTGCACTGGCCCGCTGACAATGCCGTTAAACCAGCTGAAACAGGGAGGCGTGCAGGTTGTCACATCGCTCGGGTCTACGCGGGCGCCATCAGCAGCGGCCTCGCCCGCTCCCGGAGCTCCACGACCCGCGGTTCGTCGCCGTACGGCTCCAGCCGGTGCAGCAGGTCCCGTACGTACTCCGTGGTCCGCGCCGAGGAGATCCGTCCCGCGACCTCCACCGCGCGCGTGCCCGCCGCGCACGCCGCGTCCAGGTTTCCGGACTCCAGCTCCGCGACGGCGCTCACCACGAGCCGTAAGCCGTGCGAGCGCACGAACTCCTCCGTCGGCCGCGACAGGGCCTGCTCCGTGAAGCGGCGTACCTGCCGTGGTGCCTTCAGGTCGCGGTAGCACTCGGCCGCGTCGGCGGCGAACCGGTCGTAGGAGTAGAAACCCAGCCACGACGGGTCCGGATCGCCTTCCCGTGAGCGCTCCAGCCAGCCCTCGGCCGCCTTCAGCGCCCCGCCGGCGGCGGCCGCGTCGTTCGCCTTGGCGTGGGCGCGTGCCTCGACCAGCCGGAAGAAGCTCATCGTGCGGGCGGTCGCCAGGCCGCGGTTGCGCTCCAGGGCCGCCTGGGCGAGGTCCACGCCTTCGTCGGCGAAGCCGCGGTAGGTGGCCTGGAGCGACATCGAGGCGAGGACATATCCGCCGAGCGGCACGTCGGCCGCCGCGCGGGCGAGCCGCAGCGCCTGGATGTAGTACCGCTGCGCGGCCTCCTGCTGGCCCGTGTCGAAGGCCATCCAGCCCGCCAGGCGCGTCAGTTCGGCGGTCGCGCCGAACAGCGCGCGGCCGACCTCGTCGGAGTACGACGCGAGCAGCAACGGCGCCGCGTCCACCCGGAGGCACTCGGGCACCATCGACGAACGCCAGTCCCCACCGCCGTACTTGGAGTCCCAGCGGCGGGCGTCCTCCGCCGCCTCCCGCAGTTTGGCCACATCGCTGTGGCCCACGCGGGCGGGCGAGTCGTCGGTGAGGGCGTCTAGAGAACGCTCCACCGACGAGTCGGCGGGGGTTATCAGCCACCGCGACGCGGGCGTCGCATAGGCGCTCACTGCGAAGGAACCGGCCAGCGACTGCCAAATGCCCCCGCTCCCGGCCCGCCGTCCCGCCAGGTCGAGGCGGTACAGCTCGGTGGCCGATTTCACCGCCTCGCCGACATCGCGCGGGAAGGCGAGCCCGACCTCGGGGGCCGGGTCCGCGTCCGCGAGGCCGATCTCGTGCAGCGGCACCGGGCGGCCGAGCTTCGCGCCGATCGCGGCGGCGATCAGATGGGGCGCGGCACCCTGCGGCACCATGCCCTTCGACACCCATCTCGCCACGGACGTCTTGTCGTAGCGAAGAGTCAGCCCGCGCTGCGCTCCGAGGTCGTTGACCCGCCGGGCAAGACCGGCGTTGCTGATTCCCGCGAGGGCGAGAACGGTGCCGAGTTTTTCGTTCGGCCCGCGTTGCTCCCTGGACATGCGCCACCCCTCGACACACAGACGGCCGCCGCGTCGCTCTGCAGCGCACGGCATTCGTACCGCGTCCTCCCCGGTTGGCAGCTTCGCGGTCCCGGCTGCAAAAGCACCTGGCCGAGCCCTGCGGAATATGCGCCCCGGCGGAGAACATCAGTAAACACAGCGTAGTTCGCCGCATCCTGACCGTTAAGGGGCGGTGTTCCGTATGGCGAGATTGTTGTGCGGTGGAGCAGCCGGACCGCCGGCGGTGCGGCGCCGCCGTGCTCCGTGCGTGTGGCCGTGCGCCCGTCCGTGCGCTCTGGTCCGGCAGGTGGGGGAGCGCTTCCATGAGTGCTGCGTGGGTCGGCCCGCTGCGTACTGGAACCAGCGGGCTGGGGGATACCGCCGCCTTCAATCCCCGCGGGCGGCGGACCGGTCCGGGAGGCGAACAGCGCCTCCCGGACTGTCGTATGCCGGGCCAAAGCCCCCGAAGCGCCCCTGAGAATGGCTGAATGACGACTGTCCCGCTCGTTCCCTTTGCTCTGATTTGGGTATGGGCCACTCGTCCCGCCGCCCGTCGAACCGCCCGCAAATCGCCAACCGCGGGGGCGCGTTCACTTTTTGCGCACGCTACCCGGAGCCCCTCCTGTGCGCTGCCTTCGTGGCAGCATGTTCCCGAACGGCCGGGCTCGACGGCCATGGTTTGTCCACAGCCTGTGGAGGCGGCGATGCGGTGGTTGGTGGGGTGGAGCAGTATTGCCGCAAACTTCGGTACGGCCGGAGCAGTCGGGGAGTCCGACGAGGGCCGCACCGTCCACCCCGTCGGCTCGCAGCTCCTGTGGGGCGACCCGGACCCGCTGTGGGCCGTCGGTGACTGGCGCCCGGACGAGGTGCGTGTCGTCACCGCCGATCCGCCCGCCCATGTCGTCGGCCACGCCCCCATCACCCGACTCGCCGTCCTCGGCTGCTGCGCGGCCGGGGACGACGAGCTGCGGGCCGGACTGCTGTCCGCCCGCGGCGGGGCGCTTCGCCATCTGACCTCGTGGGCCGGCAGTTACACCGCGGTCGTCCAGATAGGGCGCAGGATCACCGTCATCGGCGACCTGGCCGGCGCGAGACCCGTCTTCTACACCCCCTGGGCCAACGGCACCGCCTACGCGACCGCGGCCCTCCCCCTCGCCGATCTCATCGAAGCCCAGCTGGACATCGGCCACTTGGCCGCGCTGCTCGCCTGCCCCGAGACACCGGAGGCGCTGCGCGACTCGACGCCGTACGAAGGGGTCAAGCGCATCCCGCCTGGGCACGCGCTGATCCTTCGCGAGGGCTCCCGCGAGATCACCGGCTACGAGCCGGTCGCCTCGCTCGCCGTCGCGGGCCCGCAGATCGAGGCGTCGCGGGCGGTCGACGGCGTACGGGACGCCCTGATCGACGCGGTACGCGCGCGACTCACCGCCCCACGGCACGCACCCGAGACCCTGCCCCCGGACCCGGGTCCCGTGCCGGGCATGGGCCCCGCGGAACGCCGCGCCGCCAGAGGCGGGCCGGCACCCGGCATCGGCGCGGACCTCTCCGGCGGCAGCGCGTCCGGCACGCTCGCGCTGCTCGCGGCGGGGCTGCCCGGCGTCCCTGGCACGGTGCTCGGCCACGGCACCGGCGCGGGCGAGCGGCTCCTCGCCGTCACCTTCAACGACCTCACCGAGGACGGCCGCGAGGCCGAACTGGAACGAGCGCGTGCGATCGCCGAGAACCCGCGCCTGCACCATGTGGTCGTCGCGGCCGGCGAGGAGGCGCTGCCGTACGCCTCCCTGGACAGCGGGCCGCTCACCGACGAACCCGCGCCCTCCCTCGTCACGGCGGAACGTCACCGCGGCCGGCTCACCGGCGGCAGCGCGGACCACTTCACCGGTACGGGCGCACGGCAGGTGCTGGACGCGCACCCGGCACGCCTCGCGGATCTGCTGCTGGACCGGCGCCGACGTCATCTGCTGCGGCCGGCCGCGGCCCTGGCCCGGGCCGAAGGGCCGTCGCCGCAGGCGCTGTTCATCCCGGTCACGGTGTACCGGGCGGCGCGGCGGCTGGCGCGTACGCCGTACCGGACGGGCCTGGAGGCGGCCGCCGACCTGTTGCTGGAGGCGAACCGCAAGGGCGTGGGCGCGAACGGCACCGGCCCGCTCGGTGCGTCGCTGGCCGCCCTGACCTGGTCGCGGCCCGGCCCGGCCGCGCGGTGGCTCACGGGTGAGGCGTTGGCTGAAGTATCGGTTCGTCTGATGGCGGCGGCGACCCGCCCGGTGATCGTGCAACGTCCCGGCGAGGCCCGCGCCCGGGCCGCGCTGACCCGCCACGCGTCCGATCACCGCATCCTGGAGCAGGCGGCCGAGGTCCGCAGCCAGCGCCTGCACGCGCCCTTCCTCGACAACCAGGTCGTCCGCGCCTGCCGCGATCTCCCGGAGTCCCTGCGGGTGCGGCCGGGCGCGCGGGCGGAGATCCTGCGCACGGTCCTCGCGGGTGCGGGCATCCACGACCTGCCGCCGGGCTGGGGCGCGACCACCCAGGCCACGTCGACGGCGACGGCACGCAAGGGCCTCCGCGCGGCGCTGCCGACGCTGATGGCCCTCTTCGACGCCCCGCTGCTCGCGGACGCGGGCCTGGTGGAGGCGCGGGTGATCCGCAAGGCCCTGCGGGCGGCCTCGGAGGGCGAACAGGTACCCCTGGACGGCCTGGCCGACCTGATCTCCACGGAACTGTGGCTACGGCGGCTGCTGTCGCGCCGCGGCACCTGCTGGACGGGCTCGGCGGCCCCCCGGCAGCGGGCCGTCGCCGGAGGAGTACCACCGCGGCGAACGCTCCAGTCGTAGACGACGGAGGCGTACGGGGAGTAGCTCGGCCGTACAGGCGCGGGTGTACCTCAGTACGACCGCGGGCCCGGGTATCCGTGGGGGTACGGCTCCGGTTCTCCTACGGGTGCGGGCGCGTGCCGTGCGTACGGGTGCGGGCACGCGGCCTCCGTGCAGGTGCGGGCTGTGCGTACGCCCCGGGGGCGGGCCGTGCGTACAGCCCCGGGCGCGCTGCCTCCGTGCAGGTGCGGGTGGGTGCGGGTACAGGACAGCCGTCAGCCGCAGCTGATCTGCGACTGGGCCCAGTCCGCGAGCGCCACCGAACCGAACGGTGTGATCGGCTCCACGACCAGCCGGATCCTCTCCTGCCCGCCGATCGCCACATGCACCGGCACGCCCGCCTGCCCGCCGCGGATCACCGGCGAGCGCCACAGCCGCGCCCCGTCCCCGTAGACGGAGAACCGCACGGCACCGAGCCCCAGCGTCAGGTCGTCGACGCCGACCACGGCGTCATAGCTGGTGCACCGGCGGTTGAGGGCGATGGTGACCGACGAGGGCGCGTGCACCGTCACCCCGTGTCCGTAGCGCCGGCCGTCGACCGACATGCCCCAGCGCTGCCAGATCCAACTGCTCTGCCCCAGCAGCACCTCGGGCCCGGTGTGGTCACCGAACACGCTGTATTCGAGCCGGTTGACCTGATAGACCCGCGGCTCCGGCGGAGGCGGGGGCGTGGGGCGCGGCGGGGACGGCGTCGGCGTCGGTGCCTGTGTGGGCGGGGGCGGGTCCGACGGCGCGGGCTCGGACGGCGCGGGAGGCGTAGGCGCACCCGGAGTCGGCGTGGGTGCCGGATTCGTCTTCGGCGCAGGCTCGTTGGGTCGCGCCGACGGAGCCGGTACGGCGGGGTCGACGGGAGCCGGCGGCCGCGGTGGATCGGGCTTCTGCTGAGGCGGCCGCGGCTGCTGCGATGCACCGGGCTGGGCCACCGGAGGCTTGGCGTCCGCCTCCGGCACGGGCTTCGGGTCGCCCGAGAGCGCCCACACCAGCCCCGCGGCCGCCGCGACAGCCACAGCGGCGGCGATACCGGCCTTCACGGGAGCGCCGAGTCCCTCCGACACCGCGGCCCCGCCGGCCGCGCCCGAGGAGCCGCCGGCCGCACCACCGGCCGCCGCACCACCCGATGCCGCGGCGGCCGCACCCGCCCCCGCCGCACTGGCTCCACCGGCGACGATCCCGGCGGCCTTGAGCGAGTAGCCGGCGGCGAACCAGCCGATGACCGCGACCGGCAGCAGCGCGGGAATCCCGGCGTTGACGTGCTCCAGCTCGCCCACGGCGAGCCGGCACTTGGCGCATTCCTCCAAGTGCTTGCGCAGACCGCGCTCGGCCCGCGTCCGCAGCCCCCCGCGGGCATACGCCCCCAGCCGGTCGGCATAGCGTGCGCAGTCACCGCCGGAGGTGAGCGTGGTGCTCACATGGGCCTGCAGATAGGCCTGCTTGAGCCCCTCACGGGCCCGGCCGGCGAGGACCGCCGTCGCGTTGGGGGTCAACCCGAAGAGCGGTGCGACCTCGCTGGGGGACTCCTCCTCGACGGTGGTGTGCCACAGGACCGCCTGCCAGCGCTCGGGGAGCGACCGGAAGGCCTGCATGGCCAGGGACTGTTCGGCCTCGTGCATGGCGCGGACGTCCGCGCCCAGGTCCAGGGTGTCGTCGGTCGCGGTGTCCGTGCTGCGGGCGGCCTCGGCGGCGAACACCGCGAAGTCGTCCACGAGTTGCTCGCGCTTGGCCGTCTTCGTCCAGGAGGCGGCCACCCGGCGCACCGTCGTCATCAGATACGCCCGCACGGCGTGCTCCGGCCCGGCGCCCCCGCGCACGGCCTGCAGTGTCCGCGCGAACACCTCGGCCGTCAGGTCGTCGGCGGTGTGCGCGTCCCGGCAACAGGTGCGCGCGTACCGGCGGACGGCGTCGGAGTGGCGGCGGAACAGCTCCTCGTAGGCGCTGGTCTCGCCCGTGCGCATGCGCTGAAGCAATTCGGCGTCCGACGTGGGCAATTCGCGTGGCGGTGGAAGCACCGAATCGAGTCCGCTGCCGCCTTCGCGCTGGAGCGGCACCGCGTGACCGGCCGGCACGGGGCCAGTTGTCCCGATCCCGCTTCCGGCCGTGCCTTGGGGCGGGACGCCGGCCGGCGACCCGAAGGACCCCTCGGGCCTGCCCTGGCTCGGCACCTGCCGCGATGGCGGTCCCGCAGCCTCCGCGTCATCCGCACCGTCGAGGGACTCGTCCCGTTCGTCACCGCTCATCGCGGAAGCCCCCGTCAGCACCTTCAGACCCGAACACCGGGCAAGCGTGCCACAGAGCAACAGCGCACCGAACCCACATGCGTGTCAACCACTCATCCGGGGAGACCTACCGAATCCGAGCACTAATGGTCACTCGTTCGGGGAATGGTCAATCGGCGCTCTGTGATGGGCCGTTGCGGCTGTGGATCGCGATGGTCGGTCGCAGCCCACAGCCGCACACGTCAGTGCTCAGGCCGACCGCGGACGCAGCCCCTCGAGGAGGATGTCCAGCAGTCGTGACGACGCCGCGGCCTGCTGCGCCGGGTCCGGCAGCGAGGGCGCCGCCGTGGCTATCACGAGCAGCACGTCCGCCACGGTCACATCGCCCCGCAGCTCACCCGCCGCCCGGGCCCGGTCCACGAGCTGCCCCACGACCTCGAGCAGATCCGCCGCGCCCGTGCCCTCGTCCTCGTCCGCCGGCGCCTGACGCTGTCCGACGACCCGAAGGTCGGGCTGTGCCCCGGAGCGCTGATGCGGCACCCGGACTCCGTCCCCGCCGATCGCCGCAGAGTCCTCCGACTCCACGCCGACGCGCAGCACCTGCGGCGGCAGCAGCCGTCCGGCGCCCGACGCCACCGACGTGCGCAGGAAGCGGGAGAGGGCCGACCATGGCTCCTCCTCCTGCCCGAGAGCCGTACGCGCCTGCTCCGTCAGCCGGGAGGTCTCCTCCTCGGCTATCCGGCGCACCAGCACGTCCTTGCTCGGGAAACGGCGGTACACCGTCCCGACGCCGACCCTGGCGCGACGGGCCACATCCTCCATCGGCGCGCCGTATCCCAGCTCGCCGAACACCTCACGAGCCGCCCGCAGGACATGCTCGAGATTGCGCTGTGCGTCCACCCGCAGCGGTGCGGAACGGCCGAGGCCGCCCGGTACCGCGCGTCCGTTGCCCTCGCCGCCCGTGTGCCCGCCGTGCACGGAATGCCCGTCCACGGCCGTCGGCGCGGCAGCCTGCCAATGAGAATCCTGAATGGTCATACACGTTCCCCCGGTCACTGTGTCTCCCCCCGGAGACCTCCCCGCCTGGTCTGCCGGGCGCGCCTTGACCAGGCACCCCGACGAGATACGAACATAGTTGAGCCAGGGTCAATTCAGAAGGGGGTAGTTCCGCACGGAGCGCCCCCCGATCGGAGCAAGGACCGGAAGGCTCCCGATTACGCCCCCTCGCACCACCCCCTTCCCCGCCCCTGACCTGCGTACCTTCCCGAATGCGCGGGAGGCGCCCGGCGC
The DNA here is from genome assembly GCF_040302905.1 of Streptomyces sp. NPDC096193. Lineage (NCBI taxonomy): Bacteria > Bacillati > Actinomycetota > Actinomycetes > Kitasatosporales > Streptomycetaceae > Streptomyces > Streptomyces sp. NPDC096193. Next base: position 5,869 of record NZ_JBEOSJ010000023.1, on the reverse strand, counting down.
ATCGCAACCGGAGGCTTCCGGTCACACAATTTGCCGGGCCTGTGGACAAACGCCTGCCGCCGTTGCCTCATGGGATGGTGAAGGCTGCTAACTCCCGGGGCGCGACCCCCGGCCCACCGTCGGGCACGCGCATTCTCGTCGTCGGCGGCGGCTACGTCGGGATGTACACGGCGCTTCGTCTCCAGCGGAAACTGAAACACGAGCTGGCACGCGGCGAGGCGGAGATCCTGGTGATCACGCCCGACCCCTATATGACGTATCAGCCCTTCCTCCCCGAAGCGGCCGCCGGATCGATCTCGCCGCGCCATGTCGTCGTCCCGCTGCGGCGAGTTCTGGACAAGTGCAAGATCCTCATCGGCGAGGCCACGGCGATCGACCACGCCAAGCGCACGGCGACCGTGACCACCCTCGCCACCGCCGAGGAGGGGACCGGCGCCGTCGAGCTGCCGTACGACGAACTGGTCCTCGCGCCGGGATCGGTCTCCCGCACCCTGCCCGTCCCCGGCCTCGCGGACTACGCCATCGGCTTCAAGACCGTCGAGGAAGCCATCGGTCTGCGCAACCACGTCATCGAGCAGATGGACATCGCCTCCTCCACCCGTGACCCCGCCATCCGCGACGCGGCCCTCACCTTCGTCTTCGTCGGCGGCGGCTACGCGGGCGTCGAGGCGCTCGCCGAGCTGGAGGACATGGCCCGCTACACCTCGCGCTACTACCACAACATCAAGCCCGCCGACCTGAAGTGGATCCTCGTCGAGGCCAGCAACCGCATCCTCCCCGAGGTGGGCGAGGAGATGGGCACGTACGCCATACGCGAGCTGCGCGCCCGCAACATCGACGTGCGTCTCGAGACCCGGCTGGAGTCCTGCGAGGACCGTATCGCCGTCCTCAGCGACGGCAGCCGTTTCCCGACGCGCACCGTCGTGTGGACCGCGGGCGTCAAACCGGCGCCGGTCCTCGCCGCCACCGACCTGCCCCTGAACGAGCGCGGCAGGCTGCGCTGCACCGCCGAACTCACCGTCGTGGGCGTCGAGCACGCCTGGGCCGCCGGCGACGCCGCGGCCGTCCCCGACGTCACCGCCGCCACGCCCGGCACGGAGACCGCGCCCAACGCGCAGCACGCGGTGCGCCAGACCAAGGTGCTCGCGGAGAACATCGTGGCCTCGCTGCGCGGCGCACCGCTCCGGCAGTACGCGCACAAGTACGTCGGCTCCGTCGCCTCCCTCGGCCTCCACAAGGGCGTCGCGCACGTCTACGGCCGCAAGCTCAAGGGCTACCCGGCGTGGTTCATGCACCGCGCCTACCACCTGAGCCGTGTCCCGACCTTCAACCGCAAGGCGCGGGTGCTCGCGGAATGGACCCTCGCCGGGCTCTTCAAGCGCGAGATCGTCTCGCTCGGATCGCTGGAGCACCCGCGGGCCGAGTTCGAGCTCGCCGCCGGCGGCAAACGCCCCGGCCACGGCCACGGCCCCGACTCCGTCCGGCACCGGCCCCACGGCGGGACCCTCCCCGGGCCCGAGGGCGGTTCGAAGGACGAGCAGCAGAGCGACCCCAGAGGGAACTAGACGACGGTCATCAGCAGTCCGTTCGGTCACACTGGACGTGTGACCATAGGTGGGCTCACACCTGCACAGAGTGACCCTCGGCGACAACCATTGAGGCAAGTAAGTCAGTGAACTTCACGCGTTGGAGCTCGAGGCTCCCCGGTACGCAGCGCCGCGGCGCAGCGCGGAGGACCGACCACGGGATCTCCCCCGTACAACGAGGGGATGGCTCGGTCCCCGCGGCCCGCGGCGAGTACGAACAGCAGCCGGAGCCCCTGCCCGACGCGCCCGCCATCGAGGACTTCCCGGTCCGCGAGGTGCTCGGCAGCCTGCCCGCCCTGGTCGCGCTCGTGTACGGCCCCGAGCACCGCATCGCCTACGTGAACGACGCGTACGCCGCGGCTTTCGGCCCCCGCCCGGCGGGCGCCACGGCTGCCGTCGCCTGCCCCGAACTCGCCGAGCTGGGCCTGTTCCCTCTCATGGACCAGGTGCTGCGCAGCGGGAAGCCGCGGACGGTCAAGTCCCGCAAGGTCCGCGGCGGAGGCTCGTACACCGCCACCTGCCTGCCGGTCGACAGCCCCGACGGGGGAGGCGGGGTCCTCGTCTTCGCCGCCGACGTCACCGACCACGCCGAGGCCGCCGAGCGGCTGCGGGCCAGCGAGCGCCGTCACCGCGAGACGGCGGTGACCCTGCAGCGCTCACTGCTGCCGCAGGAGTTGGAGCAGCCCGACGATCTGCGGATCGCGGCCGACTACCGCCCGGGCGGTACGGACGCGGCGGTCGGCGGTGACTGGTACGACGTCATCACCCTCGGCGCCGGCCGTACCGCGCTCGTCATCGGTGATGTGATGGGCCGCGGGGTGCGCGCCGCCGCCGTCATGGGCCAGCTCCGCACCGCCGTTCGCGCCTACGCCCGGCTCGACCTGCCGCCGCACGAGGTGCTCCAGCTGCTCGACGGTCTGGCCGCCGAGATCGACGCCAGCCAGATCGCCACCTGTGTCTACGCGGTGCACGACCCGAACGAAGGACGGCTCGTGTACGCGTCGGCCGGCCATCTGCCCGTCCTCGTCCGCGACGAGGACGGCTCGGTCCGCCGCGCCGAGGACCCGACGGGCCCGCCGCTCGGTACCGGCGGCTGGGTCCACACCTCGGGCACGATCGCCCTGCCGCCCGGCTCCAGCGCCGTCCTCTACACCGACGGCCTGGTCGAGCGCCGCGGCGAGGACATCGACGAGGGAGTGGCCGCCCTGGAGCGCGCCCTCGCGGGGGCGACGGGCACCCCGCAGGTCGTCTGCGACCGGCTGATCCGCTCGCTCGGGGTGACGGCGGAGCACGACGACGACGTCGCCGTCCTCGTGGTCCAGCACCCCACGCGCACGGGTGCGGCGGCCGAGCTCTTCCACAACGCGGCGCTGGACCTGCTCGGCGGCATCGAAGCGGCCCCGCGCGCCCGCGCGTTCGCCTCCGGCGTCCTCGCGTCCTGGCGCTTCTCTCCGGAACTGCACGACCTGGGCGTCCTGGCCACCAGCGAACTGGTCGCCAACTCCCTCCAGCACGGCACCCCGCCCATGCGCCTCCGGCTCCGCCGCACCGACCGCCGGCTGATCATCGAGGTCACGGACGGCGACGACCACCTGCCGCGCCGCCGCCGTGCGGAAACGGAGGACGAGGCGGGACGCGGGATCTCCATCGTCGCGACGATCGCCTCGTCCTGGGGCAGCCGCCGCACACCGGGCGGCGGCAAAGCGGTCTGGTGCGAGTTCGCCCTGCCCTCGTAGGGCAGGGATCCCTGTCGGCTCAGCCGCTCAGACCGGTGTCTCCACCGGCTCCGCGGGCTTGTGCACCGCCACCACCCGCGACGTCGACGCGAGCGCGGGCTTGTCCTGCACGGGCGTGAGCTGCTTGCCGAGCCGCAGCGCCAGCACACTGATGCCGAGCGAGAACAGCACGAACGTGACGATGTACGGGCCGTGCAGCGCGGCCGCCATCGGCCCGCCCACGGCCGGACCGACCGCCAGCGCGAGCTGCTTGACCAGGGCGAACGCCGAGTTGTACTGACCCACCATCGACTCCGGCGCCAGATCGGCGACCAGCGGCGCGACGGTCGGCGACAGCATCGCCTCACCCAGCCCGAAGAGCGCGTACGTCGAGACGAACGCGGCCGTCGCCATCGCCTGGCTGCCGTGCCCGAGGCCCGCGTAGCCCGCGATGAGCCAGGCGACCGTCCAGATGAGCCCGACAGCGGCGATCACCCGGGTGCGGCTGCGGCGCTCGACGAACTTCAGCACCACGAACTGGGCGACCACGATCACCGCGGTGTTCGCGGCCAGCGCGGTGCCGAGCGTCGACGGCTGGATTCCGGCGGCCTCGGTGCCGTAGGCCGCGAGCCCCGACTCGAACTGTCCGTAGCAGGCGAAGAAGAGGACGAACCCGAGAACGCACAGCTGGACCATGGCCTTGTGGCCGAGCAGCGCGCGCAGCCCGCCGCGGGTCCTGGCCTCGGCGTTCGCGGGCCGCGGCTCGTGCAGGGAGAGGGATCGCGGCAGCCGCACGGTGAGCGCGATCCCGGCCAGCACCAGGAACATCGCCGCCTCGATCCCGAACAGCAGAAGGAAGCTGCCGGGCCGGCTCGCGTCGACGATGTGCCCGCCGATCAGCCCTCCGATGCCGAGGCCCAGGTTCTGCAGGAAGAACTGGGTGGCGAAGGCGCGCGTACGGGTGGTGGAGTCGGAGGTCCACACGATCATGGTGGCCAGCGCCGGCTGCATGATCGCCGTACCGGCGCCCAGCAGGGCCGCCGACAGCACGACGGCGGGCACGTTCCCCGCCAGTCCCATGCATACGGCGCCGACGCCGGCCAGCAGCGCGGCCCCCACCAGAACGGGCAGCGGGCCCCGACGGTCGATCACGCGACCGGTGAAGGGAAGGGCGACGAGGGCGGCCATCGCAAAGACCGCGAGGACAGCCCCCGCCGTCGTCGCGCCGAGATCCCGTACCTGCGCCACATAGACGTACAGATACGGGACCGTGAAGCCGAGTCCGAACGCGCTCAGCGCGTTCCCCGCCTGAATCCGGCGCATCGCAGCGCCCATCGCCCTGGTCACACTCACCTACCTCGAGGTCTTGAAGGACTGAAGTCTGAAGACTTCAACACTAAAGTTAGATCCTCAACAATACACAGTGAAGGACTTCAATGCCAACGCGCCCCATGGGATACTTCGGCGCATGCCAACCGCGAGCCCCGAAGGCCCAGCAGCGCCGGACCCCGCCCTCGGCGAGCCGAGCCTCGACGAGCAGATCGCCGCGTACCAGCGCGAGTACGGAGACCTGGACCCCCAGGTCGAGAAGGTCGTCTCCGCACTGGGCCGGCTCAACCGGCGCATGAACGTGGCGTACGGCCGTCAGGTCGCCACCCTCGGCATCAGCAACGCCGAATGGGAGGTCCTCAAGAGCCTCGTGCTCGCCGGGGCCCCCTACCGGATGGGCCCCGGCGAACTGGCCAAGCGCCTCGGCCTCACCCCGGCCGCGATGACCCACCGCATCGACCGCATGGCGAGCGAGGGCCTGGTCACCCGCGACCGGGACGAGAACAACCGCGTCCGCGTGATCGTGGAACTGACGGACGAAGGCCGTACGAAGTGGCTCGAGGCGATGCGTATGGCCACGGACTTCGAGGAGGACCTGCTCCAGGACCTCTCGGCGGAGGACCGGGGCATGCTCGGCGAGCTGCTGATCCGCGTCCTGCGCCGGGTGGAACACGCGCAACCGGACGCCGGCGGCCGGCTCACGGACCTGGACTAGCCGACCCGCCGTCCCTTCCCACGCACGAGTTGACGCACACTTCACCTGTCTGTAAGGTTCTTCGAGTTGTCAGGGGCCGGAACGGTTCTACGACAGCCACTCAGCCGCTCAAGCGGCACCCAACTCTCAACACGATCTCCCAACCGGGACGAATTTCGGCATGCCGAAATTCATTTCGAAGACTCGATTATGAGTCGGATGGGAAATCCGCTAGGGTTTGGGACGTCGGAACGGCCCAACAGCCGGAATGGCAACCCGAGTTCGACCGGGAATCAGGCCCGAAAGGATCTGATAGAGTCGGAATCGCCGGAAAGCCGAAAGGCCGGAAAGCAGCCCCGCCGACCGGGGAATCGGACACGAAAGAGTCTGATAGAGTCGGAAACGCAAGACCGAAGGGAAGCGCCCGGAGGAAAGCCCGAGAGGGTGAGTACAAAGGAAGCGTCCGTTCCTTGAGAACTCAACAGCGTGCCAAAAGTCAACGCCAGATATGTTGATACCCCGTCCATCTTCGGATGGCGAGGTTC